>JAEUHT010000199.1 GCA_016793265.1 Planctomycetota bacterium
AAGACGACCTTCGCGTAGACGGTCTGGTGGGGGTGGCTGGCAACCAGCACCGCCGCGGCGGTCGTCAGCAGGATCGCCGCGGTCGCGACCGGGAAGATGAAGAAGACGACGAACGGATTGCCCACCCCGCCGGTCCAGTGCACCACCAACGCCAGCGCGGCGAGGTCGATGTGCATGTGCAGCGCGATCTGCCGTCGCAGCGCGGCCGGGTCGGCGAGGCCGAGCGGGCGGCGGTAACGCAGCCAGACGGCGAGGTTGCTCGCGGCCAGCGCCGCGGCGGTGGCCACGGGTCTGGCCAGCGTGAAGCTCCAGGCGACCAGGTTCGCCGCCAGCAGGGCGCCGCCGATGCCGGTGATCGCGAACCAGCGCAGCCGCACCATCCAGCGGATGTTCGCCAGCAGGTAGCCCGCTTGGTCGCGCTGGTCCTGGGCCATGGTCGCCGCGTCCGCGAGCCGGAGTTGGCGGCGGTCGATGGCGTCGGCGGCGATGGGGGAGGCGCTCATCCTGCCTTGGGCGGTGGTGTGCGCGCGGGGGTCACTTCGGCGCGTCGGCCGGCGCCGGTGCAGGCTCCGGCGGTGTCGTCGGCTGCGCCGGCAGCGGCACGTCCTCGTAGTGGAAGTGCGCCGACTTCGACTTCCCGAAGGCGTAGAAGTTGATCTTCTTGCCCCAGAGGTTGGTCACGACGACCAGGCGCTCGGCGACGAAGTCCGGGTCCTGCGCGAGCTCGGCGCGGAACTGATCGAGCCCCTCGCGGAACACCGACACCATGCGCGGGTGCGACATGCAGCCCGGGGTGTCACCGGCGCCGCCGAAGAACATCAGCGGCCGGCCATCGAGGTCGAGGATCTGGCAGTTGTTGAAGGCGTTGTCGCAGATCCACAGCATCTGGTCGGCGTAGGTGACGCCCTTCGGGCGCGCGAGGTAGCCGGGCGCGTCGCCGGACTTGCCGACGTGGCGCACGAACTTGCCGTCCTTGTCCCACACGACGATGCGCATGTAGATGGCGTCGACCAGGTAGACGAAGCCGTTGTCGTCGACGGCGACGTTGGTCGGGCCGCGGCAGAACTCGTCCTTGTTCTCGGCCTTGCCGAGCACCTGCAGTTCCTTGCCGGTGTCGAGGTCGAGCACACGCAGGCAGCTGGCACCGGCGTCGACGACGTAGAGGCGGTCCTGCCAGATGGCGAGGTCGGTGGGGCCCGACTTGTCCTCCCACGGGCCGAGCTCCTTCAGCCACTGGAAGTTGGCGTCGAGCACGACCACCTGCTTGCGGCCGCGATCGGCGACGTAGACGTTGCCGTTGGGGGCGAATCGCACCGCCATCGGGGCGACGACCTTGGCGCGGCCCTGCAGGTCGATCGGCTCCGCCTTCTTGTTCACGAGGTCGAGCCGGAAGATGCACTGCATCTCGGTGTCGGTGACGAAGAAGCAGCCGTCGTGGAAGCTGACCGCGCAGGGCTTGCCCATCGGCTTCTGGTCCCCCTGCTCCTCGCCGACGACGATGTTGGCGAGCCAGGACGACTCCCGCGGTTCGACGTCTTCGCCGCTCGAGACCGAGCGCAGGAACAGCATGCGCGGCGGGTCCGGCGGCGGCGGGAAGGTCACCGGGCCCTTCGGACCCTCGGGCGGCGGCGTGGCGCAGGCAGCGAGCAATAGGAGAGCACCGGCTTGGAGGCGCGAGTTCATGGTGGTCCGCTGTCTTGGAGTTGGGCGTGAGGTCTGGGGTGATGGCAGCTGCTCACCGGGGATCGGCCGAGGCAGCACCCGGGCGCCACGCGCCGCCGGCGTCGGTGCCGGCCGGGTTGTCGACGCGGCGCACGATCGACAGGGACCGGGCGAGGTGGCCGAGGACGCCGATGACGAGCAGCAGCGTCTGGATGCCGTAGAAGGTGAACACGGCGGACTTCAGGCCGGTCGAGAAGCCGTAGCTGTGCAGGCCGACGTTGAGCAGGTTGACGTGGAACCAGGAGAACGCGACCAGCATGCCGGTCACGCCCGCGAGCAGGCTGAACGTGAAGTCGCGGAACCAGCCGCACAGGCGCCCGTGCAGCAGCGCCACCTGCGCGAGGCAGATCAGCAGGGCGCCGTTCTCCTTCGGATCCCAGCCCCAGAAGCGACCCCACGAGTCGTTGGCCCAGACGCCGCCGAGGATCGTGCCGACGACCGTGAACAGGAGCCCGAAGCAGGTCACGCCGTAGGTCATGCGCACGATGGTCTTCAGGAACGCCTGGTTGCGCTCGGCGACGCGGAAGGCGCGCAGCAGCAGCCAGACGTCGGCGATCAGCATCGCCAGCATGCCGGCGGCGTAGCCCATGTTGATGGTCGTGACGTGGGTCGCCAGCCAGTAGTTGCTGTCGAGCACCGCCTGCAGCTGCCGCATGGTGTCGCTGCCGTCGCTGACCTCGAAGACGCGGGCCAGCATGATCAGCACGGCGCCGAGGAACGGTGCCACCGCGAGCGCGACCCGCAGCCGCGTGATGAGCTCGGCGACGAGTGCGGCGGCGACGCCGATCGCGCAGATGAACAGGAACGTGTCGTAGAGGTTCTTGATCGGCGGCCGCTCGGTGATCAGGCAGCGCAGCACGAGGTCGGCGGTGAGGTAACCGAGGCCGATGGTCGTGAAGGCGAACGCCACCCAGCCCGCGAGCGAGGTCAGCCGCCGGTTGAAGGGCATCAGCACCCACGACAACGCCACGGCGAGGAAGCCCGGCAGGAACCAGTGCAGCGCGTGGTAGTGCAGGCTCCAGGCGTAGTACTTGGCTTCGAGGTCGACCTTCTCAAACTCGCCACGCTGTCCGGCGGCGGCGACGGCGAGCTCGCGGAAGGCCAGGATCGCGCGTTCGCGCGCCGGCATGCTCTCGGCGGTGGCGACCTCTTCGAGGGCCGCGAGCTGTTGCTGCTGCTTCTCCTGCAGCTGGCCGGCGAGCGCCAGCCGCGCGAGATCGCCGAGCTGGAACCACTTCTCGTGGTCGGGTGTGTGGTCACCCGGCGCGGCCGCGGGCGGCGGCACGAACAGCGCCGGCCCCGAGTCCTCTTCTTCACCGAGCATCTTCAGTTCGTCGGCGATCATCACGCCGGTGCCGCGCTCGGCCTCAGGCAAGGATCGCAGGTAGCCGGCCAGGGTGGCGACGTCGCGCGCCTTGCCGAGCACCTCGGCGTAGGTGGCGCGGCCCTTGCCGCCGAACAGCGCCTGCAGCCGATCACCCTTCAGCAGGTAGGGCATGTGCAGCGACTCGACCGTGCGCACCAGCGTGTTGTAGGTGAAGAACTGGTCGTGCAGGTGGACGAGCGCCTGCTCGTCGTACTCCATGTCCTTGACGGCCTGCCTGGCCCGCAACTCGCGCACCTGCTGCATCAGCCGCGCGATCGGCGTCGGCCGGTCGGGGGCGACGGGCTCGACCAACTTGCGGTAGCTGACGTAGACAAAGTCCTGCTGTTGGGCGTGGGCTTCGTCGGGGAACAGGAAGTCCAGCGCCTTGGCGTTCTCGATGCGGAACAGCGGGTACTGGTTGGCCTGTTCGGGGAAGCACCAGACGTCGAGCAGCCACTCGGTCGGCGTCAGCACGTTCTTCGGCTTGCCGTCCCAGTTGGCGTCGGGACCGCCGAAGGTGAACTGCATGTCGCGGCGGCCGTGCACCAGGTAGAGCGTGAAGGCCGCCAGCGTGTCGAACGGCTTGACGCGGCCTTCGTGCTGCAGCGGGATCGAGCGCGCGGCTTCGATCGCCGCCGGCGACCACGCCACCGGACGCTGCCGGGCATCGGCGTTGACGGTCGGCACCGGGCGGCTGCACGCGGTCGACAACAGGAGCAGGAAGGGGATCCAGGAGAGTCTCATGCGCGGACCTCGTATTCGTGGCGGCGGCGGTTCTCGGCGGCGATGAAGAGGCTGAGCTTCCAGATGAAGTGACCGAGCAGGCCGATGCCGATCACGTAGCAGGACCACTCCGGCCACTTGTCCGACGGGTTGTTGGCGACCTCGAAGGTCGAATAGAACTTGCCCGGGCGCTTCGGGTCCGGGCCGAAGCTGGTCTGGTAGAAGACGAAGCCGTCCTTGCGCAGCGGCTCGTTCATGTAGATGTGCGCTTCGCGCGGCATCGACCCCGGCTCGAGCACGGTGACGAAGCTGCTGAAGTCCCGTGCCATCGTCGTGCCCGGATGCTCCGACTTGCGGAACTTGTCGAGGCGTAGGTCGTACGGCAGGTTCCAGACCTTGTGCCGCAGCTCGAGGCCCCACTTCCTGCCGCCGGCCTCGAAGGCCCACGGCCGGTGCGGCGCGGCGACGTTCGTCGGCAGCAGGTCGGGCGCCCACAGCATGCCCATGGCGCCCCGCGCGCCGTTCTCGACGATCTGCACGTAGCAGCCGGCGAGCCGGTTGTCGCGGTCCTTGGGCCAGGTCCCGATCAGCTTCGGGTCGCCGACCAGACAGACGCCGTCGACCACCGGTGTCGCCGACTGGAACATCGCGGTCTTCAGCGCTGGCGTGCAGTGTTCCTGGAAGTAGCTGACGTCGACCATGAACGGCAGGCCCTCGCCGGTGAGCCGCACCGGCGAAGGCCCGGTCGCGTTCTCGATCGTCGCGCCCGGGATGGTGCGCTCGAACACCTGGTCGCCTTCCTGCCACAGCAGGGCCAGCTCCCATTCCTGGAAGCTGCGGATGGTGCTGCCGATGGCGCCTTCGGGCAGCGACAGGTGGCCCGAGAACGACACCGAGAGCTTGACGTAGCCGGCGACCAGCAACAGCGCGATGCCGAAGTGCGCGGTCAGGATGCCGAGGTTGCGCTGCCGCCAACGCATGCGGGCGATGCCGCCGACCAGCAGGTTGACGAACAGCAGGCCCAGCACCGGCACGGCGCCCGGCAGCGGCACCGGCACCGTGAGGTCGTCGCCGAGCGACACGTTCGCCCACAGGCCCCACGACTCGAAGTACTGCTTCTGCACGTAGTAGATGCCGTCGACGGTCTGCGCCAGCGTGCCGGTCAGCGTCAGCAGCGCGAGCAGCCCCATCAGCACGACGGTCAGCTTCATCGACGCGAGCAGGTCGAAGACGAGCCGCAGCGGGGAGCGCGCCGGGGCCGGCGCGGTCGGCCTGGTGGTCGACGGGTTGGCGGACGGGGTGGCGGTGGCGGCGTTCATGGCTTCCTCCGCAGCGAGCTGCAGAACGTGCTGAAGGCGGGCTCCTGGGCGGCGACCACGGCGGCGTCGCCGACGAGCTTGACGAAGACGTTCATGTCGCCGTCCCGGCGCGCGACGACGAGCATGCGCGCCGAGTCGATGTGCTTGCCGGACGAGCTGTCGAAGGTGCCGGTGAGGTCCAGCTGCACGGCGTCGCCGCCCAGCAGCGTGGTCTTCGGCAGCGCCGCGAACTCGGTGTCGGCGATCGGCGCCTGACCGATCTCGCCGCGCCAGATGTCGAGCAGCTGACGCAGGTCGCCGCCGAGCGCGTCGACGTAGACCTCGCCATCGGCGCCGAAGCTGTGATGCAGTTCCTTGCGCGAACGCGCCACCGGCTGCCAGCCGGTCGGGACCGTGGCCTCGAAGCGCGGCGCCGCCGGCGCGACGGGCATCGTCACCGGGCCATGGCCCGGTGGCAGCTGCGGCGCCGTGTCGGCGGGCGTTGTCGGCATCTCGACCACTCCCTGGCCTTGGCGCAGCGAGGCGGCGAGTTCGAGGAAGTGCTGCTTCTCCGCCGAGACGACGGCCTTCGGGCCGGTGAACTTGAACGTGCTGACCTGGTTGCCCTCGGTGATCAGCGCCAGCATCATCTGGTCGGCGCGGTCCTTGAACGTGCCGACCAGCTCGACGAGACGTGCCGGCTTGCCGAGCAGCGGGTGCTGCGGGGCCTTGGCCAGCGTGTCGTCGCTGATGGGCGGCAGGCCGAACTGCTGCGTCCAGCGGTCGAGGTTCATGCGCACGCCGCCGCCGACGGCCGCGCAGAGGGAGCAATCACCATCACCGCCGGGCACGCCGAAGATCGCGTCGCGGAAGCGCGCCGGCTGGCTCGGCAGCTGCTTCCAGCCGGCCGGCAGGTCGCCGGTGTAGCCGGTCGCGGGCTGCTCCGTGGGGGCCGCGCCGCCGGTGGCCGGCGCATTCGACGCACTCGGTGTGGGCGGGGTCGTCCGGTTCACCGCGCCACCGACCTTCAGGCTGCGCGCCAGGGCCAGGAACTTGTCGAGGTTCTGCATCACCGTGTCGCCCGGACCGGTGAACTTGAGGGTCGCCTGCGGATCGCTGTCGGTGATCAGCCCGACCAGCTTCCAGCCGCTGTGGCCCTGGAAGGAACCCTCGATCTCGACCAGCTTCGCCGGCATGCCGAGCAGCTCGGCCTTGGGCAGGTTCTCGAGCTGGCTGTCCGACAGGCGCGCCGCCCCGAACTGCTCGCACCAGCGATCGACGTTGCCCCGCACGCCGCCGCGCACGCTGGCCAGCAGGGCGCACTCGGCCTCGCTGCCCGACACGCGCCACGAGGCATCGCGGAACTGGCGCGCGGGCAGCTCCTCCCAACCCTCGGGCACCTTCGCCGTGATGCTCACCTTCTCTTGCGGGGTCGCCGGCGTCTGGCCCGCCGCGTCGCGCAGCATCAGTCGGGTCTTGTGGTCGGCGTTCCAGTCGACGCTGCGCTCGCGGGCGGTGTACGCCTTGGTCTCGCCGAAGGTGGTGGGCTGGTCGCTGCAGCCACCTAGCCCGAGCAGGGGGCAGAGACTGAGCAGGAACGGAGTGCGGGGGCGGAGCCTCGACATGGGGCAGGTCGCCGGGTTGCGGCGCCGTAGGTGCTGGCGGGTTGGGGGGGGCGGTTCGTGCCTCGCCGTCGTGGTGCCGCCGACCCGGCTTGGAATCCGGCGCTCGGCGAACGGCGAGCTGCGGATCATGCGGGAGCCCACGCACCGTCGACTTGGGCGACTTGGCCCCCCCTCGGTCGGCACTTGGACCCATCCCCGGGGGATGGGTGGCGGTAGGGCGCGGGGGCTCCAGGCGAAGGGCCCGGATTCGACCTGAGGGCTGGCCCCGGGTTACTTCGCCGCGCGCTTGGCTGCGCCGGCCTTGGCATCGGCGAGGGCCGCCTTCGCCGCGGCGCGCAGGCGCTGGCCTTCGGCCGGCTGCAGCGCCAGGAGCACATGCTCCTTGCCGTCCTCGCCACGCTGCGTGAGCTTGTCGGGGAACGTCATCACGTCGCCGCCACACATCGTCGCGAAGAGCACACACGCCGCGAGGTAGCTGCCGGCGGGGCTCGGATGGCTGCCATCGTCGGCGTGCAGCGTCAGCGGCTCGGTGTCCTGTCGGGCGATCTGGAAGGCGCGACCGACTGGCGCCAGCAGCCCGCCGTTCGCCTGCTGCACCTTCGCGTACTCGGCGGTGAGTCGGTCCTGCGCCTCGGGCTCGGCTTTGCGCGCCCAGGTCATGTACCACACCGCAACTGCCCGGCGGTCCTTCACCAACTTCGCCAGCAGCGCGGCGAACTCGTGCATCTTCGCCGGTTCGTCGAGCGGTCGCCGGCTCTGCTCCTGCAGCACGACGAAGTCGGGGCGACGGTCGGCGAGCACGGTGCGCGGCGCGTCCTTGCCGGTGGCGTTCCAGTGGCCCTCGAGCGTGAAGCCGCCGGGCGCCAGCAGGATCGTCGTGACCTCGCGCGGTGGTTGTTGTGCCGCGCCGAGCGCCCGCACCATCGCCGGCAGGTCGTGGAAGAAGGTGTAGCTGTTGCCGACGAAGACGACCTCGATCGCCTTGCCCGGCTTCGGCAGCTTCGGCGGCGCCGCTCGCTGCGCCGAGGCGAAGCTCGCGAGCAGCGTGGTCAGCACGATGGAGAGCAGGCGGAGCGGCGGCAGCGAGCGCATGCGGCGATGGTAGCGCCGCGCGTGGCCAGGTGCCGTCGTCACGGACCCGCGGTCGGTGCGCCGCGGCGGCGCGGTCGCAACAGCGTCGCCAGCGCGAAGGCCAGCAGCAGCACGACGGCCGCGGTGGTCTTCGTCGCGGGGGGCAGCGTGCCGTGATGCGCGAGCAGCGCTGCGAGCGCCGCGAACGGCGGGGCGACGACGGCGCCGGCGAGCGCGAGGCGGCGGCCGCCGGGCAGGCGCGAGGAACCGAGGCCCGGCAGCGCGAGCAGGCCGGTGGTGACACCGAGGCCGAGGCCAGCGATGCCGAGCAGCACACCTTGGGCGCCGGGTGGTGGGCCCGCGCACCACGCGACCAGTGCGAGCAGCAGCAGCAGCAGCCAGCTCAGCGCGGCGCTGCCGACGAGCCAGAGCTGCGCGAGGCCGTTGCCGGCGGGGTCGCTGCGCTGCAACTGGGTGACGACGAGCAGCACGAAGGTGGCGGCGAGGCCGGCCAGCACCAGGAGCAGCCAGAAGGCGACGTTCAACACGTGGTGTCGCGCGAGGCCGCCGCCTTCGTTGCCGCGCCCCCGAGCCGCTTGCCGAGCACCTGCAGCGCGCGCCGCAGGTCGTCCGGCTCTTCGCGCGTGTCGACCCAGAGCCAGCGTTCGAGCCAGCCGCGCGCGCGCAGCGCCGCCAGCTCCGCCGGCGACGGTTCGTCGTCGAGCCAGACGAAGTTGCCATCGGCCGGCAGCGCCTCGGCGCGGTGGTCGTGGTAGTCGGTGGCGCGCACGCGCTGGGCGAGCGTCAGCAGCCGCTCGCGGTCGCTCGGCGGCGTGTGCAGCACGAGGTGATCGACGGCGGCGCGGGCGTCGCCGCGGCAGCGTGGGCTCAGCCAGTGCACTTCGGCGCGGGCGAGCACGAAGGTGAGCAGGTCGAGCGCGTGCGCGGCGAGGCCGAGGCGGCTCGGGCGGGTCGGGTCGTTGCCGAGCAGCACCCCGTCGATGTCGAGGAAGACCTTCACGGCGCGGCAGCATACGGCGGCGGCCGCTGGTTGCGCAGCGACCTCACCGCGGCGCCTGCCGCGCCTCACCGGTGAGGAAGAACAAGCCGCCCTTCAGGTGGTGGATCGTACGTGGCCCTTGCGCCACGAATTGCCAGGCACCGTCGCGCCACAGCGTGTCGTCGGCCCACGCCGCCGTGCACTCGAGCACGAACAGGTCGTAGGCGCTCTCGACATGGGGCTCGGGGATGCGGCGGCATTCGAGCCAGCAGGCGCAGCCGTCGAGCAGGGGGGCCGCCACCGTCGCGCCGGTCGTCGCCGTGAGCCCGTGCCGTTCGAACTTGTCACCGGCGCGGCCGCTCTGCGTGCCGACGGTGTGGGTCAGCGCGAGCTGGGCGTCGGTCGGCGCCATCAGCGTGCATTCGCCGCTCGCCTGCAGCAACTCGCGCGTCAGCGTGTCGGCGGCGATGACAGCGGCGAACTTCGGCGGTTCGAAGTCGATCGGCATCACCCAGGCGGCGGCCATCACGTTGCGTCGACCGCCGTGGGCGGTGCCGACGAGCGTCACCGGGCCGTGATTGAGCAGGCGATGGGCGTGAGGCAGCGGCACGGGCATTCGCATGCCCGGACACTACGCCGCGGCTACGTGCGCAGCACGATCGGATCGGTGAGGCCGAACGGCCAGGGCGCGCTGAGCCGCGCGCTGAGGTGCTGCAGGTGCAGTTCGAGGCCAGGCGGCAGCGGCGGCACGTCGAGGCGCCATTCGCTCGGCACCGTCGTGGTGCTGGTCGTGGCTCCGAGCACCAGCATGTCGAGCTGGCCGAGCAGCAAGCCGCTGCCGGTGAACGGCGCCGGCGCCACGATCGGCACGACCTTGTCCGACGCGGACAGCACGAAGGCGTGCCATTCGCCGAGGCCGGTCGCGCGCAGCGTGGTGGTCCAGCCCGGCAGTTGCGGCGGCAGCGCGGCGAGGCGGTAGTTGGTCGTGTAGCGCGACGACAGCGTGGTCAGGTCGACGATGCTGCCGCCGTCGGGGCCGATCGGAGCGGTGCCGGCGGCCCACGGCGTCGCCTTCACCGTCAGGTAGAAGGCCTGCGGCGATGCTCCGGTGAGGTTGTGGCCGGTCAGCCGCAGCGGCAGCGCGCCATCGGCGAAGTTCCAGCTCCAGACGCGGCGATTGACGGTGCCGCAGCAGACCGTGGTATCGGTCGTCAGTTCGAAGCTGCCGTCGTTGCCGACGTCGACCTGGAAGCCGTACGGGGACGGCTGGTCGCCGTCGTGGCCGACGCGCACGTCGAGGTCGAGCACGGTCGTGACCGGCGCCGTGAGCACCAGCAGCAGGTCGGCATGCGTCGCGACCAGCTCGTTGTAGCCGGCCAGCACGCCGGACTCGGCGGCCAGGGTCCAGCTCGTGCCATCGTCGGCGAGGTCGAGCGTGAAGAAGGCGAGGTTGAGGCCGTGCACCACCGACAGATCGATGTGCGACGTGAAGCCGGCGGGGTACGAGGCCTTGGCGCCGGGTGTTCCGGGCGGCGCCGTCAGCCATTCCGCCGTGACCGGCGTCAGCGCGCGCAAGGAGGCGCGCAAGGTCTGCTGCTGGGCCGCCAGCGGGGCGGCGACGGTGGCGAGCAGGAGAGGGAAGGACACAACCGCCAGGCGAGACGAGCTGCTCATGGGCACCTCCTCGATCGGGCAATTCGTCCGCCGCACTGGAATGGGCGATGCCCTCTAGTGCGGGCGGTATTGGGGTTCGAATGGGCAAGCATGGGCAGGTTGCGGGGCGAGAACGCACGGGCCACACCGGCAGCGTAGCGCATCACGTTCGCCTGTCACGACTTGCCACGTCCTGCGTGGGCTCGGCGGGCGGCGTCCGACGGCGCCGGGCCGCATTTGGAGGCGGCGGGCTGCCGGCTACGCTGCGCGGCCCGTGATGGGGGGGCTTGTGCCGTCGTCCGCTGCGCACGTCAGCACCGCGCCGCGGCGGCCGCGATGCAGTCCGATACGCGGTGGAGGTTGTTATGGTCCAGAGGTTCTCTTCGCGCGCCATTGCCTTCGCCCGCGCCCGCCGCGCCGCGAGGGACTGGGTCGACAGCTATCGTCCGTCGGGCAAGCCCTATCCGGCCATTTGCCGCCAGTGCGGCGCCGCCGAGTGGCAGGGCACATGGCGCTGGGAGCCGGCACCGCCGGATCTGCCGCGCGTGCTCTGCCCGGCCTGCGAACGCATCCGCGACGGGGCGGCCGCGCACGTGCTCGAGCTGCGTGGTGAGCTGCCGCGGTGGTGGCAGGAGGTGCGCGGCATGATCGACACCGTCGAACGCGCCGAGATGGCCGAGCACCCGCTCGAACGGGTGATGCCGGTCACGACGCACGAGGACTACGTGCTGGTGCCGACCACCGGCATGCACGTGGCGCGGCGCATCGTCGCCGCCATCGTGCGCCGCTTCCGGCGCCAGGTGCAGGTCCGCTTCGACGACCACTGCACGACGATCGAGTGGCTGTGAGCGGCCCGGCTAGAGCGAGCCGATCGTCAGCAGCAGCCCGTTCGACGCACTGACATCGACGATGCCCGCGCTGCCGAGTTCGATCGTGAGCACCTGCTGACGGAACGTTGCTCCGGTGAGCGCCAGGCTGTCCGGAATGGGCAGATGCGTGGTCAGTACCCCCGCGCCCGGCACCGACAACTCGAGCTGGTCCGCGGTCGAGAACAGGAAGCAGTTGGCGCTGGCCGGCAGCACCGTTGCGAGCGGCAGCATCGAGGGCGCGAAGCCGAGCACGCTGACGCCGAGGGCCGCCGCCGGCAGGCCCGAAGCGCGCGCCGCATAGGTGCCGCCGAGCCATGGCCGGGACTCGGCGGCCAGCGTCACGGTGCCCGCTGACCCGGCGCAGCCCAGCCCGAACGACGAGGCCTGCGCCGGACACGCGGAACGGATGGTGGCGAGGCGGTTCTGCGCGCCGCTGCCCGCGAGCAAGAAGCCGGCGAAGGTGAGACTGTCGTCGTGATTGCGCACGATCGCCTGCACGTTGCCGGGGGCGCTGCCGGCGAACGAGGTCCACTGCTGGCCGTCCCAGCGCGCAATGCCATCGACGACCTTGGCGCCGCCGCCGTCGAATGCGTGGTCGAAGTCGCCGACCACGACGAGGTCGCCATCCGGAAGTTGGGTCAGGCCCGAGGCGATGCCGCCGACGCCGCCACCGAGCGCGGACCAGGTGCCGCCACGCAACTGCGCGACGTTCATGGCCGGCGTCGTGCCGAGATGCGAGAAGTTGCCCGCGAAGACGATGGTGCCGTCAACCAGCGTCGTCGCCGTGTTGACGTAGCCGCCGAGGATCGCGGCCTCGATGCTCCAGGTGCCGCCAGAGAGCCGTTCGATCGCGTAGAGGTCGACCACGATGAGATCGCCGTTCGGGGTCAGCGTGAGTGCTACCGGCGCCAGCAGGTACGGGTAGCCAACCGAAGTCCAGGTGGTCCCGTCCCAGCGTGCCAGTCCCTGCACGGGGGTGCCTTCGATCTCGGCGAAG
>JAEUHT010000214.1 GCA_016793265.1 Planctomycetota bacterium
CGGTCGCAGGGCGAGACGGCGCTGGCGCCACCGCGGCGCATCGCCGTCAGCTCACTTCACTTGACCTCGAAATCGGCGTCCTTGATGTCGTCGTCGGCCTTGCCACCGGCCGCCGCCCCCGCCGTCGGGCCACCGGCCGCGCCGGCGCCGCCACCGGCCATGCCGGCGCCCATCGCCTGCACCGCCTGCTCGAAGGCGGCGATCGCCTTCTTGAGGTGCTCGGCGTCGTCCTTCTCCATGTGCTTCTTCAGGTCGGCGATGGCGCTCTCGATGCGACCCTTGTTGGCGGCGTCGAGCTTGTCGCCGGCTTCGCGCACCTGCTTCTCGGCCTGGTAGACCATCGAGTCGGCCTGGTTGCGCAGATCGACGAGCTCGCGGCGCTTCTTGTCCTCGCCGGCGTGCGCCGCCGCGTCGGCCGCCATGCGGTCGACGTCGTCCTTGCTGAGGCCGGAGCCGACCTCGATCTTGACCTTCTGCTCCTTGCCGGTGCCCTTGTCCTTCGCCGTCACCGACAGGATGCCGTTGGCGTCGATGTCGAAGGTGACCTCGATCTGCGGCGTGCCGCGCGGCGCCGGCGGGATGCCGTCGAGCTTGAAGCGGCCCAGCGTGCGGTTGTCGTTGGCGAATTCGCGCTCGCCCTGCAGCACGTGGATGTCGACGCCGGGCTGGTTGTCGGCCGCGGTGGAGAACACCTGCGAACGACTGGTCGGGATCGTCGTGTTGCGTTCGATCAGCTTGGTCATCACCGCCCCCATCGTCTCGATGCCGAGCGACAGCGGGGTGACGTCGAGCAGCAGCACGTCGCTGACCTCGCCGCCGAGCACGCCACCCTGGATCGCCGCTCCGAGGCTGACGACCTCGTCGGGGTTGACCGAACGGTTCGGCTCCTTGCCGAAGATCTCCTTCACCACCGCCAGCACCTTCGGCATGCGCGTCGAACCGCCGACCAGGATGCACTCGTCGATGTCCGACGGCTTCATCTTGGCGTCCTGCAGGCAACGCAGCACCGGGCCGCGGCAGCGCTCGAACAGGTCTTCGCACAGCTTCTCGAACTGCGCGCGCGACAGGTTCTCGGACAGGTGCTTCGGCCCCGTCGCGTCCATCGTGATGAAGGGCAGGTTGATCTGCGTCTGCACCGCCGAGCTGAGCTCGATCTTGGCCTTCTCCGCGGCCTCCTTGAGCCGCTGCAGCGCCATCTGATCGTTGCGCAGGTCGATCGAGGTCTGCTTCTTGAAGGTGTCGCAGAGCCACTGGATGATGCGCTCGTCGAAGTCGTCGCCGCCGAGGTGGGTGTCGCCGTTGGTGGCCTTGACCTCGAACACGCCTTCGCCGACGTCGAGGATGGAGATGTCGAAGGTGCCGCCGCCGAGGTCGAACACGGCGATCTTCATGTTCTTGCCCTTGGCCTTCTTGTCGAGGCCGAAGGCGAGCGCGGCGGCGGTCGGCTCGTTGATGATGCGCTCGACCTTGAGGCCGGCGATCTGGCCGGCGTCCTTGGTCGCCTGGCGCTGGCTGTCGTTGAAGTAGGCTGGCACCGTGATCACGGCGCGGTCGACGGTCTCGCCCAGGTAGGCCTCGGCGGCGTCCTTGAGCGCGCGCAGCACCATCGCCGAGATCTCCGGCGGCGTGTACCGCTTGCCTGCCGCCTCGACCTTGACCAGTTCGTCGGCGCCGCCGACGACCTTGTAGGGCACCATCTTCTCCTCGTCGCCGACCTCATGGTGCCGACGGCCCATGAAGCGCTTGATCGAGTAGACGGTGTTGGCCGGGTTGGTCACGGCCTGTCGCTTGGCGGGAGCCCCGACCAGGCGCTCACCACTCGGGGTGAAGGCGACGACGGACGGCGTCGTGCGCGCGCCTTCCATGTTGGCGATGACCTTGGGCTCGCCGCCTTCCATGACCGAGACGACTGAGTTGGTGGTTCCGAGGTCGATACCGACGATCTTCGACATGGTCGCTCCTGCAGCAGCGGCACCGACCGGTGCCGCGGTGGTTACAGACTGCCCGTGGGGTGCCCGGGGCGGAACATCCGCTTCCGGCGAGGGCCCGCGCGCAAGACAAATGCCGTGCCCTCACCCGACACAGCCGCAACACTCTGTCGAACCGTGACTAGCGACACCGAGCCTAGGCTCGTGTGCGCCAATCTGGCAGCCTGACGGCGCCGCAGCGCTGCCATCCTGACAGCCTAACAGCGGCGAGTTGGCCAGTTGCCGAACAGCACGAACAGCACCTGCAACACGGCCACCACGGCCATGCCGGCGAGCAGCGCGCCGAACAGCTCGCCGAGACCGCGGCCGTCGCCGGTGGCCAGGCGCAGCAAGACGAAGGCGATGGTGAAGCCGACCAGGTCGACGACCAGCGGCGAGAGCATGCGGCCAGCGCCTTGCACCGCCCCGATGGCGCCGAGCGCCACGGCCCCCGCCACCTGCGCCCAAGCCGCGCTGGCGAGGTAGAGCGCCGCCACCTGCACCACTTCGCCGCTGTGGTCCGGTACGAACCAACGGACGAGCTGCGGCGCCATCTGCATCATGCCGAGCACGCAGCCGGCGCCGAGCGCACCGGCGGCGACGGCCGCCCACAGCCCCGCCGCCCGCGCGCACGCCACGCGGCCGACCATCACCGCCCGCCCGGCGTACGCCGTCGCCGCGTTGGCGAAGCCGAGCGAGGCGAACAACACCAGGGTGTCGAGCCGCGTGGTGATGCCGAGCGCTGCGGTCGCGCTGGCACCGAACCGCCGCACGACGCTCTCGGTCAGCACCAGTACGATGCTGGCGCGCAGGCCGATCTGCACCATCTGCGGCCAGGCGTCGCGCACCAGCGGCCACGCCACCGCCGGCGCCTGCCCCGCCGCCGCTTCGGCCCTGAGCGGCAGCACGTGGCCGCGGCGCCGCAGCCAGACGAAGGCCAGCACGGCGGCGACGGCTCGTCCGGCCACCGCGGCGTAGGCGGCACCGACGACACCGACCGGCGCCACGCCGACGAGCGGCCAGCCGAACAACAACACGGCCGCCAGCAGCAGGTTGATGGCGTTCGCCAGCAGCAGCAGCGACAGCGGCATCAGCGCTTCGCCCGCCGCGCGCATCGCCGCGGTCGTCTGCATCAGCAGGAACATCGGCAGGCAGCCGAGGTTGCTGACGACGAGGTAGTGCACGGCATCGTCGCGCACCACGCCGGTGAGGCCGGTGCCGTCGACCATCACCGCCGCCGGCAACGCCGTCAGCACCGACACCGCGAGCCCGAGCCAGAGCATGAACCAGTGCGCCTGCCGGTTCAGCGCGCGCGCACCCTTCGTATCCCCGTCGCCGAGGCGCCGCGCCAACCACGACAACAGCGCCGTCGAGATGCACTGGCCGACGATCATCGGCAGGAAGTTCCAGGTCGAGCCGACGTGCGCCGACTGCACCGCGTCTTCGCCGAGCCGGCCGACCATGGCGAGGTCGACGAGGTTGATCAGCGCGTGCGACGCGAGGCCGATCGCCAACGGCAGGCCCTGGCTCAACACGGCGACCGCAGGCGAACGGCGCAGCAGCGGGTCCGAGGGCTCGGCGGCGGTCGTCGTCACCCGCGCACAGTAGCTGGCGGACGCACCCGGCGCCTCTGGCTCCGTCGCACCTACTTCGGGCCGAGCATCTCGCGCACGCGGTCGAGGATGCGCGTCGGGCTGAACGGCTTGGTCATGTAGTCGTTGGCGCCCGCGGTCTTGCCGACCTCACGATCACACTCCTGGCCCTTCGCCGTCAGCAGCACGATCTTGACGCCGTCGAGCGTGGCGTCGGCGCGCACCTGCTCGGTGACCTGGAAGCCGTTCATCTTCGGCATCATCACGTCGAGGAAGACCAGGTCCGGCTTGTGGGTGCGGATGGCGGCGAGCGCCTCCTCGCCGTTGCGCGCCTCGAACACCTCGTAGTCGTCCTTGCGCAGCACGAAGGTCAGCGACCGGCAGATGAACGGCTCGTCGTCGACCACCAGGATGCGTGCCTTGCTCATGCTCCACCTCCGTCCGTACAGCGGATCGCCACCATGGTGACATCGTCCGAGCCCACACTGCCGCGGCGGAAGCCATCGAGCGCCTGCACGATGCCATCCACCAGTTGCCGCGCCGAAGCGCCCGGCGCCAGCTGCGCCATCAGCGCCGCCAGCCGCTCCTCGCCGAACATCTCGCCGGTCTCGTCGACCGCCTCGGTGATGCCGTCGGTGTAGAGCAGCAGCACGTCGCCGGGCTCCAGTTCGAGCCGGCGCGCCTCGTACTCGGGCGCCGGCAGGAAGCCGAGGATCGTGCTGTCGCTGGCGACGGCCTCGACGCGGTCGTCGCGGGCGCGATAGATGAACAGGTCGTTGTGCCCGGCGCTGACGTAGTCGACGCCGCGCTCGCCCTCGGCCACCGCCACCGCCGCCGCGGTCAGGAAGCGCTCGGTGCGCGTCAGGTCGTCGTACATGCGCGACGCCAGCGCCGCGAACACCTGCTCGGCGCGCCCGTGCACCGAGGCCAGCGTGCGCAGCATGGCGCGGGCGCCGACCATGACCATGCCCGAGGCGAGGTTGTGGCCGGAGACGTCGGCGATCACCACCAGCGTGCGGCCGTCGGCCAACGGCACGTAGTCGAAGTAGTCGCCGCCGACCGCGCCGCAGGCGAAGTATCGCGCGGCGATGTCGAAGCCGGCGAGCTGCACCGGGCGCGCCGGCAGCACCTGGTGCTGGATCGTATGCGCCATGCTGAGCTCCTTGCCGAGCTCGGCGGTCTTGCGGGCGCCGAGCACCGACCCGAGCATGGCTGCGAACGACTCGGCGAGCTGGCCCTCTTCGTTGTCGAGCTGGTTCTCGACGCCGTAGCTGGTGGCCTTGTCGATCAGGAACATGGCCCCCAACAGCACCCGCTTGTCGCCGGCGCCGTAGCTGACCGGCACACCGAGGATCTCGCGTTCGGCGAGGTGCTCGACCGAACCCGGGCTGCCGAGCCGGCGGCCGGCCGGCACCGTGCGCAGCACGACGCCCTCGCTGGCGAGCACGTCGGCGAGCATGCCTTCGATCCCCTGCACCGCGTCGAGTTCCTGGGCCCGCGTGCGCACCGCCTCGCTGTCGATCGACGTGTGCACCACGACCTCGCAGCAGGACTTGGCCGGCACGTGGGCGAAGTAGACGACGTGTTTCACCTCGGCCGCGACCTGGCAGGCGCGCACGCCGAGGTTGGCGATCTCGGCGTCGTCGCCGCCGGCCGACAGCCGCGGCAGGGTCTCGCCGTACATCGACACCATCTCGAGCAAGCGCAGCGAGCTGGTGTTCATGCTGTCCATGTCCGACTCGAGCCGTTCACGCTCGACCACGGCGGCGAGCAGCGCCTGCACGAGTTCGACGGCCCCTTCGGCACCGGCCGGCACCGCGGCCACCAGGGCGCCCTCGGGCATCGCCGCGCGCAGCTCGGTGCCGCCGGCGCCGGCCTGGCCGAAGCTCGCGGCCGGGGCACCGTTCGCATCCAGCACGCGCACGGCGACGCCGTCGAACGCGCGCGGGATCGCCGCGAGCAGCTCCGTGGAACCCTGATGGATGGCCAAGGGCACCTCAGGTCCGGGCGATCACGCGCACACACTTGGTCATGCGCACGACGTTCCAGTCCGCCACCCGTTCGTAGTCGATGCGGTCCATCACCAGACGTGCGATGTGGATGCCGAAGCCGCCGGCCTCGGTCGGCATCGAGTCGTCGCGCCCCGGGACGACCGGCTCGTAGGTGAGCGGGTCGAACGGCGGCGCCTGGTCGCGCAGGCAGATCTCGAAGCTGTCTTCCTGCAGCGTGAACACGACCTCGATCGGTTTCGACTCGTCGAGTTCGTAGCCGTGGCGCAGCACGTTGGTGACCATCTCCTGCAGCGCCAGCAGCACGTTGTAGCGGGTGCCCTCCGGATCCTCGTCGAAGACGACGGAGTCGAGCATCGTCTCGCCGGTTTGCCAAACGAGCCGGAGGTGGTCCAGTGGACCCGTCAGTCGGATTGCTACCTGGGCGAACATCGTTGGTCTCACCGCCTCTATCGGCTGGGGTCCACGCCGCCATGAACCATTCGCCGGCCGGTGGTCCGGGCACACCCTCGATGCAGCCGGCGCGGGCGGACCAACCGGCCCGGGCCAACCGGCCCCAGGCGACGGTGGCGCCGGAGCCAGGGCCGCGGTAGCTTCTGGCGACTGTTATTCGCGGTGACCCGCGTCGCCTGGGCCGGCGGCCGTGTCCTGGAGGGATCGAACTTGACTGACCATCGTGCGTGCGCGCTGAGCGCTTCCGCGGTTCCGTTGGCGCGGCGTGGCCGAAGCCGGGGCACCGTCTGGGTCCTGCTCGCGAGCCTCTGGCTGGCCACGGCGTGCGCTGGAACGGGCCAGCGCCGGGCCACGGCCTACCAGGCCCCGACGATCGTCTCGGTCGCGGTGACCATGGGCCCGGGCGCCTTGCCGGTCGAGGACGAGCAAGAACGCCTCGCCCGCATGGAGACCGCGCCGGCGCAACTGCGCCTCGCCTGGCTGCAGTTGCAGCAGCGCCAGGCCCGCGCCGCGCTCGACAGCACGGCGCGGGTGCTCTACGGCACCAACCGCCCCACCGCCAACGAAGAAGCGTTCGCGCGCTACCTGCGCGCCGAGGCCTTCGCCCTCGACCACGCCCCGGAACGCGGCGCCTTCGATCTGCAGCGCGCCAACGAGCTGGCGGTCGACCCCGAGCTGCGCCGGTTGCTGGCCAAGGCAACGCCGCACCACGATGAGGCCGCGGCCGTGGTGGCCGGTGCCGATCTCGTGATCCAGCCGCGCCGGGCCTGGCAACCGGCCCCGGTGGTGGCGGCGAAGCTCGACGCGATGCAGCGCCCGCGGCGCGTGACGATCCACCACTCGGCGATGTACTTCCGCGACACGCGGCCGGCGGCCTGCGCCACGCAGATCCAGCAGATCCAGCGCGAGCACATGCGCGGCCGCGGCTACGGCGACATCGGCTACCACTTCCTGATCGACCCTTCCGGTCGCATCTGGGAAGGCCGCGAGATGAAGTACCAAGGCGCCCACGCGCTCGGCGACAACAACGTCGCCAACATCGGCATCTGCGTGCTCGGCAACTTCATGCGCGGGCGCAACGGCCAGGGCCCGACGCCCCAGCAGGTCGACAGCATGCAGCGCCTGGTGCTGCAGCTGATGCAGCGCTACCGGTTCGGCGCCGACGCCATCCTGTGCCACAGCGACCTGCGCGCCACCGAGTGCCCGGGCCCGCTGATGGAAGGGCTCGTGCAGCAGTTCGCCCGCGAGCTGCAACGCACCGGCGGCCGCCTCGCCGCCGCCGCCAGCCCCTGACCGCAGCCCCCCCCCAGCGCCCCCTGGCGCCGCACCTGCGAGCCCGCACGGCCGGCGTCCACCCGATGCCCGGGCCGGCCGCCTGCCGGGTCCTTGCGTCGCCGGCAGCTTCGCCCGCCGGCCCCTGACAGTCGATACAGCGGCATGGCCAGGATCCCAGCCGCTGATCGCCCCGCCCCACCGGCGCTGCGTGGTGCGCGTACGAGCTGCGCCCTGCTGACCCTGCTGACGATCCTGCTGGCGTGGCCGACGCCGACGCCTGCCTTGGCCGTGATCGTGCGGCCGTTCTACTTCGGCCTCCTGTTCTGGTTCTTCCGCCGCACGGCGCGGCAGAGCCCCGAACTGCACGGCCAGGCGATGCGGCTGGTCTGCGGTGGCTTCCTCGTGCTCGGGCTCGCCTTCCTGGCCGCGGCGCTGATCCACTTCGCCGGTCTCGACCGCGCCTCGGCCGCGTTCACCTACCTGCGCGACGTCTGCGAACGCGGCGCCTTCCTGCTGCTCGGCACCTCGCTGCTGGCGTTCGGGCTGATGCTCTGGATCCCGCAGGTGCTGGCCAACCACCGCCTGCTCGAAGTGCACTTCGCGCAGCAGTCGGGCCAGCTCGAGCTGGCGGAGTCCACCCGCTCCGAGCTCGAACAGCGCCTGGTCGACGCCGACCGCCGCGCCATGCTCGGCGAACTCGCCGCCAGCATCGCCCACGACCTGCGCAACCCGCTGACGATCGTCAAGGGCACCGCCGAGTCGTTGTGCCGGCGGCCGCGTTCGACGAACGAAGTCGCCGAACACACCGCCGTCATCCGCCGCAACATCGAGAAGGCCGACGCGACGCTGAACGCGTTGATCGATCTCGGCCGGCCGCGCAGCGAGGCGGCCGCCGAGCTCGATGCCGCGGCCGTGCTGCGCGAGGTCGTCGAGCTGCTGCACGTCGAAGCCCGCCGCCGGCACGTCACGCTGCGGCTGCAGCCCGGCGGCGGCGGCGCCGTCGTACGCGCCGATCGGGCCCTGCTCGTGCAGGCGCTGTTGAACCTGGCGCTCAACGCGGTGCAGGCGACGGCGCAAGGCGGCACCGTGACGCTGCGGGCGCGCCGGCTCGCGTCTGCCCACCGCCGCGGCGTGGTGCTGGCGGTCGAAGATCGTGGCCACGGCCTGATGCCGAGCGTGCGCGAACGCGTCGGCACCCCGTTCTTCACCACCAAGCAGGGCGGCACCGGGCTCGGTCTGTCGAGTTGCCGCCGCATCGCCATCGAGCTCGGTGGCAGCGTCGGCCTGTACCCGCGCCAGCGCGGCGGCGCCCGCGCCATGCTGCTGCTGCCCGCAGGCGGCCCCAGCGCCGCCGCCACCCGCCCCATCGAGGAGCCGGCATGTCTCGCCACCAGGTCCTGATCGTCGACGACGAGCCCGACATGCGCTGGATGCTGCGCGGGCTGTTCGAGGACGAGGGCTTCGCCGTCGACGAAGCCGGGGACGGCGACGAGGCGCTGCGCCACATCGAGCAGCAGCAGCCGGATGTCGTGCTCAGCGACATGCGCATGCCGCGCATGCAGGGCATCGAGCTGCTGCAGCGCCTGCGCCACGACCGCCCCGAACTGCCGGTGATCCTGCTGAGCGCCGTCGAGGACCTGGCCACCGCCGTCGACGCCATCAAGGAAGGCGCCTTCGATTACCAGGCCAAGCCGTTCGACGCGACGCGGCTCTTGCTGTCGGTGCGCCGCGCAGCCGAGCAGAGCGCGCTGCGCCGCGAGGTGCAGCAGCTGCGCAGCGCCCGCCCCGGCGCCAGCGCCGACTTCGGACCGAGCCCGAAGGCGCAGGAGATCCGCCGCACCATCGAGCTGGTGGCGCCGCAGACGACGCTGTCGGTGTTGATCACCGGCGAGTCGGGCACCGGCAAGGAGGTCGTCGCGCGCACCGTGCACGCGCTGTCGCCGCTCGCCGACGGCCCGTTCGTCGCCGTCGATTGTGGTGCGCTGCCGGAGAACCTGCTCGAGAGCCAACTGTTCGGCCACGAGAAGGGCGCCTTCACCGGCGCCGATCGCGCCCGCCCCGGCCTGTTCGTGATGGCCGACGGCGGCACGCTGTTCCTCGACGAGCTCGGCAACCTGCCGCTGTCGCTGCAGGCCAAGCTGCTGCGCGCGCTGCAGGAGCGCGCCGTGGTGCCGGTCGGCGGCAGCCGGCCGGTGCCGTTCAAGGCCCGCCTCGTCTGCGCCACCAACAGCGAGCTCGCCGAGGCCGTGCGCAGCGGCCAGTTCCGCGTCGACCTCTACCACCGCATCGCCGAGTTCACGCTGGTGCTGCCGCCGCTGCGCGCGCGCCGCGAGGACGTCGTCCACTTCGCGCGGCTGTTCCTCGCCGAGGCCAACCTCGAGATGGGCCGGCAGGTGCGCGGCTTCACCGGCGAAGCCGAACGCGCGCTGCTGCAGCGGCCATGGCCCGGCAACCTGCGCGAGCTGCGCAACGCCGTGCGCCGCATGGTGCTGCTCGGCGGCGCCGCCGAGCTCGACACTCCCGACCTGCAGTGGCACGACGACGACGCGCTGGCGCCGGCGCGGCCCGGTGGGCTCGATGGCCTGCCGCTCGCCGAACGGCTGCAGAAGGCCAGCGACCAGCTCGAGGCGCAGATCCTGCGTTCGACCCTGGCCACCTGCAACGGCAACAAGGCCGCGGCGGCGCGCGCGCTCGGCATCGACTACACGACGATGCACCGCAAGCTGAAGCGCCACGGCCTCTGATCGCCGCGCCGGGCCCCGTCCGCGCCGGGCCCCGTCCGCGCCGCGGTCCGGTCCGGGCCCCACACCGCGGCACCACGCCCCGACCGAGCCGACCATGGCGCGCCCGCCATGGTGCGCTCGCCAGCATGGCGCGCGTGCCCCGGTCGCCGGCCGCCGCCAGCACCCATGCCATCGCCGGCTGACCTCGCCAACAGCTTGGCCCCTCGTGTGCTCCTGGACCGGTGGACACTCCGGCAGCCCTCGCGGCCGCACCCCGTTCCCCGGGGGGCGGCCGCGAGCCTGTACCGGCCGTGGTTCCAGCGCTGGCGTGTCGTTGCGCCGCTGGGGCGGCCTACTATTCGCCGCATGCGCGTCCTGGCGATCCTGCTCGGCACCACCTTCTTCGTCGGCTGTTCCGATCCGGCGGCAGCCACCCAACTGCCGTCGCCGCCGCCGCGGCCGGCGCCGCTGCAGCTCGAACACGACTTCGGCGTGCTGGCGCACGGCGAACGCCGTGAGACCGAGTTCCTGGTCGACCTCGCCGCGCTCGGCGAACCGCTGGTGCCGCTGCGTGTGCACCTCGACTGCCAGTGTGGCCAGGGAGAACTGCGCCTGCGCGACCGCGACGGCAACGACCGCTTCGTCGACGGCCGCCCGATCCCGGCCAACCTGCCGACCGCGGACGAGCGGCTGTACCTGCGTGTCACCGTCGACACCAACCGGCTGGAGGCCACCGATCTGCCGCCGGTCTGGCACCGGGGCTTCCTCGTGCTGCAGTCCCCCGCCGACATGACCGGCACCATGCGCGTGTCGTGGCCGGTGCGCATCCGCTTCGCGATGGACGCCCCGGTCGAGCTGCGCCCGTTCACGGCGCTCGACTTCGGCAGCGTGCCGGTGTCGTCGACGAAGACCTTCGAGACGACTTTGCGTGGCGACGAACACCACCGCGACCTGACCTTCGCTGCACCGGTCTCGGACGACCCGCTGCTGCGCGTCGAACTCGGCGACGGCGACCCGCGGCGACTGCGCGCCTTCTGCACCCCCGGCGCCGAGGGCAACCACCGCGCCCTGGTGACGATCCCGACTTCGCTGCCCGGCTACACGCTGCGGCTGCAAGCGACCTGGAAGTCGGTGCCCGACCTCGAGGCCTCGCCGCTGGCGAAGATCGCCTTCCGCACCGACCTGGCGCAGGCCCAACCGGCCAACGCCGCCGACCGCCAGTTCGTGCTGGTCACCGACCACGACACCCGGCGGCCGGCGGAGTTCGCCGTGTTCACGGTCGTCGCGGGCGACGGCCGCGACCTCGCCCCCTGCTTCGACGTGACGCTGACCCCCGTCCCCGGCAACGACCGCCAGCATCGTCTGGCGGTGCGTTATCGCGGCGGCCTCGACGACGGAGTACGCGCCACGATCCGCCTGACCAAGGCTGGTGCCGACGGGCCGTTCTTGCCGATCGAGTTGGTAGTCTTCCCCACCAAGGATTCATGACGTTGCCAAAAGCCCCCGTCTCGGCCTCGCTCGCCTTCGCTCTCTGCGCGCTGCTGGCGACCTTCGTGCAGTGTGGCAACGGCCGCGTGGCACCGCAGGACCCGGCGCCGGCGTTGGTGGTGCCGAAGGACGAGCTCCGCCTGCTGATCTCCGGCTCCATGCAAGGCCACCTCGAACCCTGCGGCTGCGCCAGCGGCCAGCTCGGCGGTCTGGCGCGCCGGCTGCAGCACATCGGCGAACAACGCAACTACGACCTGCTGCTCGAGGGCGGCGACCTCGTCGACGGCAACACCGAGCTCGACGTGCAGAAGCTCTTCACCACCACCCAGGTGCTGTTCGGCGAGCATCCGTACGACGCCCTCGGGGTCGGCCCGCAGGACCTGCTGCTGCCGCGCGCCGAGTGGTCGGCCTTCCTGGCCGGGGCGCCGGTGCTGACCACGAACCTCACCTGCGCCGACCCCGAGTGGCCAGGCAAGCCATTCGTCGAGAAGGCCGTCCGTGGCATGACCGTGCGGGTCGCATCGCTGCTGCTGCAACTGCCGGCCGAGCTCGACCAACCCGAGGGCGCGGTGCAGCGCACCGACCCGGCGGCGGCCTGGGCCCAGGCCTTCGCCGATGCCGCGCCGGCGACGCTGCGTGTGCTGCTCGCACACGGCGACGACACCACCATTCGCGCCCTGATCCCGGCGCTTGCGCCCGCCCCCGACCTCGTCGTCGGCATCGACCGCGACTACATCGAGCCGAGCAGCGCCCCGCAGATGGTCGGCACCGTGCCGCTGTTGTTCGCCGGCATCCGCGGTCGCGTGCTGCTCGACGTGCGCCTGTCGCGCGAGACCGCGGCGCCGCGCGCGACCTGTGAGCTCGTGCCGCTGGCGGCGAGCAAGACCCTGCCCGGCGGCGGCGGCGACCCGACGGTCAAGGACATGCTGCTGCAGCACCGCCTGCAGGTGGCGAAGGACGAGATCCGCGAGCACCTGGCCCGGCAGCGACCGACGCCGAACGGCGCCGCCTACGTCGGCAACGCGCAGTGCAGGGTCTGCCACGAGACCGCCTTCGCGGGCTGGCAGAAGAGCAAGCACGCGGTCGCCTGGCAGACCCTCGTCGATGCCGAGAAGGACCAGAAGCGCTACGGCTGGCCGGTCACGCACTACCCGGACTGCGTCGGCTGCCACACGGTCGGCTACCGGCAGCAGACCGGCTTCGTCTCCCCCGAGGTGACGCCCGAACTGCTCGACGTCGGCTGCGAGAACTGCCACGGCCCGGGCAGTGTGCACGTCGACATGGGCGGCGAGAGCAAGCTCGGCCTGATCGGCGGCGTGACGCCGTCGATGCTGTGCGTGCAGTGCCACGACTTCGAGCAGTCGCCGACCTTCCTCTACTCGGACTTCTGGCCGAAGATCGAACACGGCCGCGAGCCGGATCAGCGCAAGTAGGTAGCGTCGCGCCGTTCGCCGTCGACGGGCTTGCCGCTACAGTGCCGGCCATGCCCACCTCGACCTCTCGGCGTGATTTCCTGCTCGGCAGCGCCCTGGCTGGCGGTGCCATCGCCTTCAGCGCTTGCAGCACCCCCGCCCCGCGGCGCGCCCGCTCCCCGAACGACCGCCTGCGCATCGGCGTCGTCGGCTGCGGCGGCAAGGGCCTCAGCGACATGCAGGCGTGCGCGCGCACGCACGACATCGTGGCGCTCTGCGACGTCGACCAGAACCAGGCCAAGGCCGCGCGCGAGCAGCAGCCGAAGGCCACGTTCTACGACGACTGGCGCGACCTGCTCGATCGCGAGAAGCTCGACGGTCTCGTCGTCAGCACGCCCGACCACACGCACGCCGGGCCGGCGTTGGCGGCGATGGCGCTCGGCATGCACGTGTTCGTGCAGAAGCCGCTGACGCACACCGTGCAGGAAGCGCGCCTGCTGCGCGACGCCGCCCGCAAGGCCAGGGTCATCACCTCGATGGGCAACCAGGGCACCTGCCTCGACGGCTTCCGCGGCGCCGCCGAGTGTGTGCGGGCCGGGCTCATCGGCAACGTCGGCGAAGTGCACGTCTGGACCGACCGCCCGATCTGGCCACAGGGCATCAACCGACCGGACTTCGTCGACGCCATCCCGACCACGCTGCGTTGGGATCTCTGGCTCGGCCCGGCAGCCTGGCGCCCGTACGCGAAGGGCCGCGACGGCAGCGGCTTCAGCGGCTACGCGCCGTTCCACTGGCGCGGCTTCTGGGACTTCGGCACCGGCGCCATTGGCGACATGGCCTGCCACATCGCCAACCTGCCGTTCTTCGCGCTCGAGCTCGATGCGCCGACCTCGGTCGAAGCGACCGCCGAGGGCGCCAACCACGAGACCGCGCCGAAGCGCTCGAAGATCACGTTCCAGTTCCCGGCGCGCGGCGCGCGTGGTCCGGTGGTGATGCACTGGTACGACGGCGGCATGCTGCCGCCCGCCGACCTGCTGCCCGGCGTCAAGCTGCGCAGCGGCGGCTTCCTGCTCGTCGGCGACCGCGGCAAGCTCTACTCGCCGACCGACTACGGCGAACGCTTCGAGCTGCATCCGCAGCAGCAGTTCGCCGACGTTCGCCTGCCGGGGCCGACGCTGCCGCGTTCGCCCGGCGTGCACGACGAGTGGCTGCAGGGCATCCTGACGGGCACCCAGCCGATGGCGAACTTCGAGTACGCAGGGCCGCTGACGGAGGCGATGCTGCTGGGCAACCTGGCCGTGCGCACTGGCGAACGTATCGAATGGGACGCCACCAACCTGCGGGTCACCAACTCGGCGGCGGCGCAACAGCTGGTCAGCAAGACCTACCGGCGCGGCTTCGAACTGCCGACGGTGTAGCGGCGATGCCGGCCGCGGGCGCTTCGCTCACCGCGTCGCGATGCGTTCCAGGCTCTCGCGGTGCTTCGCCGCGAAGGCCTCGCGGAAGTCGATGCCGTCGACGAAGTCGAGGCGCGAGTCACTCGCCCGCCGGCTCAGCAGCTCGGCGTCGATGAGGTTGAAGACGATCTCGCCGAAGTCGCCGGCGTTGCGCACGCCCCAGCGTTCGAACACGAGCGCCGCCATCGGCCCGAACTGGTCGGCGGCGTACTCCTTGATGCCGGCCAGCAGCTCGCGGCCACCGACGTGGCGTTCCTCACCGCACATCTGCTCGCGGCCGAGGTGCTGGATCGTGTAGTCGAGTGCGTCGAGTACGAAATAGTACGCGTGCCGCGAGAAGCGGCGGTCGCGTCGGCGCACGGTCTGGATCTTCTCTTCGAGCAAGTCCTGTTCAGGAGCAGTCATGGCAACGGTTCCTTGGAGGACGACATGGCGTCGTGACGCCGATATCGACCAGAGTGGAACCGCCCTTGAGCGCGGCGAAGTGACCGCTTCGCTTTGCTCCCCCCGTGTGCCGCGCGACCGGGGGCAACCACGCCGTCCCGTTCGCGCCTTCGCAGCTGCCACGGTTCACGGACCGATCGCGTCGAATGCCACGAGGCATGCCGTGAGCACCTGCTCGGGCGGGATCATCAAGTCGAGATCCCGTTCGGCGGCCAGCGTGAGTTCGAGCCATGTGGTCCATGGTTCCGTGAGCGACGCACCGTAGGCATCACCACCGTCGGCCGCAAGACCCACGGCGGCCCGCCGCAGTTCGGCGCGCAGCAACCAGAGGAAGAGCCGGGCCGCTTCGACCTCGAGCCGACGCTCGCCGCTGCCTTCGAGCGCGGCCCGCACCACGGCGACCGGACGCAACCTATGGGTGCGCTGCACGACCCCGCGAACAAGATCGTGGACGTGTACTGCGCGTTCGGTGCAGGCCAGCATGGCGAGGCCGAGGCTGCCGCCGGCGACTGCGACCGCGGCGTCGAAGTGCTCGGCCCGCTCCGGAATTCGTGTCGACAATTCGTGGCGCAGCACCACTTCGTCCAGTGGCAACACCCGCAGGCGTTGGGCGCGCGAGTGCACGGTCGGCAGCAGTTGCTCGGGGCGCGTCGCCTCCAGCAGCAAGAACGTCGCCTCGCCCGGCTCCTCGAGCGTCTTCAGCAGGGCGTTCTGCGCCTCCTCCTCCATGCAGTCGGCGTCGGCGATCACCAGCACCCGCGCGCGCCCCTCGACCGCGTGCCGCGCGAGCCGCTCCTGGGCGCCACGCACCTGGTCGATGGTGATCACATAGAAGCTCTTCTTGAACTCCTTGCGCTCGGTCTCGTCGCGAGCGCGGTCGAGCACGTGCACGTCCGGATGCATGCCGTTGGCGACGCGCGCGCAGGTGCGGCAGACGCCGCACGGATGCGATTCGTCGAGCTGCGACGGGCAGAGCAGCGCCGCGGTCAACCACTGCACGACCGTGGTCTTGCCGACCCCTGCCTTGCCTTCGACCACGAAGCCGTGTGGCAATGCCAGCCGCCGCGCTTGCACGAGCCAGCGCGACAACGCCTCGCCCTGGCCCAACGGCGCCACCAGCCGCCGTGGCCCTTCGCCCGCCACCGCCTCGGCCGCCGCTCGCCCCCGGCGCGTGCTCACGACAGCCACCCGGCGACGAGCCCCTGCAGTTCGACCTGCACGGCCGAGAACGGCCGCGAGGCGTCGATCACCAAGGCCCGCGGCTCCTGGCGCGCCGCCAGCAGATAACCCTCGCGCACGCGGGCGTGGAACTCGGCGGTGCGTTGTTCGAAGCGGTCTTCGTGGCGCGAACGGCGACGGCTGGCGGCGACGTCCGCGGCGACGTCGAGCACGAGCACGTGGTCGGGCAGGCAGGCGCCGTGCACGCGGCGGGTGAGGTCGAACACCCAGTCGGCGTCGACGCCAGCGACCAGGTCCGCAGCAGGCAAGTTCGGCGATGCCAACGCTGCAGAGGCCAGACTACCAGAGGCCAGACTACCAGAGGCCAGGGCCCCGACACCCGGCGCCTCGACACCCAGGGCCAACGCCTGGTAGACGACCGTCGACAGGTAGCAGCGTTCGCCGATCACGACCTCGCCGCGCTGCAGGGCTGGGCTGATGACGTTGCGCACGAGTTCCGCCCGTGCCGCCGAGAACAACAGCGCCTCGGTCACCGGCCGCAGTTCGCCCGTCGCCGGCGACAGCAGCAACTGCCGCAGCGCCTCCCCCACGGGCGTCGACCCCGGCTCGCGCACGTGTTGCACGACCTGGCCACGCTGCTGCAACCACGCCACCAACGCCCGCGCCTGCGAGCTCTTGCCGCAACCGTCGGGGCCGTCGAGCGCCACGTAGAGGCTCAACCGAGCTCCTCAACCAACGTGCGCAGTTCGCTCGAGGTCTTCATCTCCTCCTGCAGCGTCAGCGCCATGTAGCTGACGGCGGCGCGGGTGCGGCCGCAGAGGAAACGACCGACCTCGCTGCCGCTGAGGCCGTTCTGCAGGCACAACCAGGCGAGCACCTTGCGGGCGCGGCTGATGGCGCGCCCCTGCCGCTTGCCGCACAGGTCGGCGACGGCGACCGCACAGCGCTCGGCGACGCGGTCGCGCAGCCGCGCGAACACGCGCGCCGGATCGATGAGCTCGAGGTACTTCGGCGGCAGCGTGCCGGCGCGCGTTGCCGCCCAGGCCGCGCGCACCTCCGGGTAGCCGCCGACGGTCTTCTGCGCCAGCGACTCGATCGCCGCGGCGCGGCCGTTGCGAGACGGCGTGCCTTCGAGCGCGCGCAGGTAACGCAGGCGGCCGGCGGCCCCCGGGCGCTCGATCGCCGCGACGAAACCCGCCATCAGCATCGTCATCAGGCTGGTGTCGAGGTCGCGGATGTCGCGCGGGTGCCAGCGTGATGCCAGCAGCGTCGGCACCTGCGCCAGTTCGCGCGCGCGCAGCACGGCGACCAGGAACGCCTGCAGCTTCTCCTTGCCGGCGACCCGATGCAGCTCGTCGATCACCAACGGCTCCGGCCGGCAGAGCTCTTCGTGCAGACTGTCTACCCGGCGTTCCTGATGCGCCGATTGGAACGCCTTGAACAGGTGCGGCAGGTCGAACCAGGCCGTGCGCGCGCCGAACTGCTCGCGCCACCAGCGCAGCAGGAAGGTCTTGCCGACGCCGGTCGGACCGTGCAGGAAGAACAGCGTCGACGGCAGCGGGCGCCCGGCGACCTGCGCCTTCAGCACCAGGTAGGCGGTGCGGTTGCCGTCGTCGATGACGGGCTGCTGTGGCGACACCTCCAGGGCATCGAAGCGCACGCTCTCGGGAACCTGCACCTCGACGGTGAGCTGGATGCCGAAGTCGGCGGACAGGACGTCCTCGAGCAGCGGCCGGAACAGCGTTCGCACCCGATCGGCGGTCAGGCGATTCGAGGCCTCCAGATAGACGACGCCGCGTTCGAGCATCACCGGCCGCAGGTTGGCGAGCCAGGCCGCGTGGGCGGCGGCACCGGCCCGCTCGCGCAGGGTGTCCTGCACGCGCGTCCAGCTGTCTTCGAGCACGGGCAGCATCGGTGGAGAGGAGGTTCGCCGGCGCCGCGCACCGCGGCAGAGCGGGGAGCCAACGCTAACAAGTCGTCAACGGCCTCGCCACTGCTGCTGCAAGGTCCCCGCGACGGCGGCGGCGGCAGATGCCGGTGCCTGCTTGACGATGCGATCGAGCAGCTGTAACGCGCGTTCCTGGTCGCCGAGGTCGTGGCGCAACCGCGCCGCCCGCAACCACAGCTCGCCGCGTTCGGCGAGCTCTTCGGCGCCGTCGGCCGCCGGCGCGGTGGCGCCGCGCTGCAGGTAGCGGCGATCGAGCGACGGCGCCACCGCCGCGGCGACCTCGAACTCGAGCGCCGCCTGCGCCGTCTTGCCGAGCGCCAGCGCCGCCTCGCCGAGGCGCAGGTGCAGCTCGCGGTAGAACGGATCGATGCGGTTGCACTCGGTCAGGTACCGCAGCTCTTCGCCGCGATTGCCGGCCTCGCGCTCGAACTCCGCCAGCGTGTAGCGCGGCTGGAAGGCGCGCGCCGTGCGGCGGCAGAAGGCCTTCATCTCCATCTGCGCCTGCGTGCGATCGCCACGATCACGATAGAGCCGCGCCAGACGCAGCTCGGGGGCACTCTCCTGCTCGGTGCACGACGGCCAGCAGGCCTTGGCGCGCTGGAACTGATCGATGGCACCGTCCGCGTCCCCGGCGGCGAGCAGCGCATCGCCGAAGGCGAGCCGGGAGTCGAAGTCGTCGGCACCGGCGGCGAAGCCCCGCCGCCAGCAATCGATGGCCGCGGCGTCCTCCTGGCGGCGGTGCAGCAGCTCGGCGCGCACCAACAGGGCGCCACCGTGTTCCGGATCCGCGCGCAGCACCTCGGCCAACCAGCGCCCGGCGTCGACCGGGTTGTCGCGCTGCAGACAGGCCCACGCCAACTGCACCCGCGTCGCCAGATCGCTGCGATCCTGCGCCGCCGCCACCACGAGCCGCTGCATGGCGGCTTCGTCGAAGCGCGGCACCAGCCGGATGCCGCGCAGCTTCTGGCTCACGAAGTCGAGCAACTCGCGGTCGAACGCGCGCGAGGGCATGCCGAGCGCCTGCTGGAACGCCTCCTCCGTGTCGAGGTCCTCGCCGAACGCCTGCAGCAGCGCCAGCGCCTTGTCGAAGCCGTACTGCCGCGCGATCCACTCGACGATGAGCCCGCCCTGGTAGTAACCGAACAGGATGCGTGGCCCGCGGAACAGCCGGTTCAGCAGGTGCACCGGCGGGATGTCCTGGTTGTGGAAGGCGTCGAACAACTCGCGGTCCATGCCGCGCTCCCACGCCGGGTCGCGACACTTCTCCTCGTAGACCGAGAACCCCTCGGTCAGCCAACGCGGCACCCGGTGCTTGCTGAGCCCGAGCGTCAACACGTGCGTGTACTCGTGCCAGGCGGTGGCCTCCCACATGAAGTCCTGCTTGCGCAGGTCGCCGTCGACCGGCGACACCAGCGTGATCAGGCCGCCGAAGCAGGCGCCGAGCGCGGTGAAGCCGCGGAAGCCGATCGTGCGCACCGAGAAGTCGTCCCAGGTGTGCAGCACCTCGATGCGCGTCGGTTGCGCGGGGTGGAAGTGGTACTTGTCGCCGAGCGTCTCCGCCGCCTCGAGCTGGATCGGCAGCAGGTAGGCCTGCAGCACCTCGGCGTCGCCGCGGTGGAGCTGCAGCTTGAAGCGGCCGTGGTCGACGATCGTGTACTGCTCGTCGAGCAGCTCCTGCACGGCGATGGCGTTGTTGCGCCACGGCTGCACGAAGCCCGGCTGCAGCGCCCGCGCCCGTTCGAGCAGCTTCCTGGCCTGCTCCCCCTGCCCGGTGTAGATCAGCGCCTTGGCCATGCCGTGCAGCGACGGCAGGTCGTCGGGGTCGGCGCCGAGCGCCGCTTCGTAGAACGGCAACGCGTCGGCGAAGCGGTAGAGCGCGACCAGATGGTCGGCCAGGATGCGGTCGGGTTCGGGCCAGCGCGCATCGCCGGTGGCGGCGCGTTCGCGGAACGCCCGGTAGCCGGCGGCGTCGTGCAGCAGGTGCGCCGCCGCGGCGCGGTGGCACAACGCCAGGCGGTGGTTGCCGTCGACGGCCAGCGCCGCGTCCAAGAGGCGCGCCGCGTCGCCGTAGCGGCGGTCGTCGAGCACGTTGGCGGCGCGCAGCACGATCGCCTCGACGTTGTTCTCGTCGCGCTCGAGCAAGCGCTGCAGGAAGCGCTCGGTCCTGTCGGCTTCGAGCACTGCGTTGGCGCTGCGGATGCGGTACATCGCCAGCAGGGCCTGCTCGTCGTCGCCGTTCTGCTCGAGCACCTTGTTGATGTCGCGCTCGCCGCTCGGGAAGCCGCTGGTCTCGCCGTAGGCCTCGAATTTCAGCAAGCCGAAGGTCGTGCGGGCCTCGGGCCGATCCGGCGCCGCGGTCATGCTCTCCACCAGCACCTGGCTCGCCTGCTCGAGCAGCTCGCGGCCGCCGAGCCGCCACATCGAACGGCCGAGGAAGGCCAGCTGCAGCGGGTCCGCCGGCCGCGGCCGCGCCACCGCCTGCTGCCAGGCTTCCCGCGCGGCGGCCCGGCGGCCTGCGAGCGCCAACACGGCGCCGAGTTCGTAACGGGCCTGCTGGTCGTCGGCGTCGAGTTCGACGAGCCGCGCCAGCAGCCGCTCGGCGCCGTCATAGTCGCCGAGCCGCCGCCGCACCTCCGCGTGCAGCAGCCGGAAGTCGCGCTGCTCGCTGAACGGTGGCGCGGCGCCGTCGAGCACCTGCCGCACCTCAGGGTACTTGCCGCGCTGCAGGTTGATACGCTGCAGGCCCACCTCGGCGGCGAAGCCCACCGCCGCCGGCGGCCGCGACGCCTCGGGCTGCTCGGCGATGGCGTCGAGCAGCTCCTCGAAGGCCGCCTGCGCCGACGACAGCTGGCCGCGCAGCAGCTTCGTCTGCGCCTCCTGCAGCATGGCGGCGAACTCCGCGTCCGGCTCCTGGGCCAGCAGCCGCCCGGCCGCGAGCAGACAGCTCAGGCCGGCGGCGATCGTCACGAACAACCTCATGGTGCCGACAATACGACGCCGGCGTCGAGGATGCTGGTGCCGGTTCGGCGAGTCCCGGCGACGGCGGCAGGTCCGATGGTCATGCCGATGGCAGCTCTTCGAACTGCTGCAGGGTCTCGCGCACCTCGGCCGGCACCGCACACGGCCGCAGGTCCGCGTCGACGAACACCAGCGCGGCCTCGGCGGTGACCAGCACCTCGTCCTCGGCGCGCACTTCGTACGCCATGCGGAAGCTCGTGGTGCCGAGCGAACGGGTCGCCGCCGCCACCTCGGTGCGCATGCCGAGCCGACCCGGCCGCAGGAACTTCACCGTGGTCTCGGCGAGCACGAACGGCACCCGGTGGTCGCGCAGCAGCCCGAGATGCTGGAAGTACAGGTAGCGCGCCTGCTCCATCAGGCTCAGGAAGGCGGCGTTGTTGACGACTCCGGCGGAGTCCACGTCGACCCAGCGCAGCGGCACCTCGGCGGCGAAGCGGAAGAACATGCCCGGTATCGTGCGCCCCGGGTCGCCCGCTGTCGATGCCATCGCCGGTTCGCCCCCGTGCACTGGCTCGGAGCGATCCGCGGTCTCGTTCGTCCTCGGCGCCGACATGCCCAGAATGCGCACCCTCCTGCTGTTCCCCGGACTGCTGTTGACCGGACTGCTGTTGACCACGCCCGTGTTCGCCCAGGGTGGGCGCGCCGTGGAGCGAGGATCGCCGCTGCAGGTCGTCGAGCCCGACGCCGGCGAGCGCGAACTGCGCATGACCCCGGTCGTGCGCGCCGTGCAGAAGGCGGCCGACAGCGTGGTCAGCATCTACCTGCAGCACCAGCTCGCCCGCGTCGGGGCCGTCACCGAGGGCCAGGGCTCCGGCGTCATCCTCGACGCCTCGGGGCTGGTGATCACCAACTGGCACGTGGTCGCCCCGGTGCTGCTCGCCGACCCGCGCAACGGCCCGCTCGGCGTCGAGGTCAAGTTGCGCGACGGCCGCAGCCGCGCGGCGCAGGTGCTGAGCTCGTCGCCGCAGCGTGACCTCGCCCTGCTGCAACTGCGCCTCGAAGCCAACGAACAGGTCAAGCCGATCGAGATCGGCCGCAGCGCCGACCTCATGATCGGCGAGACGGTGATCGCGATCGGCAACCCGCAGGGCCACGCCAACACGGTGACGAGCGGGGTGTTGTCGGCGATCGACCGCTCGATCAAGGTGCGCACGCCGGACGGTTCGGTGCGCGAGTATGCCGGCCTGCTGCAGACCGATGCCGCGATCAACCAGGGCAACAGCGGCGGCGCCTTGCTCGACATCACCGGCCGGCTGATCGGCATCAACAACGCCATGGCGATGGGCGCCGAGAACATCGGCTTCGCCATCCCGATGGACGCGGTGCGCGAGGAGTTCGACCGCGAGTTGATCCAGAGCGCGAGCTTCGTCGGCCCGGTCGACGGGCCGTGGCTCGGCCTCGAGGTCGCCGACGCGGCCGGCGGCGTGGTCGTGCGCGAAGTCGTGCCCGGCAGCCCGGCGGCGGCCGCCGACATCCGGCCCGGCGACGTGCTGGCCCGCATCGGCGAACACGACGTGCGCACGTCGCTCGACTACCTGCGCCGCTTCGCGACGCTGCGGTCGCGGCAGCCGGTGCCGCTGTCGCTGCGCCGCGAGGGCAAGGGCCAGCAGGTCGACGCGACGCCGATCCCGCGCTTCGAGGGCACCGTGCTGCAGGCGATCGGCGCCGAGCTCGAACAGGTCGAGGCCGACAACGACCACGAGCTCGCCAAGCGCGCGACGCTCGCCTTCTACCGCGGCAGCAACCTGCGCCGGGTGACGCTGCTGCCGGCCGTGCTGCGGGTGCGCGGCGTCACGCCGGGCGGCCCGGCGCAGGCCTTCGGCCTCGAACCCGGCGACGTGCTGCTGTCGGCCGTCGTCGACGTGCGTGGCTTTTCGCGCGAGGCCCAACTGACCTCGCTGCGCGGACTCGCCGCCCTGCTCGACCAGTACCGCGGTGGTTCCTTGCGGCTGGCGTTCTTGCGCGGCGACAAGGAGTACGAGGGCACCATCGACGTGCGCGGCCCCGGCCGTCGCTGAGGCGGCGGTCATCGCCACACCCAATCGCAGCGGGCCAGGAGCGTGAACGAGGTCGCCAGGTCGGCATCGTCGAGCGGCGGCGTGTCGAGCACGGCGCGCTGCACCAGCAGGCGTGACAGCAGCCGCCGCTGGTCGTTGCGGGTCAGGCCGTCGAGCATCGCCGCGGCGCTGGCGCTGCCGACCTCACGGTGCTCGGCGAACGGCTCGCCGCCGGCAACACGCCAGTGGGTCGGCAGGCCAGGGCCGCCACGACCGAGGCGGTCGGCGAACGCCGCCTGCACCGCCGCGACCTTGGCCGCGAGCGCCGCATCCGGACACCGCTGCAGGTGCGCGGTCAGCGCCGGCAGCAACAGCCCGCAGGTCAGCCACGCCCGCTCCAGGTAGACGCCGTCACCGACTTCGCCCTCGCCGAAGCGGAAGGTGGTGAGCACCGGGTCGAAGCGCCGTACGATCGACGCCGCGTAGGCGTCGGCGACGCGCCGCAGGCCCGGATCCGGGTCGTGCCGCAGCAGCGCCTCGAGTTCGAGCAGCGGCCAGGCATGTTCCCGCAGGCGTTCGTTGCTGCCGGTGCCGCGCGGCGGCGACGCGGCGATGGCGCGGCCGATGCTGCGCGCGGCACCGATGCAGTCGTCGTCGGCGGTCAACAGGCCGACCCACAGCAGGCCCTGCAGCCAGGCGTGGCCGACCTCGGGCTCGCCCGTGCGATGCTCGGGCCCGTGCGGGAACGGCAGCCCCAGGTGTTCGTCGAGGTCGTGGTCGAGCAGATGCCGCGCCGCGCGGCACGCCCGCTGCCAACAGTCCGCGTCGCCGAGGCCGAGCGCCGCCTTGGCCAGCGCCAGGGTGGTGTCGAACTCGAGGTTGGTGACCACACCTCCGCTGCGCCCATAGTCGCCGGCGCCGCGGGCCCCCGGCAGCTCCGGCAGCGCCGCCGCGGCGGCTTCGAGTTGCCGGCGCACCCGGCGCGGCACGGCGCCAGCCCCTCGGGCTGGCAACAGCCCCACGCGCTCGCCGAAGCCGGGCAGGTCGACGACGACCCGTGCCCGTTGCCCCAGCCCCGACTGCGTGCAGCGCCACTCGCCGGGCAAGTAGCGCTCGCCGGCGATGACGGCGCCGAGGTCCACCCGTTCGCGCCGGCGTTCGTCGACGGTGCCGTCCGCCCACCGCCAGCGCTCGAGGCTGCTCGGGCCATCGACGCCGACCTGCTGGGTGCGTTCGTGGACGAACGCCGGCCCACGTCCATCCGCGCAAGGACCGAGATCCCCCGGCAGCAGCCGTACGCGGCCCGGTGGCCCGAGCAGGGCCACCTCGATCCACACCGGATCGGGGTCGGCGCCACCGATCGGCAACCGTCGCCACTGCAGCACGCCCGGGCCGTCGAGGCCGAGCCCGCGCCGCACGATGGCCGCCGGCACCGGCATGCCGAAGCGCACCGGCCGGCCGTCGAGCGGCACGGCGCCCAACACCTGCAACAACGTCGCCGCCGAGACGAAACCGAGTTCCACACGGAGAAAGGGCAGGCTCCGGCGCCGCGGTCGCAGACGATCCGGGAAATCCCGTCAGTCGCGCCAGGCGCTCTGGAACCAAGATCCACCGGCGGCGAGCCAGGCGCGGAAGCTGTCGTGATAAGGCGCCGTGAGCGCGGCCTGCAACTCGTCGCGCGACATCCAGCGCACGGCCTTCACCTCGTGCCCGGCCACCGCTTCGCCGGTTGCGTCGGCGGCGAAGAAGAACGACCGCCAGGCGTGCACGCGGCCGCCGCGGCGCAGCCGTTCGCCCTCCTGCACGAACAGGAAGCGCGGCTCGCCCCGCACCACCAGCCCGGTCTCCTCACCGACCTCGCGATGCAGCGCCTCGAGCAGCAGCTCCCCCGGTTCGACGCGGCCGCCGGGCAGGTCCCAGGTGCGCACCTCGGCCCCACCGACCAAGCGCTCGTTCGCCACCATCAGCACCCGCTCGCCGCGGCTGATCACAGCGAAGGCGCCCAGGAAGTCGGCGGTGAAGTCGTCGCTCATGGCCGCATTCGATGCCGGTCCGCGCGCGAGGGCAACCGCGGCGCGCTCAATCGGGCAGCGGCTCCAGGCGCACCAGAGCGGTCGCCGCACTGGCGCCGCCGTCGAGCCACTGCAGCGTGGCCAGGTCGATGCGCAGCGGTTCGCGGCTGCCGCGCCCGACCAACACGAGCTCGGGCGACACCGCCGCCGGCGATCGCAGCAGGAACTGGAAGTCCGCGTCACCGAACTCGACCAAGCCAGCGAGGTCGACGGCGAAGTCGATGCCCGGCGCCGTCACCTGGGCGGCGAGTTCGAGTCCGCCACCTACGGCCGCCTGCGAGAACTCGACCTGCAGCGGCTCCGCCGGCGCGCCGGCGCGCAGCAGTTCGCCCTGCCACGGCCCGGCGAGATCGAGTGGCATCGGCAGCGCGCGCGACCACGTCGCCGTCAGCACGCCGCGATCGGCGCCACAGTCGTAGCTGCCGCCAAGGCTGCCGTCGGCGAGCGCCGCGGCCCGCAGCACCACTTCGCCGGCGCGGCCGAGCTCGATGCGGCCATCCCGCAGCGAGAGGTCGTAGTCGCCGGGCACGAGGCACGGATTGGCCAACAGCAGCTCGACCAGCGGCTCGCCGCGGAACTGCCGTACGCGCACCGTCAACGGCCCGCTGCCGTCGTCGGCCGTCGACGTCCACGTGCCCTGCCATTCGCCGGCGAGCGCCTCGAGCGGGTCCTCGCCGTAGCCGATGCGCACGTACTGCACGTCACACGCGGCCGCCGGCAACAGCACGGCCAAGGCGGCGATGGCCGACCAGCGAACGACCGGCGACCGGAGCTCGTGCGCGCATCGCATGGGGTGCGTTAGCCTACCGGAGCAGCGTGGCAACGGGGGCTGGCCAGGTAGCTGGCGAGCTGGCGGTCGAATACGGCCGCGGGCAGGCAACTCGCCACAGCGCGGCGATTCGCCGCAGCGAGCGCGGCGGCGCCAGGCGGCGCGGCGAGCAGGCCGAGCAGGGCGGCGGCGAGGCCCGTGACCCCGGCCGCGGCTGGCACCAGCACACCCTGGCCCAGCTCTGCCAGCACATCGTGCACGCCCGGCACGTCGTAGCCGCAGACGGGCACGCCGGCGGCGAAGGCCTCGATCGCGACCAGCGGGCACCCTTCGCGCACGCTCGGCAACACCAGGGCGTCGTAGGCCGGCAGCACCGCGGCGATGTCGGGCACGGCGCCGAGGCAGCGCACGCGGCCGGGCGCCAGGTCGCGGCCGAGCGCCTCGATCGCCGCCCGTTCGGGCCCGTCCCCGACGACGTCGCCGCGCAGGTCGGGGCAAGCCGCGACGGCGCGCACGAAGTCGGCGACGCGCTTGATCGGCACCAGGCGGCCGACGCAGACCGCGGCCTTGCCCGCGGCCGGCAACTCGAGCCGGCGCCGCGACGCGTCGCGCGACCACGGCTGCAACAGCGGCACAGCAGGCGGCACCACCTGCAGCCGCTCGCGCGCGGCGATGCCGGCGGCGGCGAGCTCGTCGGCACAACTGGCGCTGACGGCGAACAGCACGTCGGTGGCCGCGGCAGCGCGCCGTTCCTGCCGTCGCAACCACGCCGAGAACAGCCGGCCGAAGTAGTCCTGCAGCACGTGGCCGTGGAAGGTGTGGGCGACGAGCGCCGTCGGCCACGCCCGCGCGGCGCGGCGGCCGAGCCAGCCCGCTTTGCTGGTGTGCGTGTGCACGACGTCGGGCCGGAACGCGCGCAACAGCCGGCGCAAGGCCAGCCCCGCGCGCAGGTCGGCGAACGGCGCGATGCCGCGCCGCAGCGCCGGCACCACGACCCAGCCCTCGGCCGCTTCGCCGAGCGCGAGCGCCGCCGGCAGCGACAGCTCCGGCACGCCCGCAAGGGCCGGCGACAACAACGCTTCGTCGCGGTCGACGGCGCCGGTCACCAGCAGCGTGCGCACGCCGCGCGCCTTGGCCGCGTGCCACAAGGCGATCGCCTGCCGCGTCGGCCCACCGAGGTTGGGCCGCGTCAACACGCGCATCAGCCGCACGCGGCCTCCGACGGCGCCGCGCGCGCGGCGCCGTTCACATCAGGCCAGCCTGGTTCAACAGACGCAGCAGGTAGAGGTGCCACGCCAGCAGCAGAGCGTAGCCACCGAAGACGAACCAGAGGCCGATGCGCGCCGGGCGGAAGTTCTTGGTCACGACCAGGAAGGCGCAGGCCGAGCCGATGCCGATCGTCTTCAGCAGCAGGAACGGCCACGGGTGCGCCGTGCTGTCGAGCACCCACTGCACCGCCGGGTTCATCTCCGCACCGCCGTGGGCGAGGAACAGCAGCGTGAACCAGGCGTCGAGCACGTTGAGCGCCACCACCGCCAGCGCCAGCACCAAGAGCCGCGGGCCGTGCACGTCGACGAACGCACCTTCGCGTTCCTCGGTGCGGCGCACGGTGCGCCGACGACCTCCGAAGAAGGTGTAGCGGCTGAACATCGGCGTCGGCCGCTGCCGACGATCCCGACCCGAACGCTGCTCGCTCGTGATCACGCCGCCTTCCTCCAGGAGAATCCCCATGTCGCTGGTCGTCACGCCGGCAAGGGTATCCCACCCGCGACCTCCGGGTGGCGGCGGACCAGAAACCGCGGCGGAAGCGCCCTTGCCAACGCTCCGCTACACCGTGAGAAATGCCGATCCCGAGCTCCTGATCCGCCAGGCGGGTCACACGAAGCGGGTCTTGCCCGGCATCGCCACTTCGCTCTTCGGCGGCATGTCCTCGAAGGTGAGCTGATCGGGCACCAGCTTCTCCTGGCTCTGCATCGCCTGCTGCCAGGTGATGCGCTGGCCGGTGTAGGCGGCCATGCGGCCCATCAGCGCCATCAGCGTGCTGTTGCACATGTACTCGCCGTTGTTGATCGGCTTGCCGGCGCGCACCGCGGCCCACATCTCGTCGTGTTCGGCCTGGTACATGTCGCGCGCCTTGTCGGCGAAGTGCCACTCGTTCTTGCCGGTGATCGTCTGCCGGAACACGTTCGCCTGGCCCTCGGTGCCCATCACGTACTCGTTCACCTCGCGGAAGCAGTTGTTCTGCTGGCGGCAGTAGCTGAAGCCGCGGGTGCCGTCCTCCCACTCGTAGATGGTCGAGAAGTGGTCGTAGACGGTGCCGAACAGCGCATCGGTGCGCACCTGCCGGCCGCCGAGCGAGACCGCCGCGATCGGATAGACGTCGCGCTTCATCCACGCCATCACGTCGAGCGTGTGCACGTGCTGCTCGGCGATGTGGTCGCCCGACAGCCAAGGGTAGTAGAGCCAGTTGCGCAGCTGCCACTCGAGCTCGGTCCACTGCGGCTGACGCGGGAAGCTCCACAGCTCGCCGGTGACGTAGCTGCCCTGGATGGCGAGGATGTCGCCGATGCCCCCCTCCTGCAGCCGCTGGATGATGGCCCGGCGGCCATCGTGGTAGCGGTAACACAAGCCGCTGACGACCGAGAGCCCCTTCTGCTTCGCCAGCTCGCAGGCCGCCCGCACGCGGGCGACGCCGAGCGCGTCGCTGGCGATCGGCTTCTCGGCGAACACGTGCACGCCCTTCGCCACCGCCTTCTCGATCTGCAGCGGCCGGAAGCCCGGCGGCGTGGTCAGGATGACGCCGTCGACGCCGGTGGCGAGCACCTTGTCCAGCGTGTCGAGGCCGACGAAGCGGCGCTCGGGCGGCACCTGGAACTGCTCCTTCTTGCCGTGCTCGGTGACGGTCTCGAGCACGCCGTCGAGGCCGCCCTCGAGGCGGTCGGCGAAGGCGTCGCCGGCGGCGTGCAGCACGTTCTCCTTGTGCGCGAGGATCGCTTGCACCGCAGCGCCGCAGCCGCGCCCGCCGACGCCGACGATGCCGATCTTGAGCTGGCCACCACCCTGGTGCACCGGGGTCGCCGCACGCAGGGCGCCCAGCGAACCGAGCGAACCGCCGGCGGCGAGCGCCGCGGTCGAGGTCGCAGACTTGAGGAACGAACGACGCGAGGGCTGGTTGTGCTTCATGGTCGCGGCACGGGGCAGCCCGCGAGCGTAGGAAGCGGGTGCCAAAGCACAAGCGGAGCGAACGCCGTACGACACGACCTCGACCCGCCCCTCGCCCTGGCCACCGGCTCCCCGTATCCTGCCCGGCCCGTGTCCGCCCCCGGGGCGCGCCTCCCCCTCGGCGCGGCCCCACCGTCCGCCGTCCGAGCCGACCGATGCGCCAACTCCTCCTGCCCGTGGCCCTGCTGCTGAGCGCCTGTTCGACCCTGTCCCAGGACCAGCGCGACCAGCTCGCCACCTGCCAACGCAACGCGCTGCTCTACTTCGACGGCGGCCGCCTCGACCAGGCCATGGGCCAGGTGGAACGGGGGCTCGCCCTCAACCCCGACGACTACAAGCTCAACGCGCTGCGCGGCGCCATCCTGCTGCGCACCAGCCCGACCGCGAGCGGCACCGACCACCAGCAGCTCGACGCCGCCACCACGATCCTGGCCAAGGTCTACGGCGAACGTTCGGCCGCGCGCCACGAGCCGTACTTGCTGACCAACTACGCGCTGGCGCTGCAGAAGCAGGGCATGCGCCGCGAGAGCGAGGCGCTGCGGCTCGAAGGCCGCGCCACGCGCGCCGTCGGCGACGAGCAGCAGACCCTGCTGACGACGGCAAAGGAGCTGCGGCAGCAGCGCGCGGCGGTACTGGCGCAGGCCAACGAGCTGCTCGGCGTGCTGCTCGAGCGCGGCAACGTGCCGCGACTCGCGCACAACCACCGCGCCCAGATCGCCCTGCAGCTGCAGGACGAAGCCGCGTTCCTGACCGAGAGCAAGGCCTACTTCGAGCAGGCGGCCAAAGACCAGGCCGCCGTGCAGCGTGAGATCGACCAGACCACGATCGCCGCCTACGAGGCGGACCAGCGGCGACTGCTGCAGTCGCTGCGCAGCGAGGAGCTCGAGCTGCGGGGTCTGCTCGCCGAGGTGCGTTTCCGCCGCCACGAGTGGGCCGAGGTCGTGGCCCAGCTCAACCGCGTGCTGGAGATCGACCCCGCGCGCACCGAGGACTACTACAACCGCGGCCGGGCGCAGCTCGAGCTCGGCCAGCTCGACGCCGCCAAGGACGACTTCCGCCGCTTCCTGGTCGACCCGGCGCGGCCGGCGACCGACGAGAAGGTGCTGTTCGCGGCGCAGGTGCTGAAGCGGTGACCGCCGCCGGCGGCGCCACGCTCGGCAGCGCCCAGCGACTCAAGTCGCAGCCCGAGTTCCGCGCCGTCTACCAGCGCGGCCAGCGCGCCGGCGGTCGCTGGCTCACCGTGGTCGTGCTGCCGCGGCGCGGCGGCGGCCCCGAGGCCTCGCGGCTCGGCGTCTCGGTCAGCAAGGACCACGGCGGTGCCGTGCGCCGCAACAAGCTGAAGCGGCTGCTGCGCGAGGCCTTCCGCCACGAACGCCAACAGTTGCCGTTCGCGCTCGACGTGGTGCTGATCCCGCGCCAGCGCGCCGACGACTTCCCGCTCGCCGAACTGCGGCGCGAGCTCGTGCCGCTGATCCAGCGCGCGCTGCAGGGCGGCGACCGGCGGCGACCGCGGCCGCCAGGCGGCCGGCCGTGAAGTTCCTGCTGATGGTGCCGGTGTGGCTCTACCGACTGCTGATCGGCTCCTGGAAGCCGGCGACGTGCCGCTTCGAACCGACCTGCTCCGCCTACGCGCTGCAGGCCCTGGCGACGCACGGCGCGCTGCGCGGCTCGTGGCTCACGGTGCGGCGGCTCTGCCGCTGCCATCCGTTCTGCGAAGCCGGCTTCGACCCGGTGCCCAAGAAGCGCACCGGCTGACGCGCATCAGGCGCCGCCCGGCGCGGTGCGGACTCAGGCCTCGTGCCGCGCTTCGCCACCGGCGAGCGCACCGAGCAGCGCCACCAGGCTCAGCACGTCGAGGCGGTTGTGTTCGAGCACGCGGTCGACCGGGCCGGTGTGGTCGCGGATCCAGTCGAGGAACGCCGCCGGCGCCTCGCTGCCGGGCAGGTCGTCGTCGCGGTCGAGCTGCAGCAGCCGCTGCTCGGCCGTGCGCAGCCGCGAATCGGGCCAATCGCGGGCGCAGCTGCGGCGCACGACGTGGTAGAGGTCGAGGTGCGGCGCGGTCAGCACCGGCGAGCGCACCTTGTGCACCGCCATGCGCGCGGCGATGCGGTGGCGGTCGTAGCTCTTGCCGACGAACGTCACCGAGACCGGGCGCGCCCGCAGCCGTTCGGCGACGAGGTGCAGCATCGCCGGCTCTTCGCCGAAGTCGCGCAGGAACAGCTGCTCCAGCACCAGCGCGTCGGGCTCGAACCAGGCGAGGCCGTAGGCGAACACGACGGTGCCGGCGCCGCCGGCGAGGCCGGTGGTCTCGGTGTCGAAGAACAGGCAGCGGTCGACGTCGAGCGCGGCGAAGGCCGGCTCGCGCGCGAGCAAGGCCAGCCGGTCGCCGTCGAGCCGGCGGGCGCGGCCGAGCGGCACGCTGCCGTGCGCGTGTGCGAGCGGATATCGCAGTTGCCGGCGCCACAGCGGGCCCTGCCCGAGGTCGACGACCTCGCCGGGCGGCAGGGCCACCACCGGCCGCGGTGGGCTCTGGAACTGCTGCTGGCGGCGCAGCAGGAACTCGCGCATGCCCGGCGGGCGGGAGCTCGCAGGCGGGGCACACCTGGCTTCGGCCGCAGCCTCGGCGCGGGCCTCGCCGGGGCGAGCCGGCGGTCGCGCCAGCCGGAACGAACGCCGCAGCTTGTCACGATCGGGGGCTACCACGACGCCTCATGCTCACGTTCGGCCATCGGCGCCGCGTCGCCGAGCATGCCGCTGAGGATCGCCGTCGCCACCGACTTGCTGCGCGCGCCGAGGCTCGCCGACGGCCCGACGCACGACGGGCAGCCACGGCGACAGGCGCAGCGCTGCACCAGCGCGAGCGCCGCCTGCAGGATCTCGCGGTGCACGCGGAAGATGCGTTCGGCGAGGCCGACGCCGTCGGGGATGCGGTCGTAGAGGATCAAGGTCGGCGCCTCGAAGTGCGGCTGCAGCGCTTCGGCCAGCACCCGCACGTCGCCCGGATCGACCCGCACGAACAGCGGCACCAGCCCCTGCAGCAGCTCGCCGACACCCGCGAGGCAGCTCGCTTCCCCGCCGCGCTTGAGGCCGAGCCGCGCGATCAGCTCGGGCCGCAGCACGAGCGCACAGGCCTCGGTCTCGAACTCCTCGGGCGGCAGGTTGATCTCGCCGATGCCGACGTTCTCGCGGCTGTAGAACTTGATCTTCTTGAACGCCTTGGCGAGCGTGCTGACGTGCACTTCGCCGCGGTGCGCGGTGTAACCCGGGTGCACCTCGTGCTCGTCGAGGTGCAGGATCTTGACCTCGGTCTCGGTGTCGGCCTCGGTGTAGTAGTCGGCGTCGATCAGGCGCACGAACGCGCGGCGGTCCTGGTAGTCGAAGCGCTCGACCAGCCAGGTGTCGCCCTGATGGCCGTAGATGGCGCCCTGGTAGACCTCGGTGATCGCCGACGGCCGGTCGATCTCGGCCAGGATGGTCTTCGTCGCCACGTCCTGGATGGTGACGTTGTCCATGTCGGCGGCGGTCAGGCTGACGCCGTCGGCCGGATAGGTGCGGTCGGCGTAGTGGTAGCGCCCGCCCTGATGCACGAGCACCTGCAGGTCGTGGGTCAAGAACTCCAGCACGTCGGCGACGCCGGGCGCCTGGCCGAAGCCCTCGCCGGCGTCGATCGGCAGCTCGAACGCCGCGCAGCGCACGTGGTTGGTCAGGATGATCGGGTTGTCGGGGTCGATCGAGACGGCGTCGCGCGGCGCATCGAACAGGTAGCCCGGATGCTGCATCAGGTACTGGTCCATCGCCGCGCTGCGGGCGACGAACACCACCACACTCTCCTGGGTGCGGCGGCCGACGCGGCCGGCGCGCTGGAACGTGCTCGACACCGTGCCCGGGTAGCCGACCAACACGCAGACGTCGAGGCTGCCGATGTCGACGCCGAGTTCGAGCGCGTTGGTCGACACCACCGTGCGGATGGCGCCCGAGCGCAGGCCCCGCTCGATCTGGCGCCGCAGGTTCGGCAGGTAGCCGCCGCGGTAGCCGGTGACCTGGTCCTGAGCGAGCCGGCGCGCCCGCGCTTCGTCGCGCAGGTACTTGAGCAGCACCTCGACCTGGTTGCGCGAACGCGCGAAGAAGATCGACTGCAGGCCGCTCTCCAGCAGCACGCCACCGAGCTGGCGCGCGGCTTCGCTGGCCGGCACGCGTTGCCCCGACACCGCCGATACGACGTGTGGATTGAGGAACAGGTAGTGCTTCGTGCCGCGCGGACTGCCATCGCGATCGACCACCTGCACCGGCCGCTCGAACAGGCGCTTGCCGTGCTCACCGGCGTTGCTGACCGTCGCCGAGGCGCCGCAGAACACCGGGTTGCTGCCGTAGTGGCGGCAGATGCGCACCAGCCGGCGCAGCACGTTGGCGACGTGCGAGCCGTAGATGCCGGACAGCGTGTGCAGTTCGTCGACGACGATGTAACGCAGGCCGGTGAACAGGCCCTGCCACTTGGTGTGGTTCGGCAGGATGCCCTGATGCAGCATGTGCGGGTTGGTCAACACCAGCGTGCCGTGTTCCCGCAGCGCCTGCCGCACCTGCGGTGGCGTATCGCCGTCGTAGACGGCGACGGTCAGGTCGTCGCGGCCGGTGGCGGTGAGCAGCTGCTCGAGGTCCGCCATCTGGTCGCGCGCCAGCGCCTTGGTCGGGTACAGGTAGAGAGCGCGTGCGTCGAGGCCATCCCGCAGCAGCGCGTCGAGCACGGGCAGGTGGTAGGCGAGCGACTTGCCCGACGCCGTCGAGGTGGCGATGACGACGTCCTTCTGCGCGTGCAGCAGCTCGGCGCATTCGGCCTGGTGTGCGTAGAGCTCGACGATGCCGCGCCGGTGCAGCGCGTCGCGCAAGCAGCCGTGCAGCCAGTCCGGCAGCGGCCGCATCACCGCCGGCCGCGCCTCCTGACGGTGCCGGGCTTCGACCCGCCCCGGGCCACCGTCTTCGTCGCTGGCGAGCCGGCGCACGAACTCGCCGAGGTCCACGCCGGGACCCGATGCCTTGGAACCGCCCATGCGGCGCACTCTACGCAGCGACCGAACGAATGCCAAACCTGACCAGGTCCGCCGCGTCAGCGCCGGACCTGCCGGGCGCGGTCGATCGCCACCGCGGCGACGATGATCGCGCCGGTGACGACCTCCTGCACCCAGTTGTCGAAGCCGAGCTTGGTGCAGCCGTTGTCGACCACCGTCATCAGGAAGGCGCCGAGCAGCGTGCCGGCGATCGACCCGGCGCCCCCCGACAACGACGCGCCGCCGATCACCGCCGCCGCGATCGCCTTGAGCTCGTGCCCCTGCGCCGTGGTCGGATCGCCCATCGACAAGAACGACAGCTGCAGCAGCGCCGCGACCCCGGTGCAGGCCCCGGCCAGCACGTAGATCGTGCGTTCGACGGCGAGCACGTCGACGCCGCTGAGCCGCGCCGTCTCGCGGTTGTGGCCCATCGCCGTGGCGTGGCGGCCGAACACCGTGCGGCGCAGCAGCAGCGCCGCCAGCCCGGCGACCAGCACCATCACCAGCACGCCCGGCGGCACCAGCCATGACGACTGCATCAGCCCGGCGAGCAGCGGGGCGTGGTCGAAGTAGATCGGCTGGTTGTGGCCGAGGCCCTTGGCGAGGCCACGCAGGGCTCCCCACAGGCCGAGCGTGATGATGAACGGCGACAGCGGCAGCAGCCGTTCGAGACGGCGCGTCGCCCGCCACACCGCGGTCGCCGCCAGCAGGGCGGCGACGGCGGCGATCCAGGGCGCGGCGGACAGCGCCGATGCCAGCGCGCCGACCAGCGCCGCAGCGGCGAGGCCCAGCGCGACACGCAGCAATTGCCCCACCACCAGGGCGCCGATCAGCCAGCCGGTGCCGACGCCGGCGGCGATCGTCGCGGCGATGGTGACGGCGGGGCTGCCGCTGGCGCGCTGCACGGCGGCCCCGACCATGCCCGAGAGCGCGATCGCCGAACCGACCGACAGGTCGATGCCGCCGCCGATGATGATCCAGGTGGCGCCGACGGCGGCGACGCCGACGACCGCCGTCTGCACCAGCATCAGTTGGAAGTTGCCCCAGCTCGTGAACGCGCTCCCGGCCAGCGTGGCGAACAGCAACCACGTCAGGGCGAGGCCGAGCAGGGGCCCGAACGCGGCGAGGCGCAGCTTCATCGCCTCACTCGAGCAGCCGCCGGATCGCCGGGTCACCGAGGTTGTCCTTGGTCGCCAGGGCACAGCCGGTGTCGACCACGGCGTCGACCTGCCGCCGCTGCAGCAGCGCCGCCAGGCTGTCGACGGCCACCTCGCCCATGCGGCGCGGGTCCTGCACCACGAGGCCGTCGATGCGGCCGTCGCCGAGGCCGGCGACCAGCGGCGGCGAAGCGTCGAAGCCGACGAAGCGCAGCTTGCCGGCGAGGCCGAGTTGGTCGAGGGCGAGCAGCATGCCGAGCGTCGTCGACTCGTTGGCACAGAACACGCCCTGCGCCCCTCGCAGCGCGTCGGCGAGGTTCAGCGCCGCCGCCTTGGCTTCCCCGGCGGTGGCGCCGGCGTAGCGGTTGTCGACGACGACTTCGAGCCCACCCGCACGCGCGGCGGCGAGGAAGCCCGCTTCGCGCGCTTCGGTCGAAGCCGAGCCGACCTGGTAGCGCAGCAGCACGACCTTGCCCTTGCCGGCGAGCAGGCCAGCGAGGTGCTTGCCGGCGAGCTCGCCGCCCGCCCGGTTGTCGGTGGCGACGAAGCTCACGAACTGCTCGCCGGGTGTGCCGTCGAGCGCGCTGTCGAAGATCACCACCGGGATGCCCTGCTGCTTCGCCGCCGCCACCGCCGGCACCAGCGCGGTGTGGTCGAGCGGCGCCAGCGCGATGCCGGCCGCACCTTCGGCGACGAACTGCTGCACGAGCTGGATCTGCTGCGCGCGGTCGTTCTCCTGCAGCGGCCCCTTCCAGACGACCTCCAAGCCGTGGCGTTCGCCGGCGGCGCGCGCGCCACGTTCGACAGCCTGCCAGAACACGTGCGTGGTGCCCTTCGGGATCACCACGATCTTCGGTCTGTGGCCCCGGGGTTCAGGGCCACCGCAGGCGGCGACCACGGCGAAGCAGGCGATGGACAGCGCGCGCAGCAT
>JAEUHT010000251.1 GCA_016793265.1 Planctomycetota bacterium
CCTTGGCGCGGGCGCGCGCCGCCGCGGCGCTCGCCGGCTCAGCGTCCGATCCGTTGGACGGCCAGACATGGCTGACCGTGCGAAGACCAGAGTGCTCGATATCGTCGCCCATGGTCTCGGACCGCCCTGCCTGGCGGCGGCTTTCTTTCTCTACTTCCTGGTCACGTGGGTTCCCAGTTCGTCCCCGAAGCGCGAGCTCATTTGCGGCTCCCTCCTGCTGGCTGGAGTTGGGGCAAGCATGGTCACCATGCGCGGTGCCTCGCAACGCTTGAGATTGACGGGGGCGATCACGATGTGTGCCGGACTCGTTGCCATCGTCTGGCTCGGCCTCTGGTAGACTGCCGTTCAACACGGCATAGGAACTGACGATCGCCCCCAAGCGGGCGATCGCGCCTGAGCGGCAGAGACGTTGGACGGACCACGATGGGCTACGAGTACATGTTGGTTTTTGAAGCTGCGCCGCCTGAGGCTGAGGAGGCCGATCGGGTCCTTCGAAGCGTCGCTGGGTTCGAGGCCTTCGACCCCAAGTTCGATCTCTACCACTTTCGACGAACGTCGACAGACCCGATGCCCGATGCCCAGGCGGCAATAGAAAGTGCGGGCATCTACGTCTGCGATAACGGGGGAGCTTGCGCGATCGTCAAGGACATCCAGGCTGCATTTGCGGCGATCGGACTCTCAGCAGAGCCTCGAGAACTTTGACGCCGTCCAACTCGGGCTTGCAGTGGTCAGGCTGGCGCCCGCCGCTGAAGCCCTGATACGTTGGGCTTACCATGCACGTGAGCAAGTCGTATGCACTTGGTTGGGCGTTCAGCCTCGTCATCCTGGCGTTCGGATGCGCGCGGGCTGACTCGTCCGGTGCACCTTCACCCAGAGGCCGAGACGTGACTGAGATCAAGATCGAGCAAGTCGAGCCCGAGGACCAGGAGATCATCGAGGAGTGGGTTCGCAAGACGGATGAGGGCGACCTTCTTGGTGTCGGCAGTTCGCGTTCGTCTGATCCGGATTGGCCGTGGCAGGTCTTCGTGTCGGTGATGGAGTTCATCCGTGAGGATCCGCTGGAGTCCGAGCTTGCCGATGCCGTCACCGCTGCTCTTGCCCGAGTCCCTGGAGTCGCGGAGGCTCATCAGGTGGATCGGGAGGCTTGGGCAATCAAGGGACAAGCGTCTGGCTACGCCCTCACCTCCGCCGCCGCACGAGTTGTGGATCAGTTCGCGCCCAGGACACGGGTCGTTCTGGATCAGCTAGACTCGGGCAAGTAGTTGGCTGCTGCGCGGCAGCCCAACTCGCCTCAGGAGCTGACGGCGCTTCGCGCCGCAAGTCAGAGCCCAGAGACGTTGGCCCGAGCCGTTGGCGTGACGAGCAGGAGACCGCTGGATCGTGACGGAGATTGCTGGACTGTTCTTGGGGTTCTTCGGGGGCCTTCTGGCTCTGCTGTTCTTGCCACTACTGCTGGCGCCTCCGCTGAGCATTCTGTTGGGCCTCTTCCGTGACCTTCTCGGTTGGCTCAGGTGCCCCAGCCGCAGGCGGTTTGCAGCCGTGCTTGCTGGCGCTTCGTTGCTCAGCCTGTTCGTGCTCGCCATCTCGCTGCTGGTACAGCTTGTGTGCTGGAGCCTGGACGCATCCAGTGTGGTGGCGGCTACCAGGCGGATCGCTGGTTGGAGTCTGTTGGCTTGCTTCTTCGGATTCCCGCTCGCCGCATGGTTGCTCCATGGTCTTGACCCGCAGGAGTCCGAAGGGGAGGCTGGCCAACCCGCCGCAGGAGACGGCGAGCCGCGAGGAAGCAAACGCGAGAGCTGAAGTCCTCGCACGGAGCCCGCGCCTGATCCTCAGAGACGTCGGCCAGACCCTGGGCGCCGGCCCCGCCAGCGGCCACCACCTCCGCCCTGCCGCCCCCCCGCCCGGCACATTGCGGGAAGACCCGCCGCGCTTGTCCTTCTGAGTCGCCCCGGCCATCCTGCGAAAGCCCAGCGCCCTCATGCGAAGCCCGCTCCTTACCCTGTTGTTCCTGCTGCCGGCCTGTGCCGGTGCCCCGACGCCGATCGAAGGCGTCCCCGACCCGACCGAGAACCGCCGCGAACAGGACCTGCGCGCTGCCGAAGCGAGGCGGCGCGACTTCCACGCCGTGCTGATCCGCCTCGACCAGGCGATCGAGAGCTACGTCATGGCCCTCAACCACCGCGGCGAACAGCGCGCCGACGACGAGGCCACCAAGCTCGAGAAGCTGATCCGTGAGACCGTGCTCGACCTCGGCCCGCAGATCCGCGCCGCCGGCCGCACGTCGGTGGCCGAGCTAGGCGACACCTTCGCGCGGCTGAAGGCGCAGGCCACCGACGGCACCATCCCGTCCCATCAGGCCATCGCCCTGGCGGCGCTCGGCTTCTCCGGCCGCAGCGAGGTGATGCCGCTGATCCTGCAGGGCGCGCAGCTGACCGACCCCGACCGCATCGACGCCGCTGTGCTCGGCCTCGCCGTGCTGCGCGCGCCGGCGACGCCGCCCGGCGTGCTGGCGGCGATCATCGACAACCCGCACCACCCCGAGGACGGCCGCACGCAGGCGGCGTGGGCGCTGCAGCAGATCCAGGGCGCGAGCCTCGACATGGCGCCGTTCGTCGCCGTCTGGAAGCGGCTGCTCACCGCGCACGAGACCACGCCGATCGGCGTGCTGGTGCAGGCGGTGCGCGGCCTCGGCCTGACCCGCAAGCCCGACGAGGCCGACGCCGTGGTCCCGTTCCTGCGCCATCCGACCCCGCTCGTGCGCATGGCCGCCGCGCTGGCCCTCGGCCGCATGAACGCGCAGGCGAAGGCCCTCGACCTGCTCGGCCTGCTGGAGCCGGGCGAGACCGTGCAGAACGTGCGCATGGCGGCGCGCAAGGCGCTGGCGGAGCTTGCCGGTGGCGCCGACTACGGCTACGACATCGGCACGTGGCGCAGGTTCTTCGAGCGCAATCGCTGATCGCCACGGCGGTGGTCGCCGTCGCTGCCGCGCTGCTGTGGTGGTGGCCGGATGCCACTCCGCAGCCGGCGGGATCCCTGCCAACGGGCCAGACGCCGCGCGCGGTGGACGTGACGACGATCGCGCCGGAGCAGCTCGTCGACGCCGTGCTCGACGAATGCCAACGACCGCTGCGCGGCAAGATGGCGCGGCTGTCGGCGACCGTCGCCACCGCCACGCTCGGCACCGTGCAGGTGTTCGCCGAACTGCCAGCGCGCGCGCGCGTGCAGGGCGAGCACGGCGGCTACCTGCTGCTCGACGACGACGTGCTGCCGCTGACCGCCGATGCGGAAGCGCCGCCGCCGGCTCGGTTGCAGGCGCTGCGCGACCTGCGCACGCTCGTCGACGCCGCCGCGCTGGGCCCGCTGCACCGCGCCACCTCCTGCCGCCGCGACGCCGACGGCACCTTCGTGCTCGGTCAACCCGATGCGGGAGAAGTGACGCTGCGCCTGCGCCCGGGCACGCTGCTGCCGGCGAGCCTGGGCCGGGCCGGTCACGACGTGCAGCTGCTCGATTACCTGCGCACACGCACGACCTGGATCGTCAGCCGCGCCAGCAGCGCCGGCCTCGGCGAATGCCGCATCACCTTCGACAGCAACGTGCACGACTGGGCGCCCGACTTCTTCGTGCCGCCCGGCGGCCGGCGCAGCGGCGGCACCACCACGCAGGGCGTGCCGCTGCCCGGCGAGCGCGTCGAGACGCGGTCGCCGACGCCGATCCTGGTCGACGGCAAGGCGATGACGTGGGCCGTGGTGCCCGACCCGGGCGACTGGGCCGCGCGGGTCGCTGCCTACCGGCCGTTGTGTGACGAGATCGTGCGGCAGGGCCAGCAGCGCTTCGGCTTCCCGGGCTTGTGGCGCGACGGCGAACACGACGTGCTGGCGGCGCCGTTCCGGCCGCGCGACGGCGGCCCGGCGTTCGTGGCGCCACCCGGCTGGCGGCTCGTCGACGTCGCCGAAGGCCACCTGCTCGTCGTCTACCCCGCCGCGGGCGACCTCGCGGCCAAGGTCGCCGAAGGCACCCGCCTGCTGCAGGAAGCGCTCGCCCGGCTCGGCCTCGAAGCGCGCGGCCCGATCGTCGCCCAGCCCTACCTGCACCTCGACGAAGGCGAACCGCCCGCTGCCAAGCTCGCCGATCCCGTCGTGCGCATGCTGGTGTCCGTGCGGAACAGGTGAAGCGCGGAGCGGGGCCCCCTATCGTTCCTGCCATGGCTCCCTTCGTGCGCGCCCTGGCGTCCCCGCTCGGCTGGCTGGCCCTGTTCGCTCGCGATGATGGCGCCCTCGTGCACATCGACCTGCTCGGCGACGCCGCCCCGCCCACCGCCACCGACGCCGGCCGCCTCGACGCCGCGGCGCGCCAGCTCGCCCAGTACTTCGCCGGCGAACGCCGCCGCTTCGACCTCGTGCTGGCCCCGACCGGTACGCCGTTCCAGCTCGCGGCCTGGGAGGCGCTGCGCGCGATCCCGTTCGGCGAGACGCGCAGCTACCGCGAACAGGCGCGCAACATCGGCCGGCCCACCGCGACGCGCGCCATCGGCGCCGCCAACGCCAGGAACCCGCTGCCCATCGTGGTGCCGTGCCACCGCGTGATCGGCGCCAATGGCCGCCTGGTCGGCTTCGCCGGCGGCCTCGATCGCAAGCAGTGGTTGCTCGATCACGAGGCGCGCGTGCGGGGTGGCCTGCGCCAGATGGTCGTCGTATGAGCCGGCCGTCGCTGCCGTCGCCGTCGCCGTTCGCGCGCCACTGGGACCTCGACCCCGAGATCGTCTTCCTCAACCACGGCAGCTTCGGCGCCTGCCCGCGCGTCGTGCTGGCGGCGCAGGACGAATGGCGTCGTCGGCTCGAACGGGAGCCGGTGCGCTTCATGCACCGCGACCTCGAAGGCCGGCTCGACGCCGTGCGCGCGCGGCTGGCGGCGTTCGTCGGCGCCGACGCCGACGACCTCGCCTTCGTGCCGAACGCCACCGCCGGCGTCAACACCGTGCTGCGTTCGCTGCCGCTGCAGCCCGGCGACGAGCTGTTGGTCACCGACCACGAGTACAACGCCTGCCGCAACGCGCTCGACTTCGTCGCCGCGCGCGCCGGGGCCCGCGTCGTGGTCGCGCCGCTGCCGTTCCCGATCGCCGGCGCCGACGAGGTCGTCGACCGTGTGCTCGCGCGCGCCACGGCGAAGACGGCCCTGTTGCTGATCGACCACGTCACCAGCCCCACGGGCCTGGTGATGCCGGTGGAACGGCTGGTGCCGGCGCTGCGCGAACGCGGCATCGAGACCCTGATCGACGGCGCCCACGCCCCGGGCATGCTGCCGCTCGACCTCGGCCGCCTCGGCGCCGCCTACTACACCGGCAACTGCCACAAGTGGCTCTGCACGCCGAAGGGCTCGGCGCTGCTGCACGTGCGACGCGACCGGCAGGCGGCGATCCGGCCGCTGGCGATCAGCCACGGCGCCAACTCGACCCGCAGCGACCGTTCGCGCTTCCGGCTGGAGTTCGACTTCACCGGCACCGACGACGTGACGCCGTTCTTGTGCATCCCGACCGCGCTCGACTTCCTCGCCGGCCTGTTGCCGGGCGGCTTCGCGGCGCTGCAGCAGCACAACCACGACCTCGCGCTGCGCGGCCGCGCGCTGCTGTGCGAGGCGCTCGGCAGGGCCGCGCCGGCGCCGGCGGCGATGCTCGGTTCGCTGGCCGCGGTCGAGCTGCCGTGCAGCGACGCGCCGACCTCGGCGCTCGGCGTCGACCCGCTGCAGGCGCGGCTGTACGACGCACACCGCATCGAGGTGCCGGTGATGCGCTGGACGCAGCCGAAGCACCGGCTCGTGCGCATCTCGCCGCAGCTCTACAACGACGTCGCGCAGTACGCCTACCTGGCAGAGGCCCTGCGCCAGGAGCTCGCCTCGGCGTGAGGCCTCAGCGTCGGCGCACGGGCGTCGGCGGCGGCACGGCGATGCCGGCGCGCAGCGCGGCGCGGCGCCGCTGGTGCAGCCGCTCGGCGGCGGCGGCGTCGCGCGGCCGCACCAGGTCGAAGCCCGTCGCTTGCCAATCGGGGTCGTCGGGGTCGAGGCCGAGCGCGCGCACGAACTCCGCTTCGCCGACGAAGCACTGCTCGCGGAACGGCAGCAGGTAGCCGCCGAACAGCTCGCGTGAGGCGCGCGCCTCGTCGGGGTCGACGAACCAACGGTTCAGGAAGCCGCCGACCGCCGGCGCGTGGTACGGCGGCACGGCGGCGGCGACGGCGTTCTTGAGCGCGACCCACGAGCGGTGGCCATGCTCCTCGGCGACGACGGCCAGCGCGTGCTTGAGGCGCACCCGTTCGGGGCGCGGCCCGCTGGCGTCGGTGAAGATGCGCAAGCGGCGGAAACGGGGCTCGGCGGCGGCGACGCGCCCGGCCTCGCCGGAACGCAGGTCGCGCAGCAGGCGGTGCGCGGCGGCGAGCGCCTTGTTGCGCAGGTCGAACGGTGCGGGTGATGGCAATCCGGTCATGGCGGTTCCTCTGGTGTCGCTGTGCGCCCGACGGAACAGCGCCAAGGAAGGGTCACGACCGTGGCAACGGTACGGCGAGGGTGAGCTGGGCTCTTGCTCGGGCAGCGGCGCCCCTCGGCGCCGCGCGCACCATAGCCGGGGTCGGCGGCGCCGTCACGCGCCGGCACGGCGGCGGCGACCGGCCTTGGCCAACGTACGTTTGAAACGAACGTTCGAATCAGTAACCTCGCGCGGCCCGTGAGCACCGCCGACACCAAGACGACGATCCTCGACGCCGCCGAGGTGCTGCTCGCCGAGCAGGGCTTCGCGGCGACGACGCTGCGGCAGCTCACCGCCGCGGCCGGCGTCAACCTCGCCGCCGTGCACTACCACTTCGGCTCGAAGGAGGAGCTCGCCAAGGCGGTGCTGGCGCGACGCATCGAGCCGATCAACGCCGAACGGCTGCGCCGCCTCGCCGCGCTGCCGACCCCGGCGAGGCTGCCGGCGATCGTGCGCGCCTTCGTCGAACCGCCGCTGCGCGCGTCGCCGGACGCCTGCGGCCCCGTCGGCACGCCCGCGGCGCCGCCCGGGGTGCGCTTCTGCCGTGTCTTCGGCCGCATCATGGTCGAGCAGCCGCCGTTCCTGCGCGAGTTCCTCGCCGGGCAATTCCGCGAGCTGGCGCGTCGTTTCGCCGCTGCGCTGGCAGCCGCGCTGCCGGGCCACGACACCGAGACGCTGTGGTGGCGGCTGCATTTTGTCATCGGCGCCATGGCCCACACCCTGCAGAACTCCGGCGCGCTGTCGCACCTGAGCGACGGCCGCTGCAACCCGGACGACCTCGACGAGGTCATCGACCAGCTCGTCACCTTCGCCGTCGGCGGCTTCACCGCCGGCCGCCAGCCGGCCTCGGCCCCCCGCCCGACCCGCCAACGCCCGACCCGCCAACGCCCCCGCCGCCGATGACACGCCCCTGCCCGACCCGGCCTGCCCGCGCGGCGGCGCTGCTCAGCCTCGCCGCGCTGCTCGCCGCCTGCGCCTCGCCGCCGCCGCCCACGCCCCCGCACGAACTCGGCGTCGCCGTGCCGGCGACCTGGAGCACGCCGACCGCGCCCGCCACGAACCTGCTGCCGGCCGACTGGTGGCGCCCGTTCGGCGATGCGCAGCTCGACCGCCTGATGGCCGCGGCCTTCGTCGGCAACTTCGACCTGCGCGCCGCCACCGCGCGGCTCGAGGCCGTCGCCGCCGCGCGCACGATCGCCGGCGGACCGCTGCTGCCGGAGCTCGACGCCGGCTTCGACGCCCAGCGGTCGCGGCGCCTGTTCCTCGGCTTCCCGTTCGGCGGCGGCGGCGTGCCGAGCAGCACCACGACGACCTTCGGCCTGTCGTTGTCGATGCGCTGGGAGCTCGACCTGTGGGGCCGCGTGCGCGCCGGCGACGCCGCCGCCCTCGCCGACCAGGCAGCCGCGGTCGCCGACCTCGCCGGCGCGCGCCTGAGCCTGAGCGCGCAGGTCTGCCGCGCCTGGTTCACCGCCGTCGAGGCCCGGCAGCAGCTGCAGCTCGCCGAGGCCACGGTCGCCGCGTTCCGCGCCACCGCCGACGACGTGCAGGACCGCTTCCGGCGCGGCCTGCGGCCCGCGCTCGACGTGCACCTGGCGGCGACCAACCTCAGCAACGCCGAGGCGAACCTCGCCCAGCGCCACGACCTGCTGCAGCGCGCGCAGCGCCAGCTCGACGTGCTCGCGGGTCGCTTCCCCGATGGCCGCGGCGAACTCGCCGCGACCCTGCCGGCGCTGCCCGACGCCGTGCCCGCCGGCCTGCCGGGTGAACTGCTGCAGCGCCGCCCCGACCTCGTCGCCGCCGAACGGCGCGTCGCCGCCGCCGGCTGCCGCGTCGAACAGGCGCGCGCGGCGCTGTACCCGCGGCTTTCGCTGACCGCGAGCGGCGGCACCTCCAGCACCGAGCTCGAGGACCTCGTCGACGACGACTTCCGGCTGTGGTCGCTCGGTGCGAACCTGCTGCAGCCGCTGTTCCGCAACGGCGCGCTGCGCGCCGACGTCGACCAGAAGGCGGCGCGCCGCGCCGAGGCGCTGGCCCAGTACGGCAACGCCGTGCTGCGCGCCTTCGCCGAGGTCGAGAACACGCTGGCCGCGACCGCGGAGCTCGATGCCCGCCGCGCGGCGCTCGCCGCCGCCGCCCGCCACGCCGCCGCCGCGCGCGACCTCGCCCGCGAGCGCTGGCAGCGTGGCATCACCGACTTCCTGGCGGTGGCCGACGGCCAGCGCCAGTCCTTCCAAGCCGAATCGGCGCTGCTGACCATCGAGCGCCAGCGCCTGGAGAACCGCATCGACCTCGTGCTCGCGCTCGGCGGCGGCTTCGCCGCGACCGCGGAGGAGTGCCAACCGTGAAGCTCGTGCGCCTGTTCCTGCAGATCCTGTTGCCGCTGCTCGTGCTCGCCGGCGGCGCCCTCGGCGCCCGTTGGATCGCCAGCAAGGCCAAGCCGCCGAAGGTCGTCGCCGCCGCCTTCGAGGCGCCGATCGTGCGGGTGGTCGCGGCGACGCCGGGCGAACACCGCCTCGACGTCGAGGCCCAGGGCACGGTGGAGCCGTTCCGCACCGTCGACCTGACCACCCAGGTCGGTGGCCGCATCGCCGCCACCAACGCCGCCTTGCGCGCCGGCGGCACCTGCCGCGCCGGCGACGTGCTGCTGACCATCGACGACACCGACCTGCGCCTCGCCATCAGCCAGCAGGAGGCCGCCGTCGCCCGCGCCGAGCTGCGCCTGCTGCAGGAGCGCGCCGAAGCCGACGCCGCCGTGCGCGCCTGGCGCCAGCTCGAGGGCGAACGTGCCCCCGAGGCCCTGGTGGCCCGCGCGCCGCAGATCCGCGACGCCGAGACGGCGCTGGTGGCGGCGCGCGCCGCGCTCGAGAAGAGCCGGCTCGACCTGCAGCGGTGCCAGGTGCTGGCGCCGGTCGGCGGCCGCGTGCGCAGCGCCGACGCCAACGTCGGCCAGACCGTGCAGCCCGGCCAGCGCCTCGGCGTGCTGCTCGACACCTCGTGCCTCGAGGTGCGGCTGCCGATCCCGCTCAACGAGGCCGAGTTCCTCGACCTGCCGTACACGGGCGAACGCGACGGCAACGGCCCCGCCGACGTCGTGCTGCGCGCGCGCTTCGCCGGCCAACCGCGGCAGTGGCCGGCGCGGGTCGTGCGCATCGAGGGCGAGCTCGACCGCCGCACGCGACAGCTGACCGTGGTCGCGCGGGTCAACGCCGCCGACGCCGAGGGGGATCGCGACGGCGGCGCCGACGGCCACGCGCCGCTGCTGATCGGCACCTTCGTGCAGGCGACGCTGCACGGCCGCAGCTGGCGCGACGTCGTCGTGCTGCCCAGGAGCGCGCTGCGCAGCGACGGCTCGGCCTGGCTGGTGACGCCGCGGCTGGTCGCCGTCGACCGCCTGCTGCACTACCACCGCCCGAGCCTGCGCCGCCGCCCGCTCGACGTGCTGCGCGTCGGCAGCGACCACGTCGTCGTGCGCGCCGGCCTCGCCGCCGGCGAGCTCGTCTGCGTCTCCCGCCTCGACACCGCCGTCGACGGCATGTTCGTGCGCCTGCGCCGCGAGTGAGCCCCATGCACGACGACAGCATCCCCCTCGCCGAGCGCCGCGGCTTCTTCGCCTGGTTCACGCAGAACCACGTCGCCAGCAAGCTCGTGGCGTTGACCTTCGCCGTCGCCGGCCTCGCCGCGCTGCTGACCGGCCGCGTGCGGCGCGAAGTCTTCCCCGAGCTGGCACCCAACGTCGTCACCGTGCAGGTCGTCTACCCCGGCGCCTCGCCGGACGAGGTCGAGCACGGCGTCTGCATGCGCGTCGAGGAGGTCGTCGAAGGCGTCACCGGCGTCGACAAGATCACCTCCAGCGCCAACGAGGGCGTCGGCCTCGTCGTCATCGAGACCCTGCAGGACGCCGACATCGACCGCGTGCTCGACGACGTCAAGAACCGCGTCGACGCCATCACCAACTTCCCCGGCGAGATCGAGGAGCCGGTGGTGTCGCGGCTGATCGTGCGCAAGGAGGTCATCAACGTCTCGATCTCCGGCGACGTCGAGGAACGTACGCTCAAGGAGCTCGCCGAGCGCGCGCGCGACGACCTCGCCGGACTGCCGCAGGTATCCCAGGTCGAGGTCAGCGCGGTGCGGCCGTACGAGATCTCGATCGAGCTCGGCGAAGCGGCGATGCGGCGCCACGGGCTCACCTTCGACGCCGTCGCCGACGCCGTGCGCCGCGGCAGCCTCGACCTGCCGGCCGGCGCCATCAAGGCCGACGCCGGCCAGACCCTGCTGCGCGTCAAGGGCCAGGCCTACCGCGGCGACGAGTTCGCCGCGCTGGTGCTGCTGACCCGCCCCGACGGCACGCGCGTGCGCCTCGGCGACGTCGCCACCGTCGTCGACGGCTTCGCCGACGACGACCTGATCGCCCGCTTCGACGGCCGCCCGACCGCGCTGCTGAAGGTGTTCCGCGTCGGCGACCAGGATGCGATCGTGGTGACGCAGGCGGTGCGCGATTGGGTCGCGGGCCAGGGCCGCCGCCTGCTGCCGGACGGCGTGTCGATGACCACCTGGCGCGACGAGTCGGTGATCCTGAAGAGCCGCATCGACCTGCTGGTGCGCAACGCCCTGCAGGGCCTGGTGCTGGTGTTCGTGCTCCTGGCGCTGTTCCAGCAGCTGCGCCTGGCGATGTGGGTCGCGCTCGGCATCCCGGTGTCGTTCCTCGGCGCCGTGGCGCTGCTGCCGACCTTCGACGTGACGCTGAACATGATCTCGCTGTTCGCGTTCCTGCTCGTGCTCGGCATCGTCGTCGACGACGCCATCGTCGTCGGCGAGAACGTCGTTCAATACCGGAAGGCCGGGCTGTCGCCGCTGCACGCGGCGCTGAAGGGCAGCCGCGAGGTGCGGGTGCCGGTGCTGGCGTCGGTGCTGACCACGGTCGCCGCCTTCACGCCGATGCTGTTCGCGGTGCCCGGCGCCGACGCGCAGATCTGGCGCGTCATCCCGCTGATCGTGATCCCGGTGCTGCTGATCAGCCTGATCGAGTCGCAATTGTGCCTGCCCGGCCACCTCGCGGCGATGCGCGCCGACGACCCCGCGCGGCGGCCGTGGCTCGGCGCCCGCCTGCTGGCGCTGCTGCAGCGGCTGGTGCAGGGCTCGCTCGACTGGCTCGTGCGCCACACCTACGAGCCGTTCCTGCGCCTGTCGCTGCGCTGGCGCTACGTCACCATCGCTGCCGCCGTCGTCGTACTGATGCTGGTGCGAGCCGGCGTGATGTCCGGCCAGCCGCGCTTCGTGTTCTTCCCCACCGTCGACGGCGACAACATCGTCGCCTCGCTGACGATGCCGCCGGGCACGCCGGTGGCGGTGACGGCGCGGGAACTGGCGCGCATCGAGCAGGCGGCGCGCGACGTCTGCGCCGAGTTCGACCGCGAGCAGCCCGGCCAACCGCCGCTGCTGCAGCACATGCTGGCGACGGTCGGTTCGCAGCCGTACGCGGTCGAACAGGCCCGCAACGGCGGCCAGCGCGACGCCCAGTTCCAGTCGGGCTCGCACCTCGCCGAGCTCAACGTGCAGCTGCCGCCGTCCGAACAGCGGGAGACCTCGTCGGATCGCATCATGAGCCGCCTGCGCGATCGGGTCGGCACGGTGCCGGACGCCATCGAACTGCGCTTCACGACCTCGTTCTTCAGCACCGGCAAGGACATCGACGTCGAGCTCTACCACGCCGAGGAACCGGCGCTGCGCGCGGCCGTCGACGACCTGGTCGGCGAGCTGCGGCGCCTGCCCGAGGTCAAGGACGTCAGCTCCAGCTTCCGCCTCGGCAAGGAGGAGATCGAGCTCGCCATCCGCGACCGCGCCGAACCGCTCGGCCTCGGCCAGCGCGACCTCGCCCGCCAGGTGCGGCAAGCGTTCTACGGCGAGGAGGCGCAGCGCGTGCAGCGCGGCCGCGACGACGTCAAGGTGATGGTGCGTTACCCCGAACAGGCCCGCCGCTCGTTGCACGACCTCAGCACGCTGCGGGTGCGCACACCGGCCGGTGACGAGGTGCCGATCGAAGAGGTGGCGACGCTGACCAGCGGCCGCGCCTACTCCACCATCACCCGCGTCGACCGCAAGCGCGCGCTGCGTGTCAGCGGCGAGATCGACGAGAACGACCCGAACGCCGACGCCGAGGCGATCAACCGGCGGCTGCGCGACACCGTGCTGCCGGCGCTGGTGCAACGCCACCCGGGCCTGTCGTGGGCCTTCGAGGGCGATCAGAAGAAGAAGACCGAGCTGCTGCTGTCGCTGGCCGGCGGCTTCATCATCGCGCTGTTCCTGATCTACGCCTTGATGGCGGTCCCGCTGCGCTCGTTCGCGCAGCCGTTCCTGATCATGACCGCGATCCCGTTCGGCGTCGCCGGCGCCATCGGCGGCCACCTGCTGCTCGGCTTCGACCTCAGCATCCTGTCGATGTTCGGCGTCATCGCGCTGTCCGGCGTCGTGGTCAACGACAACATCGTGCTGGTCGACTGGATCAACCAGCGCCGCGAACAGCACGACACGCTGCTGCAGGCGATCACGTCGGCCGGCCGCGCCCGCTTCCGCCCGATCCTGCTGACCTCGCTGACGACGTTCGGCGGCCTGACCCCGCTGCTGCTGGAGAAGAGCGTGCAGGCGCGCTTCCTGGTGCCGATGGCGATCTCGCTCGGCTTCGGCGTGCTGTTCGCCACCGCGATCAGCCTCGTGCTGGTGCCCTCGTTGTACATGGTGCTCGACGACCTGCGGCGCGCGTGGCGCTGGCTGTACGGGCCGCGCCAGGCCTGAACGCCCCGCGACTGTCGACGGATTCGACAGCCGCCGCCGGCACGGTGCCGTCGCGGGATCAAGCGCCCGCGCCATCCCGGACGATGAGGCGACGAGCCCATGTCGTCTCCTCCGCGCCACCCCATCGCAGCCGTCACCACCCTCGTGACCCTGCTGGCGTCGGCGCTCGGCTTCCAGGACCCCGAGCCGCAAGAACGTGAGGTGACGCGCGCCGCGATGCTGCGCGCCACGATCATCCTCAAGCTGGCGCCGTACGTGAGCCCCGACGTGCCGCCCGAGGCGCGCCCAGCGCGGCCGCACTACCGCATCGCCGTGGTCGGCAACGACGACCTCGCCGCCGCGATCGTGGCGCAACTGCCGGGCAAGAAGGTCGACAAGGCCCCGGTGCTGGTGGCCGAGCTCAGCGAACGCGCGGCGGCCGCGCCGCCGACGCCACCGGACTACGAGCTGCTCTACATCGCCGCGTCGGTCGACGACAAGACGCTGGCCAGGATCATCGCGGCACACCGCCAACTGCCGGTGCTGCTGATCTGCGAACGCAGCGGCTTCGCCCGCGCCGGCGGCGGCGTGCAGTTGTTCGTGCAGGACAACGGCGTGCGCTTCGAGGTCAACCAGCAGGCGCTCAAGGACCAGGGCCAACGCGCGAGCCCGGAGCTGCTCAAGCTGTCGCGCCGGGGGCCGTCGTGACCAACCTGCAGCGCACCACGCTGCGGCACCGTCTGACGACGTTGTGTGCGCTGCTGACGGTGGCCGCCCTCGCCTTCACGGGCTTCGACTCGTACCAGCGCGAACGCCACACCATCGAGCAGAACACGCACGAGCGCCTGATCGCGATGGCGCGGCTGGTCGCCTACCAGGTGCGCAGCGGCGTCGAGTTCGAGGCCATCGAGGAGGTGCGCAGCGCGCTCGAGGCCGCCCGTTCGACGATGGACCTGCAGGCGGCGGCGGTCTACCTGCAGGGCGGCCGCCAGTTCGCCTGCACCGGCGACCCGACGCTGCTGCCGGCCGACTCCCGCGCCGGCCGGCCGGAGACCGACGACTGGATCGTCGAGGCGCGCATGCCCTACCGCGACGGCAACGGCGAATCGGCCTACGGCCTGGTGCTCGCCCGCGCCGCCGGCCAACCGGCGCGCGACGCGATCGCCGCCTACCTGCGCGGCCTCGTCGTCACCGACCTGCTGGCCCTGCTGGTGCTCGGCCTCGCCGCGCGCTGGCTGCTCGACCGCCTGCTGCGGCCGATCCAGGCCCTGATCTCGACCACGCACCAGGTGCGCACCAGCGAGGACTACGCGCTGCGTGCGGAGGCCGTCAGCGACGACGAGGTCGGCGTGCTGGTGCGCGCCTTCAACTCGATGCTGGCGACGATCGAGGAGCGCGACGCCCACCTGGCCAGCAACGCCGAGCGGCTCGAGGCAGAGGTGCAGGAACGCACCGCCGCGCTGCGCCAGGCGCTCGCCGCCGCCGAGTCGGCGACGCGCGCCAAGTCGACGTTCGTGGCCAACATGAGCCACGAGATCCGCACCCCGCTGAACGCCGTGCTCGGCATGGCCGACCTGGCGATGGAGGCGGACGACCCGCAGGAGCTGCGCGAGTACCTCGGCGTCATCCGCAACGCCGGCGCCAACCTGCTCGGCATCCTCTGCGACATCCTCGACCTGTCGAAGATCGAGTCCGACAAGCTCGAACTGTCGCCGGTGCCGACCGACCTCGAAGCGCTGGTGATCGAGTCGCTGCGGCCGCTGACCGCGCGCATCCAGAGCCGCCAGCTCGAGCTGTCGTGCGAAGTGGACCCGGCGCTGGCCCGCGCCTTCCTCGTCGACGACGTGCGGCTGCGCCAGGTGCTCACCAACCTGGTCGGCAACGCCATCAAGTTCACCGAGCGCGGCTTCGTGCGCGTGGCGGTGCGGCAACTGGCCGCCCGCGGCGACCAGCACGACATCGAGCTGGTGGTCGAGGACACCGGCGTCGGCATCCCGGCCGACCGGCTGGCGGCGATCTTCACGCCGTTCACGCAGGCGGACGCCACCATCACGCGCCGCTTCGCCGGCACCGGCCTCGGCCTGTCGATCACCGACCGGCTGGTGCGCATGATGGACGGTCACATCCACGTCGAGAGCACGCTCGGCGCCGGCACTACGTTCCGGGTGCGGCTGCCGCTGACGGCCTGCGTCAGCGTCCTGCCGGCGACGCCGCGGCTCGAACCGGGCGTGCGGGTGCTGCTGGTGAGCCGCAGCGAGCTGTTGCGCCGCAGCCTGCGCACCATCGCGCCGCGCGGCCCGTTCGAGTTGGTCGAGTTCGACGGCGTCGGGCAGCTCGCCGCCGCCGGCGCGCTCGCGGCGCACGACCGCGTGCTCGTCGACGAACGTGATCCCGACGCCGACGAGGCCCTGTGCGCGGCGGTGCCGCCCGCCGGTGGCGACACCCGGCCGCTGCTGCTGGCGACCTCGCTGCAGGATCTGGCCACCACCTCGGCGCGCTGCCGCAGCAACCGCTACGCCGGCTACCTGACCAAGCCCGTCTCCGGTCGCGAGCTGCTGCTGCGCCTCGGCGGCATCGACCACCACCAGGCCGCCAGCGACGCCGCAGCGCCGGCCACGGCCACGGTGTGCACCACCGCGGCCATCGCCGGCGAACCGCGCCCGCTGCGCGTGCTGGTCGCCGAGGACAATGCCGTCAACCAGAAGCTGATCGAGCGCATCCTGCAGCGCGACGGCCACGACGTCACCATCGCCGGCAACGGCCGCGAGTGCTGCGAGGCGTGGCAGCAGCAGCCGTTCGACCTCGTGCTGATGGACATGCAGATGCCGGAGATGAGCGGGCTCGAGGCGACCGCCCGCATCCGCCGCGAGGAACGCATCACCGGCGACCGCATCCCGATCGTCGCCCTCACCGCCAACACCTCCATCGAGGACCGCACCGCCTGCATCGACGCCGGCATGGACGAGGTCCTCTCGAAGCCCGTGTCGATCCCGAAGCTGCGCGAGATGCTGACGCGCTTCGGCCTCGACGCCGACGCATCCCGAACGCCGAGGCCCTCGCCATGAAGTTCCACCTCACCGCCGCCGTGCTCGTGGCCGCCACCACGGCGCTCGCCCAACAAGACCCGCAGGTCGCCGACGCCGACCTCAGCGAGCTGTCGCTCGAGCAGCTCATGGAGCTGCCGGTCGACGTCGCCAACCACCACACCGAGTCGCTGGCGTCGAGCGCGGCGTCGGTGTTCGTGCTGACCGCCCCCGAGATCCGTCGTTCGGGCATGCGCTCGGTGCCCGAACTGCTGCGGTTGGTGCCGGGCCTCGTCATCGCCCAGGACGTGCCTGGCGCCTACGGCTTCAGCAGCCGGCTCGGCGAGCTCGAGTTCTCGGGCATGCTCGTGCTGCTCGACGGCCAGCGCCTCTACACCACGCTGCTGCGCCGCGAGTACTGGCAGGCCATCGACCTGCCGGTCGAGATCATCGAACGCATCGAGGTCGTCAAGGGCCCCGGCGGCGCACGCTGGGGCGACAAGGCCACCCAGGGCGTCATCAACATCGTCACCAAGCGGGCCGACAAGGCGGAGGGCGGCCGCGTCGCCGGCCTGGTCGGCAGCGAGGAGCGCCTGCTCGGCACGTTCCGCTACGGCATGGCGACGGGCGAGAACTCCGGCTTCTACGTGTTCGCCAAGGAGGCGCAGCGTGATGGCGGCCATCCGAAGACCGCCGGCGACCGCTGGACGAACCGCAACTTCGGCGCCCGCTTCGACGGCCAGCTCGCCGAGCACGTCGAGCTGACCTGCGACACGCTGATCCACGACAGCTTCCTCGGCGATTCCTACGTCAACCCGCCGGGCTACGCGTCGCTGAACCAGGTGCTCGGCGGCCACGCCAAGGCGAAGCTGCGTTGGGCGCACGACGCGGCCCAGTGGACCGAGGCGCGGGTCGCCTTCGACGCCTACGACCAGGACATCCTCGACTACGACGCCGACGTGCGCGTCTACCACCTGCGTTACCGGGAGCAGCTGGTCGAAGCGGCGCTGCAGCACACACTGCCGATCGGCGACGCGCACCAACTGACGTTCGGCGCCAGCGTGCGCCAGCTCACCGTGCACCGCTACGAGGTGTTCGGCGACGATGGCGCCGCCTACAACGAGACGCGCGGCGACCTCTTCGCGCAGTGGGACTGGCGCCTCGGCGAGCACGTCAAGGCCACCATCGGCGCCAACCTCGGCTACCAGGACGCCCTCCATGGCAGCGGCGTCGACACGCAGCCGGACCTGCGCCTGGCCTGGACGCCGTCGTCGGACTTCACCGTGTGGAGCGCGCTGAGCGCCAACCGCGAGCCCGATCGCAAGTACCCGGACTCGGGCCTCTTGGTCAGCCGCCGCTCGAGCCGCCTGGTGGCGTGGGAGCTCGGCGCCCGGCGCCGCTTCGACGAGGTGCTGATGCTGCAAGCGGACGCCTTCGTCTACGAGATCGACCACCAGGAGAACGACACCACCACCGACCCCGGCAGCGGCGCCACGCTCTTCGTGACCGACGGCGAGACCGACGCCTTCGGCGGCGAGCTGACGGTGTCGTGGAATCCGACCGCGGGCATGCGCCTGACCTCGTGGCTCGCCTTCACCGAGGGCAACTCGCAGCGCATCGACCCCGCGTCGTACTGGGTGGTCGAAGACACCGCGCCGCGGCTGCGCGGCGGCGCCACCTTCGGCTACGACCCGCTGCCCGGCCTCGAACTCGACACCAACCTGCTCTACACGCAGGGCCACGCCGGCATCGACCCCTGGTGGCGGCTCGACCTGCGCTGCGCCTGGCGCCCGACCGAGAACACGACGTTCGAGCTGGTCGGCCAGAACCTGACCGAGTCGCACCACGTCGAGTACTTCTACTCCGAGGCGGCCGAGCGCGGCCTCTACTTCATGGTCACGCAGCGGTTCTGACGCGGCCCGTCGACGACCGCGGCGCGCCACGTATGCTGCGCGCCCATGCGTCCCCGCACCGCGCCCGGGCTGTTCGCGTCCGTCACCCTCGTCGCCGCCACGATCGCGCAGGGGCCGCCGGCGAACGGGCCGGCGCGCGCCGACGCCGGCTGGTTCGCGCTGACCGGCGCGCGGGTGGTGACGGCGCCCGGGCAGGTGCTCGAACGGGCCACCCTCGTCGTGCGCGACGGCCGCATCGCTGCGCTCGGTGACGCCGCGCCGCCGGCCGGCGCCACCCTCGTCGACTGCAGTGGACTGACGATCTACCCGGGCCTGGTCGAGCCGTTCTACGCCAGCGACGTGCCGGCGCTCGACGCCACGACCGACGACCAGCACTGGAGCCCGATGCTGCAGCCGCAGCGCGACGCCCGCGACGGTGGCCTGGTGGCGGCGGCCGACCGCGCCGCGCTGCGCGGGCTCGGCTTCACCACCGTGGCCTGCGCACCCGCCGGCGGCATCCTCAAGGGCACCGCGACCGTGGTGGCGCTCGACGAGCCGACGCCGGTGAGCAAGCCGCGCATCGTGTTGCCACGGGCCTACGCGGTGGCGAGCCTGCAGCGCAGCCGCGACGGCTACCCGGGCAGCGAGATGGGCGCCATCGCCCTCTTGCGCCAGACCCTGCTCGACGGCCAATGGTACGAACGCTGCCAGCTCGCGGTGGCCGCCGACCCCACGCTCGCCGCCAGCGCCCCGCAACCGTCGGCGGCCCTGCAGGCGCTGGTCGACACCAGGCAGCTGCCGCTGTGGCTCGACAGCGAGGACGAACTGCAGGCCCTGCGCCTGCTGCGCGTGGCCGCTGAAATGGGCCTGCGGCCGGTCGTGATCGGCAGCGGCATGGAGTTCCGCCGGCTCGACGCCCTGGCCGCGCGGCAGGCGCCGATCGTGGTGCCGCTGCTGTTCCCCGACGCTCCCGACGTGGCCACCGCGGCCAAGGCCGAGGCGGTCTCGCTGCGCCAGTTGCAGACCTGGGAACAGGCGCCCACCAACAGCAAGCGGCTGCTCGACGCCGGGGTCGTGGTGGCGTGGACCACGGCGCGGCAGCGCGACCGCAAGGACTTCCCGGCGGCCGTGCGCAAGGCCATCGCCTGCGGTGTCAGCCACGACCAGGCGCTGGCCTGCCTGACCACGGTGCCGGCCGAGCTGCTCGGCATCGCCGACCGCGCCGGCACGATCAACGTCGGCCGCCCCGCCGACCTCGTCGTCGTCGACGGCGAACTGTTCGCGGCCAAGGCCACGATCCGCGAGGTGTGGGTCGGCGGCGTGCGGCACGGGCTACACGCCGCGCGCGAACCACGCTTCGACGGCGCCTTCCGTTGGGTGGACGGCTGGCCGGCGACGACGGCGGCGCCGACGCTGACCATCGATGGGGACCGGCTCACCGCGAAGTGTGGCGACGACTCGCTGCAAGTCGCCGACGTCGCCCGCGACCTCGACGCGCTGACGTTCCGGCTCGCCGGCAAGCCGCTCGGCGACGTTCACGGCATCTGGCTGCGGTTGCGCGTGCGCGGCGACGGCCTCGCCGGCAGCGCGACGACGACCGCCGGAGCGACCAGCGACGTGACCTTCGCGCGCGGCGAGGCACCGGCGGCGAAGCCCACCGAGGACGACGAGGACTTCGTGCCCCCGGCCCTGACGCCGCTGCCGACGCCGCTCGGCGGCTACGGCGCGGTCGAGCCCTCGACGGCGATGGAGTTCGCCATCGTCGGCGCCACCTTGTGGACCAGCGACGGCCGCGGCGTGCTGCGCAACGGCGCCGTCGTGGTGCGGGACGGCCGCATCGTCTTCGCCGGCGCCAAGTCGGAGATGCCGGCGCTCGGGCCGTCGACCGCGGTCATCGACGGCGAAGGCAAGCACGTCACACCCGGTCTGATCGACTGCCACTCGCACACCGGCATCAGCCGCGGCGTCAACGAAGGTGGCCAGGCGGTCACCGCCGAGGTGCGGGTGCAGGACGTGCTGAACCCCGACGACGTCAACTGGTATCGCCAGCTCGCCGGCGGCGTCACCACCGTCAACCAGCTGCATGGTTCGGCGAACACGATCGGCGGCCAGAGCTGCACCACCAAGGTGCGTTATTACGTGCACGATCCCGAGGCGATGCACTTCGCCGGCGCGCCGGCCGGCATCAAGTTCGCGCTCGGCGAGAACCCGCGCGGCGCCAACGACCGCGGCCCGACGACGCGTTACCCAGCCACCCGCATGGGCGTCGAGGCCCTGCTGCGCGATCGTTTCGTCGCCGCCGAGCGCTACCGCCGCGAGGTCGCCAGCTACGACGCGCTGCCGCCGAAGCAGCGTGCGCTCACGCTGCCGCCGCGCCGTGACCTCGAACTCGAAGCGCTCGCCGAGGTGCTCGCCGGCAGCCGGCGCATCCACTGCCACAGCTACCGGCAGGACGAGATCTTCATGCTCTGCGGCCTCGTGCAGGAGTACGGCATCAAGGTCGGCACCTTCCAGCACTGCCTGGAGGGCTACAAGGTCGCCGACGCCATCCGCCGGGCGGCGCTCGGCGCCTCCTCGTTCAGCGACTGGTGGGCCTACAAGTTCGAGGTCTACGACGCCATCCCCGACAACGGCGCGATCATGCACGAGGCCGGCGTCGTGGTGTCGTTCAACAGCGACAGCGACGAACTGGCGCGACGGCTCAACACCGAGGCCGGCAAGGCGGTCAAGTACGGTGGCCTCGCGCCGTGGGAAGCGCTCGACTTCGTGACGCGCAACCCGGCGCTCCAGCTCGGCATCTTCGAGCGCACCGGCTCGCTGACCGCCGGCAAGGACGCCGACGTCGTGTTGTGGTCCGGCGACCCGCTCAGCTACGCCGCGCGCTGCGAGGCGACCTGGGTCGACGGCGTGCCGCAGTTCTCGCTCGCGCGCGACGCCGAGCTGCGCGCCGGCATCCGCCAGGAGCGCACGCGCCTGCTGCAGCAGGCCTTGGCCGCCGGCGGCAAGGGCAGGAAGGCGAAGCCCATGGACCCGAAGGACGCCTACTGGGCCGCCGAAGACGACACTGGAGCCTACTGCTGCCGCACCGCGGAGGACGCCCGATGAACCACCCCGCACGCTCGTGTCGCCGCCGCGCCGCGTTCGCCACCACGCTGCTGCTCACCGCCGCGGTGCCGGCCCAGGACCTGCTGACCAAGGCCGCGCCGCAAACGGCGCCGATCCTGCTGCACAACGGCGTGCTGCACACCGTCAGCGGCGGGGTCGTGCTCGGCGGCTCGTTGTGGCTCGAGAACGGCCGCATCCGCGCCGTGCTGGCGGCCGGCGAGCAGCCGTCACCGCCGCTCGGCGACGACGCGATCGTCATCGACCTGCAGGGCAAGCACGTCTATCCGGGCCTGATCTCCGCCCACACGTCGTTGGGCCTCGTCGAGATCGGCGCGGTGCGCCAGACCGTCGACACCAGCGAACTCGGCGAACTGACGCCCGAGGCGATCGCCGCAGTCGCGGTCAACCCCGACAGCGCCGCGATCCCGGTGGCGCGGGCCAACGGCGTGCTGGTGGCGGCGACGTTCCCGAGCGGCGGCCTGTTGCCGGGCCGGGCCTCGGTGATCCAGCTCGACGGCTGGACCAACGCCGACATGACCGTGCGCAGCGAGGCCGGGCCGGTGGTGGCCTGGCCGCAGCAGCGGCACGGCGACGGCCTTCGCCGCGGCCGCCGCGGCCCCGCCAGCGGCGACGACGACGCCGGCGACGCCGTGGCGAAGCAGCGCCAGCGCATCGACCTCGCCTTCACCGCGGCGCGGGCCTGGCTCGACGCCCGCAGCGCCGACGCCGCTGTGCCGATCGACATCCGCCACGCGGCGCTGGTGCCGGCCCTGCGCGGCGAGGTGCCGGTGTTCGTGCTCGCCGACGAACTCGAGCAGATCGAATCGGCGGTGGCCTGGGCCGCGCGCCGCCAGCTGCGCGTCGTCATCGTCGGCGGCCGGGATGCCGCCGCCTGCGCCACGCTGCTGCGCGAGCGCGACGTGCCGGTGATCGTCGATGGTGTGCACGAACTGCCGCGCCGCGAAGACAGCGCCTACGACGAGCCGTTCACGCTGCCGGCGCGGCTCGCCGACGCCGGCCTGCGCTTCTGCATCGCCACCGGCCAGGACTTCAGCTTCGACCGCAACCTGCCCTACCACGCCGCCACCGCCGCCGCCTTCGGCCTCGATCGGGAACGCGCCCTCGCCGCCATCACGCTCGACGCGGCGCGCATCCTCGGCGTCGGGGATCGCCTCGGCTCGCTCGAGGCCGGCAAGGACGCGACGCTGCTGGTCACCGACGGCGACCCGCTCGAACTGCCGACCCGGGTCGAGCTCGCCTTCGTCGGCGGCCGCCAGGTCACGCTGCGCAGCAAGCAGAGCGAACTGGCGAAGAAGTACCGCGAGCGCTACCGGCAGCAGCGCGGTCGCTGAGCGCGGCGCCGCCCCACCACGGCGCCGCCCGCGGCCTTCCTTCTCGCGTTCCGGCGCGTAGAACACGCGCCATGCGAACGTCCTCCGCCACCGTGCTCTCTGTGTTGCTGGCCGCCTGCGGCGCCACTCCCGCACCGACCACCCCCACCGATCCGGCACAGCTCGGCATCAGCAACTTCGCCGCGCCGGCCCCCGGCCTCTACACCAGCGGCCAACCCACCGCGGCCCAGCTGGAGCAGCTCGCCGCGCTCGGCGTCAGGCACGTGATCAACCTCAAGCCGGCCAGCGAGAAGGGCACCGGCTGGGAAGAGGCCGAGGCCAAGGCGCTCGGCATCACGTTCGTGCGCCTGCCGATCGCGGGCCAGCCCGACGTGACGTTCGCCAACGCCACGCGGCTCGCCGAGGCGATGCGCGCGTCGAACGGCGCACCGATGCTCGTCTGCTGCCAGAGCAGCAACCGCGTCGGCGCGCTGCTGGCGCTCGACGCCTTCCAGAACGGCGGCCGCAGCGCCGACCAAGCGCTCGCCTTCGGCCGCGCCGCCGGCCTCAGCAAGCTCGAACCGGTGGTGCAGCAACTGCTCGCCGCAGCGCCGCCGGCGCCGCCCGCCGCCGCGGTCGCCGCCCCGGTCGCGAAGCCGAAGTCGCTGAAGAAGGCCATGCAGGCCATCGAGGACGACTGGCACCACATCGAGGGCCTGCTCGCGGATCCGGCCAAGGACCTGCCGGGCCTCGCCGCCGCCGCCACGCGCGTCGCCGCCGCGATGAAGCTCGGCTACGGCACCTTCGAGGACACGGAGGTGCCGGACTTCGCGAAGCTGGCCAGGGAGGCCGAGGCGGCGCTGCTCGAACTGGCGCAGAAGGCGACCGCCGGCGACGGCGACGCCATCAAGGCCATGCGCCCGACGCTGCAGCCGCAGCACTGCGCGCGCTGCCACGACGCCGTCGAAGAAGTGCACGGCTGATGCGCGCCGCCGCTGCCACGCTCGCTGCCACGCTCGCTGCCGCGCTCACGGCCCAGCACGAACCGGGCCTGACGCGCGCCGCCGCCGAGGCGCTGTTGCCGCAGCTCGTCGCCGAGCACCGCGACGCCGCGCGCCGGGCCGGTCGCGACACGCTGCCGACGCCGACCACCACGCTCACCGCCGACGCCGCGCCGCCAATGCTGCGCCTCGGCGACTACAGCATGCCGTTCCTGCTGCTGCAGAAGGGCGAACGGCCGGCCGGCGGCTGGCCGCTGTTCTTGTGCCTGCACGGCGGCGGCGGCAATGCCGAGGCGAGCGGTCCGCACGGCTGGGACGTCAACGACCGCGAGTGGCGGGCGCAGCAGACGCTGTGGCGCCGCCGCTACCCTTCGCCGGGGCTCTACTTCATCCCGCGCATGGCCGACGACCGCCGCGGCCGCTGGTATCACGACCACAACCAGCTCGCCTTCGAGCAGGTGATCCGCGAGGCGATCCTGTTCCACGGCGTCGACGCCAACCGCGTCTACCTGATGGGCATCTCCGAAGGTGGTTACGGCGCCATCCGTTTCGCCGGCAACCGGCCCGACCGCTTCGCCGCCACCGGCGCCATGGCCGCGGCCGAACCGGCCTCGACGTCGCCGCCCGAGAACATGCGCAACGTCGCCACGCGCATCGACATCGGCGAGCAGGACACGATGTTCGATCGCGTCGGTCTGGCCCGGCGCCTGGGCGAACGGCTCGCCGAGCTGCAGCAGGCCGATGCGGACGGCTACGACTTCGTCGTCCACGTGCAGGCCGGGCGTGGCCACGGCATCGACTACTCGCTGACGCCGGCGTGGCTCGTGACCAAGGTGCGCAACCCACGGCCGCGGCGCGTGCCGTGGCTGGTGACGCCGTTCGACACGCGGGTGGCGCTGCAGCACTACTGGCTCGCGCTGCGCGAACCACCGGCGGTCATGCCGCTGTTCATCGACGCCACGATCGAGCAGAACCGGCTCGTGATCCGCGCCGAACGCCGCGACGAGGCCGCGGCGACGGCGGCGCTCACCGGCACCCTGCTGGTGCGGCTCGACGACCAGCTCGCCGACCTCGACCGACCGCTGTCGCTCACCGTCAACGGCGTCGACCGCGGCGAGGTGCGGGTGCAGCGCCGACGCGAGGTGCTCGCCCGCACGCTCGCCGAACGCGACGATCCGGCGCTCGCATTCAGCGCCGAACTCGAGGTCGACCTCGCCGCGCCGCGGTGAGGTCAGCCGCGCGGCAGCAGCGCCAGCAGCTCGCCGAGGCCACCGATCAGCCGCGCGGCACCGGCTTCGCGCAGCCGCTCCGCGTGCGACTCGGCGCCGATGCCGTGCGGTCGCACCGCCAACGGCACCACGCCGGCCCGCCGCGCCGCCAGCACGTCGCCGGGGTTGTCGCCGAGCATCCACGCCGCGCCGACCGCGAGGCGCTGCAGGGCCAACCGCACCGGCGCCGGATCCGGCTTGCCGGGGCCATCCTCTTGGCAGACCAGCGTGGTCACGCAGTCGGCGAAGCCGTGGCGCTGCAGCACCGACTCGGCGAGCCGCCGCGGACAACTGGTGACGACGCCGAGCGGCAACCGCGCCGCCAGCGCGCGCAGGTCCTCGACGGCGGCGAGCGGCCGCCGCGCTTCGAGGTCGGCGAGCACACCATCGAGGTCGAGCAGCACCGCGCGCGGCGCCAGCGCCGCTTCGACCGCCCGCTGCAACCGTACGAAGTCGGCGGGGTGCCCGGGCATCGTCACCCGCACGCCGTCGTCGGCGAACACGCGCACGGCGATGCCGAGCCCGGCCAGCGCGTCGCCGAGCCACGCCGGAGCGGCCCCGCGCACGTAGACGAAGTTGGCCGCGGACGGCAGCGGCGACGCCCCCGCGGCGCGCAGCGTGCCGAGCAGCGCCTCACGCTCGAGCGCGACCTCGTGCACGTAGTCGGCGACGTCGCCGCCGGTGTCGTCGAGCCGCAGCAAGGCCGCCCGGCGCGCCAGCGTCCCGCAGGGGAACGCACTGCCGGCGGCCACCAGCCAACGCACGACGGCCGGCGCGGCGATGGCGTAGCCGACCCGCAGGCCGGCGAGGCCGAACGCCTTGCTGAAGGTGCGCACGACGACGGCGTGGTCGTGCTGCCGCGCGACCGCGGTGAGGTCGTCGCCGCCGAACTCGGCGTAGGCGGCGTCGACCAGCACGAGCGCGTGGGGCGCCGCGGCCAGCACCGCGCGCAGGTCGTCGGCGGTGGCGACGAGGCCGGTCGGGTTGTTCGGCGAGACGATGGCCACCAACGCGGTCTGCGCCGAGATCGCGGCCAGCACCGCGTCGCGCGGCCACCGCCCGTCGTGCCAGGGCACCGCGTGCAAGGCCCCGCCGGCGAGCGCCACGTAGCGCGGCAGCATCTCGAACGTCGGCAGCGGCAAGATGGCCTGCCGCCCCGGTTCGAGGGCGACGCGACACAGGCGGTCGAGCACCTCGTCGGCGCCGGCACCGACGAAGATGCGCTCCGGCCCCACCCCGTGGCGCGCGGCGAGCTGCTCTTCGAGCGCGTGTTCGAGCGGGTAGCAGCGCAGCAGTTCGGCGTCGCGCCCGAGCCGATCGGCGAACGCCGGCCCCGGCGCGCGGCCCTGATTGCCGTCGAGGCGCAGGTCGATGCCCGGCCGCGCTGGCGGGATGCCGGCGGCGGCGGCAGGCACGTTCGCCGCG
>JAEUHT010000009.1 GCA_016793265.1 Planctomycetota bacterium
GTCGGCACGTCGAGGTCACCGAGCAGTTGTCCCTGGAACTCGGCCACGGCCTGCGTCTCGGTGGCACTCTGCACGGCCCGCGCCTCCGCCGCCTGCGCCTTCTGCAGGTTCTTCAGCGCCTCCGCGCGCGCGACCTCGGTGCGGTCGCGTTCGCGCAGCGCCTGCAGCATGCCCCAGCTGGTGCCGACGATGCCGGCGAGCAGCAGCAGCACGGCGACGCTGGCGGCGGCGACGAGGCGCCGGCGGCGATGCACGAACTTGCGCAGCCGGTAGCCGGCACTCGGCGGCGCGGCGAGCACGGCCTCGTCGCGCAGGAAGCGCGCGACGTCCTCGGCGAAGCCGTTCGGCGTGTCGTAGCGGCGCGAACGGTCCTTCTCGAGCGCCTTCATGACGATCCAGTCGAGGTCGCCGCGCAGGCGTTCGCTCCACGCACGCACGTTGGCGTCGGGCCGCCCACCGACCACCGCCGCGGCCCCCCGCGTCGACACGCGCGTCGACGGCTTCTGCGGCTCGTCCTCGCGGATCGTGCGCAGCAGCTCCTGGAAGCCGACCTGCAGCGCCGTCTTCGCGTCGAACGGCTTGGTGCCGGTCAGCAGCTCGTAGAGCAGCACGCCGAGCGAATAGACGTCGGCGCGGGTGTCGATGTCGAGGCCCGACATCTCCGCCTGCTCGGGCGCCATGTACTCGGGCGTACCGAGGATCTGCGCGTACTGGGTGAACAACGTCTTCTTGGTCAGCTCGGCGCTGGTCGCCTTGGCGATGCCGAAGTCGATGACCTTCGGCACCGGCACGCCGTCGTGCAGCGTCACCAGCACGTTGCTCGGCTTGATGTCGCGGTGGATGACGCCCTTGTGGTGCGCGTGCTGGATCGCCTCGCAGACCTTGGTGAACAGCTCCAGCCGCAGCCGCAGACCGAGCCTCGCCTGATCGCAGTAGTCGGTGATCGGTATGCCCTTCACCAACTCCATGACGAAGTAGGGCCGCCCGTTCGCCGTGGCGCCGCCGTCGAGCACCTTGGCGATGTTCGGGTGGTCCATCAGCGCCAGGGCCTGGCGTTCGGCCTCGAACCGCACGACGACCTCGCGCGTGTCCATGCCGAGCTTGACGATCTTCAGCGCCACCTTGCGCACGACCGGCTCACGCTGCTCCGCCATCCACACCGTGCCCATGCCGCCTTCGCCGATCGCCTGCAACAGCCTGTAGCGATCGACGACGTCGCCGACCTGTTCGCCGGCGGCCTTCTGCGGCGCGTTGGCGCGGGCGGGGTCGAGGAACGGCGCCTCGGTGTCCACCGCCGCGGCCCGGTCGGCGGCCAACAGGCGTTCTACCCGCTCGCGCAGCGCCGAGTCGTCGCCGCAGACGCGGGCCAACAGCGCCCGGCGCTCGGCGGCGTCGGGCAGGGCACGGCAGGTGTGGAACAGCTCTTCGGCGGTCGGACGGTGGTCGGACATGGCGGCAGGCGCTGGATCATGCCGTCTGGCGACGGCGGCTGGTCCGTCATGCGCAAGACGGCGTGGCCGAGCCTCACGGCCGAGCCGATTTCCCCGCGGCGACCAGGTCAGGCCCGGTCCACGCCGCGCAGCCGATCGAACAACCAGGCGCGCGCGTAGGTCCAATCGCGGTCGGCAGTGGCCGGCGAGATGCCGAGCGCCGCGGCGCACTCGTCGAGCGACAGGCCGGCGAAGTAGCGCAGTTCGACGAGGCGGGCCTTGCGCGCGTCCTCGGCCGCGAGCCGTTGCAGCGCCGCGTCGAGATCGAGCAGTTCGTCGTGGTCGACCTCGGGCTGTGCGGCGATACCGCTCAGCGTCACGCGCCGCCACCCGCCGCCGCGCTTCTGCGCGCCGCGGGCGCGCGCTGCGTCGACGAGGATGCGGCGGATCGATGTCGCCGCGGCGGCGAAGAACTGGCCACTGCCGGCGAAGCGTGCCGCGCCGTCGCCACACAGCCGCAGCCAGGCTTCGTGCACGAGCGCGGTTGCCTGCAGCGTTTGCCCGGGACGCTCGCGCGCCAACTCCCGATGGGCGAGCCGCCGCAGCTCTTCGTAGACCAGCGGCAGCAGGCGATCTGCGGCACCGGCTTCGCCGGCGGCAACGGCCACCAGCAGCTTCGGGATCGCGTCGTGCACACACGCAGCCTAGCACGCAATCGACCGGAGTTGGTCCCTCGATTGTGGTCGGCCCCACCAGGGCGAATTCCCTGCCGACCACAATCGAGGGATCAGTTCCGGGGATGCGCTACCATCGCCGCCCCGATGGCCGCCCCCGCCAGCCCCTGCAGCCCACCGACCACCGACCGCTTCCTGCCCACCACCCTGGCCGAGATGCAGGCCCGCGGCTGGCACGAGGTCGACGTCGTGTTCGTCACCGGCGACGCCTACGTCGACCACCCGTCGTTCGCGATGGCGCTGCTCGGCCGCGTGCTCGAGGCCGAGGGCTTCAAGGTCGCCATCCTGCCGCAGCCGGCGTGGCACGACGCCAGCGCCTTCCGCCAGTTCGGCCGGCCGCGCCTCTGCTTCGCGGTCAGCGCCGGCAACATGGACTCGATGATCAACCACTACACGGCGAACAAGAAGCGGCGCAACGACGACGCCTACTCGCCGGGTGGCCGGATCGAACAACGGCCCGACCGCGCCACGAACGTGTACGCGCAGCGGTGTCGCGAGGCGTTCCCGGGCGTGCCGGTGGTCGCCGGCGGCGTCGAAGCCTCGTTGCGGCGCGTCGCCCACTTCGACTACTGGTCGGAGACCGTGCGGCCGTCGATCCTCGTCACCAGCAAGGCCGACCTGGTCGGCTTCGGCATGGGCGAGCGCGTGCTGGTCGAGATCTGCCGGCGCCTCGCCGCCGGCAAGGCCATCGCCGATTGCCGCGACCTGCGCGGCGTCGCCTACCTGCTCGGCCAGAAGGAGACGCTGCCGGCGCACGAGTGGCACGACGCCGCCTGCGACAACCAGACCATCGAGCTGCCGGGCTTCGAGGCGATCGTCGCCGACAAGGTCGCCTTCGCCACCGCGACGCGGCTCTTGCACCACGAGACCAACCCGCAGAACGGCCGCCGCCTGATCCAGCGCCACGGCGACCGCCTGCTGGTCGTCAATCCGCCGTCGCTCGCGCTCGACGAACGCGGCATGGACCGCATCTACGACCTGCCGTTCACGCGCCAGCCTCACCCTCGCTACCACGGCGCCGAGATCCCGGCGCACACGATGATCAAGGACAGCGTGACGACGATGCGCGGCTGCTTCGGCGGCTGCACGTTCTGCTCGATCACGATGCACCAGGGCCGCGCGATCCAGAGCCGCAGCCAGCAGTCGATCCTGAAGGAAGTGCGGGCGATGACGCAGGACCCCGACTTCAAGGGCCACCTCAGCGACGTCGGCGGCCCCACCGCCAACATGTACCAGATGCGTTGCTCGCGGCCCGAGATCGAGGCCCGCTGCCGTCGCCTCTCGTGTGTGCACCCGACCGTGTGCAAGCTGCTCGGTGTCGACCACGGCCCCACCCGGCAGCTGCTGCAGAAGGTGCGCGAGCTGCCCGGCGTCAAGAGCGTGCGCGTCGCCTCGGGCATCCGCATGGACCTGGCCCGCCTCGACGATCGTTACCTCGAGGACATGGCGCGCCATCACGTCGGCGGCCAGCTCAAGGTGGCACCCGAACACACCAGCGAGACGGTGCTGAACCTGATGAAGAAGCCGGCGACGTCGACCTTCGACGAGTTCGCGGCGAAGTTCGCGGCGGCGAGCCAGCGCGCCGGCAAGGAGCAGTACCTGATCCCTTACTTCATCGCCTCGCACCCCGGCTCCGGCGTGCGGGAGATGATCGAGTTGGCGGTGTTCTTGAAGGCGCGCGGCTACCGGCCGCGGCAGGTGCAGGACTTCATCCCGGCACCGATGGACATCGCCACGTGCATGTACCACACCGGCCTCGACCCGATGACGATGCAGCCGGTCGAGACCGTGAAGAAGCTGAAGGACCGCGAGACACAGCGCGCGCTGATGCAGTTCTTCAAGCCGGAGAACTGGTTCGTCGTGCACAAGGCGCTCAGCGAGGCCGGGCGCAAGGACCTGATCGGCGCCGGCCCCGAGTGCCTGATCCCGGCCAATCCGCCCAAGGAAGCGCTGGCGGCGCGCCGCGACGACGCCCGGCGGTCGGCGGGCGATGCGACCTACGTGCACGCCAAGGACGCCGGGGTGAGCTCGCGCGGCGGTCCGCCGCGGCCGAAGCGGCGCTAGTTCCCTTCGGCGCAGGCGCGCCGCTGCCAACGCACGTTGCCGTACACGCGAGCACAACGCCCCCGTGGTCGACCGCGATGCCACCGCGGTCGCCGATGCCGGCGCCAAGACGCGGTTGGCTGGGCAGGATGGCCAGGCGGCTTGTGGGCAGACCTTGGTCCGCGCAAGATGCTCGGTCTGAAGCGCACGCAGGACCACTGCCTTGAGGTCTCTGCCGCACCATGCGTTCGACCTCCATGCGTCTTCAGCCCATTGCCAGCCTGGTCCTGTTTGCCCTGTTGCCCACGCCGGTCCTCGCGCAACAGCCGCTGCACTTCGAACGCGCGACCAGCGGCGCGCTCGGCGACGTGCTGCAGTTCGCCTACTCGGGACTGCCGCAACCACTGCTCGTGCTGATCGCCAGCGATGCCGCCGGCGCGACCCCGCTGCCGACCACGATCTCCTCGCGACCGCTCGACATCGGCCCCAACCTGCTGCTGCTGCCGGAAGTGGCGCCGACCGCAAGCGGCGTGACGACGGCGTTCCCGGTGCCATTCGACCTCTCCCTCACCGGCTTGCGCCTGCACTGGCAAGCCGCGGCGTTGCCGGGAACCACGACCCTGTTCGACGCCCTGAGTGCCCGCGTCGTCACCCAGCTGACGCAGCCGCTGATGCCGACGCTGCTGCCAGCCGTCGCGGCGGGCAAGGCTTGGGCGGCGCGCATCCACCGCGCCGATGCGGCCGGCGGTCCCGGCACCTGGTTGTTCGCCGGCGGCGCCTTGCGGCCATCGACCGAGCAACTGCCGGTGACGACCACGGACGTGTTCGACACGCTGACGCTCGAAGTGCACGCTGGTCCGCAGCTGCCGGACGACGTCTACGCGATGACCTGTACCGCGCTGCTCGACGGCACCACGCTGCTGACGGGCGGGGTGACGCAGCTGCCGGTGCCGCAGGTGCCGACGCCGCAGGATGCGACCGCGGGCGCCGTGCTCTACGACCCGGTCGGCGACGACTTCCTGTCGCTGCCGCCGATGTCGCTGCCGCGCTTCTTGCACGCCGCGGCGCGGCTGCCCGACGGACGCGTCGTCGTGGTCGGCGGCACCGCGAGCGCGAACCTGGCAGCGCCGATGCCACTCGCCAGCAGCGAGGTGTTCGACCCGATCACGCGCACCTGGTCCCCCGGTCCCTCGCTGCCGGCACCGTGGTTCTGGGGGGCGCTCTCGACGTTGCCGAACGGCGACCTGCTGCTGCACGGCGGCCTCGAGCTGACTGCGTTCGGCCTGCTTCCCGCCACCACCTGCCGGCGACTCGTGATGACGTCGCCAGGCGTTCTGACCTGGCAACCGGCGGCGCCGATGGGCAACCCGCGCCTGGCCCACGAACGTGGCACCCTGCTGCTGGCAGACGGCCGCCTGTTGGTCGCCGGCGGGTGTGCGGCCGGCCTCTACGCAGGGCAACCGGCCCTGGTGGCGACCGCGGCGGTCGAGACCTACGACGCCGGCACCGACACGTGGACGCCGCACACCGCGGCACCGATCACGTTCTTCAGCGGCACGCTCGACCAGATGCCCAACGGCACGGTGGTCGCGACGGGAGGCATGTCCGGCCTGCTCTCGACCGCCCCCGTGGCCGTGCAGCCGCTGGCGCAGGTGATGGTGTGGGACCCGATCGCCGATGGCTGGCAGTCGCTGTTCAGCATGCAGCAGCCGCGCATGATGCACGGCGCGGTGGTCGGCCAGGATGGTGCGCTGACGCTGATCGGCGGTCACGTGGTCGCGGCGCCAGGTCCCGGCAATACGACGGTCGAACGCCTGGTGCCCTGACCGCGCCACGGCCCAAGGCGACGACGCAGCGGGGCCGGTTGCGTCGGCTTCGCCTTTGGTGGGCGCCCCGGGTGCGCGACGTCAGGGCAGGCCGGCTCAGATCCCGAGTTGCATCTGCACGCCGTTCGACAGGCTGAGCAGGTTCGCGAAGCTGCCGTTCGGGTCCAGCACCGCCCACTGGGCGAACAGGTCGTAGCCGGCGACCGTGCTCGGCAGCGCCAGGAAGTACTGGCAGCGCCCTACGGCATCCGTGAGCTCGTAGGTGAGCAGCAGCGGGTTCTGCAGCAACAGCGTGCAGCCGCCGCCGATCGCGGCGTAGCCGGGTTCGAGGTCGAGCATCAGCAGCGCGGCGCTCTGCGGATAGGCCTGTCGCAGGCGCAAGGCCGGGTAGCTGATGTAGGGGTTGCGATACACGTCGGCGTTGGGCCGCAGGTCATACGAACCCTCACAACCACCACCGTATTGGTAGGACCGAGGTGCTGGACGGGTCCACTGCACCTCGATGCCGCCGCCGACGACACCGCACACCCAGTCGTCGCAGCCGTCGCCGTTCAGATCGCCGAGCACGGCGCGGCCGACACAGCTCTGACGCAGGTTGCGCGCCGTGGCGAAGCCGTGCTCGCCGACGAAGCCGACCAACTGACCGGTGCCGGACAGGGCATCGACGAAGGCCAGGTCGAGCTGTGGCACGCGCGCCGAACCATCACGGTGGCCTTTCGCCAGCCGGGTCGTGAAGCCGAGCTGCAGCGGCAGCGAGGCGGCGGTGAACGACGTGGGCGACAAGGACGACGCGGCGGCGATGCCGTTGCTCACGAGCACCAGCCGGTTGTCCAGCGTCGGGAACAGCGACGACGACGCCACCACCAGGTCGCTGTCGCCATCGCGGTCGTAGTCGCCGACCACGAGGTCGTTGGCGGCACCGCTGCCCGGCAGCACGATGGTGCCGGCGTCAACCAACGTGCCGCTCACGTTGTCGAGCAGCCAGATGGCGTCGGGAGCGCCGCGCCCGAGGGCGGCGACATCGAGATCGCCGTCGCGATCAAGATCGGCCAGGGCGATACGTTCGATGTGGGCGAGCGCCGGGTTGGTGATCGTCTGCACCACGCTGCCGAGGTCGTGCACGACGGCGACGCCGCCGCTGCTGGTCAGCGTGCCGCGGCAGGCGACGACGAGGTCGCCGGTCGCCGTGCCGTCGAGGTCGCCGACCAACGCGTGCACCGGCAACAGCAACGATCCGACCGACACCGACTGCACGGACGGCAGCCCCGGCCCCGTCACGACGTCGACCTGATTGCGCCCCGGGCAGGCGACCACCAGGTCCGCACTGGTCGTCGACCCGACGTGACCGAAGGCCACCGACGTCGCATCGGCGCCGGCGGCCAGGGTGATCATCCAGGTGGCCAGCAGCGTGCGATCGAGGATGTTGCTGCCAGGGGTCGTGTACACGGCCAGCCGGTTCTCCGCCGGGAACAGCGCCGCGACGTCCTGGCGGCCGTCGGCGTCGTAGTGGCCGACAGCGATGTCGACCACGTCCTCGGCCGACTGCGCCGTGAAGGCCTGGGTGTTCCAGGTCGGCACGGTGTCGTTCGCGCAATAGGCGTAGGTGCGGTCGGAAACGCCGGCCGGGCCGAGGCCCCCGAACACGACCACCTGCTGCCGCCGTTCGTCGAAGAACGACACGTGGTAGGACAACGGCTCGGGCAGCGGGCTGCGTGGGCTGTACTGCGGCCAGGTGTCCCCGTACATCAGGTTGTCGCCGACGATCGTCGGCCCGGGCGCCAACAGGCTGCCACCGGTCAACACCAGCAGGTTGGTGATCGGGTTCTCACAGACGGCCGACCCGGTGCGGGCGGTGATGTTGGCGGTGTAGTTCCAGCCGCCGTCCGCGAGGTAATAGCCGGTGTCACCGAGGCGCAGTTGGGCATTGTCGAGGCCGCCGACCACCATGACCGCGTTCTCGCGGTTGCTCCAGCACATGGCGTGGTGCCGGCGGCCAGGGATCGCGTTGTTGCTGAACAGCCACCACGATTCGCCGTCCCACTCCCACATCTCGGCGTTGACTTGGCTGCTCTGGCTCAAGCCACCGAACAGCACCGTGCGACCACGGTTGTGGTCGAACGCCATCGCCGTGCCGTAGCGCGCCGACGGCGAGGCCACCGGCGCCCGCTGGTGCCAGTCGACGCCGTCGTACTCCCAGGTGTCGGCCAGGTAGCTGGCGCCGGCTCCGCCGAACAGCACCACCATGCCGCGCCCGGCGTCATAGGCCATGCCATGGCCCAGACGCGCCGGCGGCTGGTGTGCAGTCGGCACTGGTGACCACTGCCGCCCGTCGAACTCCCAGGTGTCGGCCAGCGGCGCACCGCTGGCGTCGACACCGCCGAACAACACGGCCACCTTGCGCACCGTGTCATAGGCGACGGCCGCCAATTGCCGACCCGACGGACCAACGCCGGGTACGAGGTGCCAGCCTTCCTGATCCTGCGCCACGGCGGCGACGCTGCCGGCCAACGTCAACGCGACACACGAGAACATCGAGAACACGTTCATGAGAAGAGGCTCCGTGCCAGTTCAGTTGCCGAGCTGCGTGCGCAGGCCATTGGAGAAGGTGGCGAAGTCGGCATAGGCGCCCGTGGCATCGATGACCACCCACTGGAAATAGAGGCTCACGCCGTTGAAGCCGAACGGCAGTGGCATCGGCAACGAGCCGGTCCCCGCCGCCGTGGTCAGCGCGAAGCCGAGCGAGATCGGCGCGTCGAGCAAGAGGGTGCAGGAGCTCGGCAACAGCGGCAGCGACGCCGCATCCAACGAACCGAACAACAGCGCAACCGACGTCGGGCGCGCCTGACTCACCAGCAGCCGGAAGCTGCTCGAGCCCGAGATCGGCAGCCCGTTGGCGTCGGCGATCGGGACGCCGGCCTGACCGGCGCACCCGGTGCCATAGGCTTCGAGCAGCGCCTGCGGCCTGGTCAGCGACACGCCGTAGGTCGAACGCGCGAACCACG
>JAEUHT010000086.1 GCA_016793265.1 Planctomycetota bacterium
CGCCCTGGCAGTGGTGCGTCTGCGTGTTCTTGTTCCAGCGCTGCATCGCGCAGAACCTGACGCACGGCCAGCTCAGCCTCTGGGTCGGCGCCTTCGTCGTCGCCGGCACGGCGGCGCTCGGCCACGGCCAGGATCGGCGCGCCGGGGTCTGGCTCGGCCTCGCCGCGGCCCTCAAGCTCACGCCGGCGCTGTTCCTGCTGGCGCTGCCGCTGATGCGGCGGGGAGCGGCGTCGCTGGTGATGGCGGCGACGATCGTCGTGGTGGTGCTGGTGCTGCCCTGGCCGGTGCTCGGCACCGACGAACACCTGCGGCACCTCGCCGAGTTCGGCCGCGCCGCCTTCGCCTCGGTCGCCGACCCCGACCGCGCCGCGATCGTGCAGAGCTACGCCGGTCCGAGCGTGAAGGGCGCCTTCGACTACCTGCTGCAGCCGCGCGCGCTCGATGACCAGGGCCGCACCGTCAACCTGTTCGTCGTCGGCGACCTCACCCTGTTGGTCGTGAAGCTGGTCTGGAGCCTCGCACTGCTCGGCTTGTTGGCGGCGTGGTTCGGGCGGGCCCGCCGGCTGCCGAGCGCGCCCCGGCTCGTCGAACAGGCGGCGGTGGTGGCGATGGCCTACAGCTTCTTCGCCCCGCTCGTTCGCACCTACCACCTCGCCGCGGCGATGGTGCCGTTCGCCTTGTTCTGCCGCGGGCCGCGCGATCGCCGCGACTGGCTCTGGTGGGGCGCGGCGCTGGCGACCGCGTTGGCGCTGACGCTGCGGCAGAAGAAGCTGCTCGGCGAGACGCTGTGGCGCGCGTTCGACGGCGGCGCCCTGCTGCACCTGGCGATGGTCGGCTGCTGCCTCTGGTCGTGTCGGCGACTGCGCCGATCGGCCGCGGCCTGAGCTGGCCGGGCGTGCGGCCGGCGACCCCGCTGTGCTACAACCACGCCGCCCATGAGTGGCTTCACGCTGACCCGCGGCGCCTTTGCGACCGAGTACCTGGAGTCGCTGCGCCTGCAGATCCGCAAGTGCCCGTGGTTCACCGTCAACAACCTCAACCGCGACTTCGTCGGCACGCGCGGCTTCTCGGTCGTGTTCCGCCGCGAGCAGCGCGCGCGGCTGGTCTCTGAGTTCCCGTTCTACGGGCCCTACCTCGACGTCGTGCTGCGCGCCGACTGCAACGCTTTCTACATCAACCCGCTCGAACTCGAAGCCGGCTCGCGCGTCGATCCGCACATCGACCGCAGCCTGCGCGCCTACCTGGAGGACATCACGACGCCGCTGCAGGTCAGCGTGCTCTACGTCGACGTGCCGCCGGCGATGCAGGGCGGCCGGCTGGTGCTGACGCGCGGCAAGAAGCACCTCGGCCGGGTGACGCCGGAGCCTGGCCTCCTGGTCGCGTTCCAGGGTGACCTGTTGCACGGCGTCGAACGTGTCGAGACGCCGGGCAAGCGGCTCAGCCTGGTCTGCGAGCAGTACCTGCTCGACGAGAAGGAGCTCGCCGCGGTGCCCGAGTACCAGCTCGAATCCCGCGCCAAACGCTACTGAACCGGTCCCGCCATCGGGCACAATCCCGGGCCGGTTCCCATGCGGACGGACTCAGCACGGCAAGGTGTCGCGCCGGTGGCGGCGACCGCCTGGCACGCGGCGACGGCGGTCGTGGTGCTGGCTGCGCTGCAGAGTCGTGCCGACGGGCTGACCACGCGAGAGGTGCACGACCGGCAGGGCAGGTTCGGGCCCAATGAGGTCGCCGCGGCCGAGCGGGGTTCGGCATGGCGGGTGCTCGGCAACCAGTTCCAGAACGTGCTGATCGTCGTTCTGCTGGTCGCGACGGCGCTGTCTGCCGCGCTGGGGCACGCCGTCGAAGCGGTCGCGATCACGGCCATCGTCGCCTTTGCGGTGGGGCTCGGCTTCGTACAAGAACTGCGCGCCGAACGGGCGCTCCTGGCCCTGCGGCAACTGGCGGCGCCGTTGGCGGTGGTGCGGCGCGACGGCGTCGAGGTCGAGGTGCCGGCCCGGGAACTGGTGCCGGGCGACGTGCTGCAGCTGCGCGCCGGCGATCGCCTGGCCGCCGACGCACGCCTGCTCGAAGCGGTCAACCTGCTGGTCGACGAGGCGCCGTTGACCGGCGAATCGACGCCGGTGGCCAAACGCGCGGAGCCGGCTTGTGCCGCCAGCGCCGCGCTCGCCGACCACGAGGTGATGGTGCACGCCGGCACCGCGATCAGCAGCGGGCGTGGGCGCGCCGTCGTGGTCGCCACGGCGATGGCGACCGAGCTCGGCCGCATCGCCGGCATGCTGCAGGCGGTCGAACCGCTGCGCACGCCGCTGCAGCAGAACCTCGATCGGCTCGGCCGGCAGCTCGCCCGCGCGGCGCTGGTCGTCGTCGCCCTCATCGTCGCCCTCGGCCTGCTGCGCGGCCAACCGTTCGTCGAGCTGCTGGTGTTCGGCATCGCGTTGGCCGTCGCGGTGGTGCCGGAGGCGCTGCCGGCGGTCGTCACGGTCTCGCTCGCGATCGGCGTACGACGGCTGGCGACGCGGCGTGCGCTGATGCGGCGCCTGCCGGCGGTTGAGACGCTCGGCAGCACGACCATCATCTGCTCGGACAAGACCGGCACGCTGACGCGCGACGAGATGACCGTGCGGGTGCTGCACGTGGCCGGGCGCAGCATCGAGGTGACGGGCGTCGGCTACGAGCCCGAGGGCCGCTTCGTCGTCGACGGCGCGGCGATCGAGCCCGAGGCCACGCTGCGGGAGTTCCTCACGGCCGCGGTGCTGTGTGGTGATGCGCACATCGAGCACGACGCCGCCACCGGGCGCTGGCGGGTGAAGGGCGACCCGACCGAAGGTGCCCTGGTGGTCGCGGCCAGCAAGGCCGGGCTGCAGCAGGACGAGATCACGCGACGTTGTCCGCGCCTCGCCGAGATCCCGTTCTCGTCCGAAGCCAAGCGCATGGTCACGCTGCACCACGTCGCCGGCGGCACCGTGGCCTATGCCAAGGGGGCGCCCGAGGTGGTGCTGGCGGCGTGCACGCACGTGCGCACCGGGCACGGCGACGTCGAACTGCAGGCCGACGCGCGGCAACACCTGCTCGAGGTGGCGCGCGAGATGGCCGGGCGGGCGCTGCGGGTGCTGGCGGTGGCGCGCCGCGAGGTCGACACACTCGCCGCTGCCGGCGGCGGGCTGACGTGGCTCGGGCTGGCCGGCATGATCGATCCGCCGCGCGACGAAGCCCGCGCCGCGCTCGACGTCTGCCGCCGAGCGGGCATCGAAGTGGTGATGATCACGGGCGACCATCCGGTCACCGCCGAGGCCGTCGCGCGTGAGCTCGGCCTGCTGGCGGGGGCCGCGGCTCCGCAACACCGCCACCGTGTGCTGACCGGCGCCGAACTCGACGCGCTCGACGATGGCGCCTTGCGCCGGGTGCTGCCCGACGTGGCCGTGTTCGCCCGCGTCTCGCCAGCGCACAAGCTGCGGCTGGTCAGCGCACTGCAGGCCGCCGGTCACGTCGTGGCGATGACCGGCGATGGCGTCAACGACGCGCCGGCCCTGAAGCAGGCGGACATCGGCGTGGCGATGGGCATCACCGGCACCGCGGTGGCACGCGAGGCGGCGGCGATGACGCTGACCGACGACGACTTCGCCAGCATCGTGGCGGCGGTCGAACAGGGGCGCGCCGTGTTCGCCAACATCCGCAAGTACCTGATGTTCCTGCTGAGCTCGAACATCGGCGAGATCGGGCTGATGGCGACGGCGTCGCTGCTCGGCCTGCCGCTGCCGCTCACCGCGGTGCAGATCCTCTACGTGAACCTGGCCACCGATGGCCTGCCGGCGCTGGCGCTCAGCGTCGATCCGCCGGCAGCGGACCTGATGCGTCGGCCGCCGCGGCAACACGGGCGCGGCGTGCTGACACGCCCGGTCGTGGGTTTGATGGTGTTGGCCGGTGCCTGGTCGACGCTCGCCAACGTGACCCTGTTCGCCTGGGCGCTGCACTCGGGGCGGCCGCTGGCGGAGGCGATGACCCTCACCTTCGTCGCGCTGGTGCTGATCCAGTTCGTCAAGGCGTTCGTCTTCCGCTCCGAGCGTGAGTCGACGCTGCACCGGCCGTTCGCCAACCGCTGGCTCGACCTCGCCATCACCTGGGAGATCGTGCTGCTCGTCGTGATCGTGCAGGCGCCGGCGCTGCACGAGGCGTTCGGCACCCGGGCGTTGCACGGACGCGATTGGCTGCTCGCCGCCGGCACGGCGGCCACGATCCTGCCGGTGCTCGAGGTCGCCAAGGCCGTGCTGCGGCGATCCGGGCGCCATTGCTGACGACCAAGCGCGTGCGGAAGCGCTGCTCCCTGCGCCCGTCGGGCCCGAAGGCGCCGGCGACCGCACCCGCGACCCGGCAGCGCCGCCAGCCGCGGCGTTGCCCGACTCGGGCCCCTCGCCTGCGGCGACGATGGCGTCGAAACCGCCGTTCGCGGCCGGCAAACGCACGCCGCGTGGGACCTGGTCAGGGGCCGTCGCGCCGTACGGCTGCCATCGGCCGGGTTCTCGCGGGGCGCGCGGCATGCGCGTTGCCAAGGCGGGCGCGCCATGGGCAACACCGGCGTCTTGCGTGCGGAAGCACTCGCGCTGCGGCGCTCGGCGCGCATCTCGTCCTGGTGGTGGGTGCCGGTCGCCGTGGTCGCTGTCTACTGGCCGTGTCTCGGCGCCGGGCTCGTCTACGACGACTGGATCAACTTCGATCGCAACCAGGCGCTGCGGGAACGCGACTGGTGGGCGCTGCTCACGCAGCCCTACTACGCTCCGGATACGACCTACTGGCGGCCGCTGACGTCGCTGGCGATGGCGTTCGCCTATCAGCTCGGTCCGGCGGGTGTGCACGCGCTGGCGATGCTCTGCCACGCGTCGGCCGCCCTCGTGGTCGGCGCGATCGCCCGGCAGTTGTTCGGCGACGCGCGGCTCGCCACGTTCGCCGCGCTGCTGTTCGCCGTATCCCCGCTGCAGGTCGAGAGCGTGGCTTGGGCGTCCGCCTTGCCCGGTGTGCCCGCCG
>JAEUHT010000106.1 GCA_016793265.1 Planctomycetota bacterium
CAACATCGGGCAGTTCGTCAAGCAGTTCAACGACGAGACCCGCGCCCAGGCCGGCCTGATCATTCCTGTCATCATCTCGGTCTACAAGGATCGCACCTTCACGCTGCAGTACAAGTCGCCACCGGCGGCCGTGCTGCTGAAGCGTGCGGCCAAGATCGCCACGGCGGCGCAGACGCCGGGCAGTCAGGTCGCGGGGCAGGTCACTCGCGCGCAGGTGCGCGAGATCGCCGAGTTGAAGGTCAAGGACCTGAATTCCGCCGACATCGCTGGTGCGATGCGCATGGTGGAAGGCACCGCACGTTCGTGCGGCATCAAGGTCGTCGATTGAGTTTCCCAGCCCTCGCCCGCGACATCCTGATCCACCTCGACCATCGGCCTTTCGTGCTGCGACTGGCCAACCAGAGGTTCGGTGGACTCATGATGCGCGACGAGGGGTAACAGGCCAGAACCCACAGGATCACCATGGCTCGCAAGCGCAGCCGTCGTTACGAAAAAGCCTCCGCCAAGGTGGATCGCGCCAAGCGTTATCCCCTCACCGAGGGGATGGCATTGATCAAGTCGCTGGTCGGCCCCAAGTTCGACGAGTCCGTCGACGTGGCGGTGCGCATCGGCATCGACGCCAAGAAGACCGATCAGCTCGTGCGTGGCTCGGTCAGCCTGCCCAAGGGTACGGGCAAGACCATCCGCATCGCGGTCTTCGCCGAAGGTGCCAAGGCGCAGGAGGCCCTGGACGCGGGTGCCGACTTCGTTGGTGCCGCAGACCTTGCCGAGAAGATCGAGAAGGGCTTCACCGACTTCGACATGACCATCGCGTCACCTGACATGATGCGTTTCGTCGGCAAGCTCGGCAAAGTGCTCGGTCCGCAGGGCAAGATGCCGTCGCCGAAGGCCGGCACGGTGACCCCGAACGTCGCCGCCGCCGTGCGCGAGTTCAAGGCCGGCAAGATCGAGTTCCGCACCGATGCCGGCGCCAACGTGCACGCGACCATCGGCAAGAAGTCCTTCGCCGCGGACGACCTCGCCGTCAACCTCACCGCCTTCCTCGATCACCTCCGGACTCTGCGCCCGTCGCAGGCCAAGGGCGAGTTCATCAAGAAGGTCGTTGTTTCCACCTCCATGGGGCCGGGCGTGGCGCTCGCCGTCTGAACGCGCCAATCTGAACCGGAGCAGTCATCATGCCCAGCCAAGTCAACGAGATCCTCGTCAACGACCTGACGCGCGAGTTCCAGAACATGGGCTCGTGTGTCGTTGTCGAGTTCGGCAAGCTGCAGCCGCAGCAGGACGTCGAGATCCGCACCAAGCTGCGCGAGATCGGGGTTCGTTACCGCGTCGTTCGCGGCCGTCTCGCCAAGCGCGCCTTCTCGAGCCTGAAGCTCGACCTGAGTGATGCGCTGAGGGGGCGCTGCGGAGTGGCCATCGCGCAGAAGGAGGGCGCCATCCAGGCGGCCAAGGTTCTGCGCGAGTGGATCAAGAAGACCAAGGACGCGCCGCTCTCGATCAAGGGCGGCGTCGTCGAGGGCACGCCCTATTCGGGCAAGCTGGCCGAGACCATTGCCGACCTGCCGGATCGTGCCACCGTCAACACCCAGATCGTCACTGCGATCAGCGGCCCCGCGCGGTCGCTGGCCAGTCTGGTCAGCGCCGTGGCCGGTGGCCTCGCCCGCTGCATCCAGGCGCGTATCGACAAGGCCGGATCCGCGGCTGCTGGTGCCGACCAGGCCGCAGGCTGACCGAACCCCATTCCCGAACTTCCTCCTCCAACTCACTGCTCACCTACAGAGGTCATCATGTCGGACAATCCCACCACGGTTCTCGAGCCTGAGCTCGAAGACATCTTCAAGAAGATCGACGCCCTGAGCCTGGGCAAGGCCGCTCAGCTCGTCAAGGCCATGGAGGAGCGCTGGGGCGTCTCCGCCGCGGCTCCGGTCGCGGTCGCCGCGGCGGCGCCGGCGGGTGGTGCGGCTCCCGCTGCCGAAGAGCAGACCGAGTTCACGGTCATGCTGAAGGAAGGCGGCGCCAACAAGATCGGCGTCATCAAGGTCGTGCGCGAGATCACTGGCCTCGGCCTCAAGGAGGCCAAGGCCCTCGTCGACGAAGCGCCGAAGCCGGTCAAGGAAGGCGTCAGCAAGGACGAGGCCAACGAGCTCAAGAAGAAGCTCACCGAGGCCGGCGCCACGGTCGAGCTCAAGTAGTGCTGGCCAACCTCGTCTGCGCTGGACTGGTCCGGCGCGGCGCGCTGGTTGGTGCCAGTCGGCAGGCGATTCGCGTTCGCGGCTCGTCTGCAGTTTGGCTTTGATGCCCCGCGCTTGCCGCAGTTTTCCGTTGCGGCCAGGTGATCGGGGCGCCTACGCTTCTACGCTTGCTGTGGATCGTTTTTTGCTAAGCTGCTCTCACCTCGTGGTTGTCCTGCACGAGGAGAGGGCGCTGCCTGGGTCGCGTGCCGCCAGCCGCGACTCCAGCACCGGGAGCTGCGAAGGTCCACTGACCTTGCGCAGCTCAATCCGTTTCTGGCCAAACCGTTTCAGGTCGCAGAAGCACCCCGCGCCGGGGTGTCCAGGTGGAGCCGCATGGAGACCGTAGTCTACGGGCGTTACAGGTCCGTTGCCGAGATCCCTGACCTCGTCGAGATGCAGACGAGGTCCTACCACAACTTCCTGCAGCCGGACGTGGCGCCGAATCGGCGCAAGGTCGAGGGCCTCGAGGCCCTGCTGCGCGAGATCTTCCCGATCTACTCGTACGACAAGACGCTGTGCCTCGAGTACGTGAGCTATGAACTCGGGCGGCCGCGCTACACGGTGGAGGAGTGCCGCAAGCTGCGTGTGACCTTCGGCTACCCGTTCAAGATCCGGGTGCGCCTGGTCAAGCCTGAGCCCGTCGAGGAGGACATCTACCTCGGCGAGATCCCGATCATGATCGGCGGTGGCGAGTTCATCGTCAACGGCAGCGAACGCGTCACGGTCAGCCAGCTGCACCGTTCGCCCGGTGTCGACTTCTCGGTCGAGTTGCATACCGGTGAGAAGCGCCTGCACTCGTGCTGGATCATCCCTGAGCGCGGCTCGTGGATCGAGCTCAACGTCACCAAGAAGGACGCGGTCGCGATCCGCATCGACCAGTCTGGCAAGTTCTCTTGCACGACCCTGCTGCGGGCGATGGACCAGGGCTACTCGACGGACGCCGCGATCATGCGCGAGTTCTACGACGTCGAGAAGGTCGTGCGGAAGAAGTCCGATCCCGAGGCGAAGTTCGCCAAGACCCTGACGGGCACCTACGCGGTCGGCGACATCGTCGACGCTGCCAGCGGCGATCCGTTCGTGCGCAGCGGCGAGGAGATCACAGAAGAGGCGGCGCGCGCGATCGCGGCGAGCGAACTGCGTGAGATCGAGGTGCTGCGCGACCCCGAGGACTTCCTGATCCTCAACACCCTGCGCGAAGACACTACCAACAGCCACGAAGAGGCCCTGCTCAAGATCTACCAGCGCCTGCGGCCTGGCAACCCGCCGCAGATCGAGAAGGCGCGCGAACTCTTCCACGAGAAGTTCTTCGACGAGACCAGGTACCGCCTCGGTCGTGTCGGTCGCTTCCGACTCAATCGCAAGTTCGGCACCTCGACGCCGGAGACCCAACAGACGTTGTCGGCGGCCGACTTCGTCCAGGCCATCAAGTACATCCTCGGCCTGCGCGGCGGCGAGGGCGAGATCGACGACATCGACCACTTGGGCAACCGCCGCGTGCGCACGATCCAGGAGCTGGCTGGCGACGAGTTCCGCAAGGGTTTCCTCAAGCTCCGGCGCACCGCCCAGGAGCGCATGAACCTGGAGAACGTCGATACCGTCACGCCGCGCAACCTGATCAACTCGAAGACCTTCTCTTCGGCGATCGACTACTTCTTCGCTCGCGGCGAACTCAGCCAGGTCGTCGACCAGACCAATCCGCTCTCGCAGCTCACGCACGAGCGGCGACTCTCCGCGCTCGGCCCGGGTGGTCTCAACCGCAAGCGCGCCGGTTTCGAGGTGCGCGACGTGCACATCTCGCACTACGGCCGGCTCTGCCCGATCGAGACGCCGGAAGGCACCAACATCGGCCTCATCTCGAGCCTCGCCATCTACTCGTCGCTCGACGAGTACGGCTTCCTGACCACGCCCTACGTCGTGGTCAAGAACGGCAAGGTCACCGACGAAGTCGTGCGCTTGCGCGCCGATGAGGAGAACGCGGCGATCCTCGCCCCAGCCGATACCGAGACGGACAAGAGTGGGCGTTTGGTCGGCGACGAACTCGGTCGCGTCATCGCTCGCGTCAAGGGCGACCCGTCGTTGGTCGACACCAAGGTCGTCGAGTACATGGACGTCAGCACCAAGCAGGTGGTCGGCGTCTCGGCCTCGCTGATCCCCTTCCTCGAACACGACGACGCCAACCGCGCCCTGATGGGTTCGAACATGCAGCGACAGGCTGTGCCGTTGCTGGTGTCGCAGGCGCCCGTGGTGATGACGGGCATGGAAGAAGTGGTGGCGCGCAACTCCAGCATGGTCGTGCGGTCGCGCAAGGCCGGCACGGTCACCGCGGTCGACGCCAATCGCATCGTCGTCGGTGACGAGGTCTACCGGCTGCGCAAGTACGAGGCGCTCAACGAGCGCACGTGCCAGAACCAGACCCCGATCGTCGTGTTGGGCCAGAAGGTCAAGGCTGGAGAGGTCATCGCCGACGGCGCCGCGACCGATCGCGGTGTGCTCGCGCTCGGCAAGAACGTCACCGTCGCCTTCATGCCGTGGGATGGCTACAACTACGAGGACGCCATCCTGCTCAGTGAGAACCTGGTCAAGGACGACGTCTACACCTCGATCCACATCGACGAGTTCGAGATCGAGATCCGCGAGACCAAGCTCGGCCGGGAGGAGTTCTCCCGCGATATCCCCAACGTCTCCGAGAAGGCGTTGCGCCACCTCGACGAGACCGGCATCGTGCGCGTCGGCACGCGGGTCAAGCCCGGCGACATCCTCGTCGGCAAGGTGGCACCGAAGTCGAAGAGCGAACTGACGCCGGAAGAGAAGCTGTTGCACGCCATCTTCGGCCGCGCCGGCGAGGACGTGAAGAACGCCTCGCTCGAGGTGCCCACCGGCGTCGAGGGCATCGTCATCGGTGCCGAGAAGTACAGCCGCAAGGTCAACCTGACCGAGAACGAGCGCACGCGCAACCTCGAGGAGATCAAGAACGCCGAGATCGAGTTCTTGAAGCAGTTCCGCAGCAACACCAAGCGGTTGCTGGAGAGCGCCAAGGAAGTGCTCGCTGAGGCCGTGACCTCGGCCGAGGGCAAGAAGCTGCACGTCAACGAGGACATGCTGATCCTCGACCTTCGCACGATCCGTGATCGGGTGCGCCAGGTCGCGGAGGAGCACGCCAACGAGAAGACCCGGCAGGCTCTCATGCAGGTCCTGCAGGAGTTTGGCGAGCGCATCGAGGAGTCCGAGGCGGACAAGAACAAGCTCGTCAACCGCCTCTCGCGCGGTGACGAGCTGCCGCAAGGCGTGCTCGAGATGGTCAAGGTCTACGTCTCCACCAAGCGCCGCATCTCGGTGGGGGACAAGATGGCCGGTCGCCACGGCAACAAGGGCGTGATCTCGAAGATCCTGCCGCAGGAGGACATGCCGTTCCTCGCCGACGGCACTCCGGTCGACATCGTGCTCAACCCGCTCGGCGTGCCGAGCCGCATGAACGTCGGTCAGATCCTCGAGACCCACCTCGGCTGGGCGGCCAGGAAGCTCGGTTTCCGCGCCGTCTCGCCGGTGTTCGACGGTGCCAGCGAGGAGGACATCGAAGGCGCGCTGCGCAAGGCGGGCTTCGCCACCGACGGCAAGTCCGTGCTGTATGACGGTCGCACCGGAGAGCAGTTCACGCAGCGTGTCACCGTGGGCACGCTCTACATGCTGAAGCTGCACCACCTGGTCGACGACAAGGTGCACGCGCGTGCCACCGGCCCCTACTCGCTCATCACGCAGCAGCCGCTGGGTGGCAAGGCCCGCTTCGGCGGTCAGCGCTTCGGCGAGATGGAAGTGTGGGCGCTCGAGGCCTACGGCGCCGCCAACATCCTGCAGGAGTTGTTGACGGTGAAGTCGGACGACGTCGACGGCCGCACGAAGATCTACGAGGCCATGGTCAAGAACGAGAACATCCTCGAGCCCGGCACGCCGGTGTCGTTCGGTGTGCTCTGCAACGAGATCAA
>JAEUHT010000125.1 GCA_016793265.1 Planctomycetota bacterium
GAGCGGATCGGCGACGTGCGTGACCTGGCTCTCCTCCTGCAGGATCAGCTGGGTGTTGCGGGCGATGCGCGCCGAGAACTCGGTCGGCAGCGCGATCGCCTCGTCGAGCGCGTTGGTGTGCAGCGACTGCGTGCCGCCGAGCACCGCGGCCAGCGCTTCGAGGCAGGTGCGCACGACGTTGTTGTACGGATCCTGCGCCGCCAGGGACCAGCCTGAGGTCTGGCAGTGGGTGCGCAGCGCCAGCGACTTGCCGTCCTTGGCGCCGAACGCCTTGACGATCTTGGCCCACAGCAATCGCGCCGCGCGCAGCTTGCAGACCTCGGTGAAGAAGTTCATGCCGATGGCGAAGAAGAACGACATGCGGCCGGCGAGCTTGTCGACGTCGAGCCCCGCGGCGACGCCGGTGCGCAGGTACTCGAGGCCGTCGGCGAGCGTGTAGGCGAGCTCGAGGTCGGCGGTCGCGCCGGCCTCGTGGATGTGGTAGCCGCTGACCGAGATGGTGTTGAACTTCGGCATGTGCTGGCCGCACCACGCGAAGATGTCGCGCACGATGCGCATGCTCGGTCCGGGCGGGTAGATGTAGGTGTTCCGGACCATGAACTCCTTGAGGATGTCGTTCTGGATGGTCCCGGACAGCTTGGCGGCCGGCACACCCTGCTCACTGGCGGCGGCGACGTAGAGCGCGAGGATCGGGATGACGGCGCCGTTCATCGTCATCGACACCGACACCTTGTCGAGCGGGATGCCCGCGAACAGGATGCGCATGTCGGCGATCGAGTCGATCGCGACGCCGGCCATGCCGACGTCGCCGGCGACGCGCGGGTGGTCACTGTCGTAGCCGCGGTGCGTGGCGAGGTCGAAGGCGACGCTGAGGCCCTGCTGCCCGGCGGCGAGCGCCTTGCGATAGAACTCGTTGGTCGCCTCGGCGGTCGAGAAGCCCGCGTACTGGCGGATCGTCCACGGCTTCTCTGCATACATCGTCGCGTAGGGGCCGCCGAGGAACGGCGGCACGCCCGGCAGGCCGCCTTGGTGGGCGACGTCGGCGTCGGCCGGGGCGTAGACGCCGCGGTGCTGGAAGCCCTCGGGGCTCTGCCACGGTGCGCTGGCTCCGGCGGCCTGCTGCCAGTCGGCGAGTTTGGCCTTGGGGAACTCGGCGAAGCCGTACGGGATCTTCGTGAAGTCGGGGTTCATCGGGCGCCGGGACTGTAGCGGCGCGGGGGCGGATCCGCGTCAGCTGGGGTGGCTCCGGGGACGCCGCTGGGCGGGCGGCGCGGCCGAGGCTGTCGAGGTGGTCGAGAACGTCGCCGCCGCCGCGTTCCTGAGGCAGCAGGCGGAGCGGCGGGTGCGGGTGAAGGTGGCGCCGGCCAGCGACAGGCCGAGCACCGAACTCAGCAGCGCCAGCGGGATCGAGGTCAGCACCACCAGCGTCGCCCGCCACGAGCCGAGGAACAGCAGCACCACGAATGCGACCAGGCCGCCGACCAGCAGGATCTCGCCGCGCACGGCGCCGACGGCGGCGCGCACGAACCCGACTGGTCGAAGATCGGCTCGATGCCGACGCCCGGCGGCGCCGAGGCGCGGATCTCGGGCAGCCGCGCCAGGATGCCATCGACGATGTCGACCGTCGACGCGGCGCCGAGCTTGAGGATGGCGACGTGGCAGGCGTTCTGGCCGTCGGAGCTTGCGGTCGGCCTCCGGTCCGAGCCGGCGCAGCAGGTCGCGCGAGCGGTCGATGATGCGGCCGTAGCGGTTGGTCATGTTGAGCAGCAAGAGCCCGATGCCGGAGATCAGGATCACCGGGCCGATGGCGGTCTGCAGCACCGGCAGGAGGTCGGACAACGACAGGGCGAGCATGCTCGGGATCGTCGGCGCCGGGGCGCCGCGCGCGACGACGTTGTGGTGGCGCGCGGCGCGGCCAGGACTCCCGAAGCGGGACGGATGCCGGTCGGCAATCGCCGCTGGCATCGAGCCGTTCGACGGCGTCGTTCGCCGCGTTGCCGAGCCAGGACCCGACGAGGTAGCCTGCAGTCGCTCACCACCGTGGCCGCAGCATGCGCAGTTCCGCCTACTTCCCGACCCTGGATGGCCTGCGCGCGATCGCGATCTTGCTCGTGCTCTACAACCACGTCCCCCAGTTGATGGGGCGCGACGACGGCAGCGACGGCGAGTTCTGGGCGGCGAGTCGCGGTGCCTGGCTCGGCGTCGACCTGTTCTTTGTGCTGAGCGGGTTCCTGATCACCAACCTGCTGCTGCGCGACCGTGGCCAGCCGCACGCGCTGCGGCGGTTCTGGGTGCGCCGGGCCTTCCGCATCTTCCCGCTCGCCTACGGCTACCTGTTGGTGCTCGGCCTCGTCGCCATTTGCGTGCCAGGCTTCGGCGAGCTGCACGACACCGCCGCATTCCTGACCGCCGCCACCTACACCCTCAACTTCCGCGTCGTCGGTCACGGTTGGTCGGCGGCCTGCTTCTCGATCCTGTGGAGCCTCTGCGTCGAGGAGCACTTCTACTTCTTGTGGCCCGGGGTGGCGTTGTTCGCCAGGGAACGTCTGGTCGCGGTCGTGGTCGTGGTGCTGATCGTCGGTACGCCGCTGCTGCGTGCGGCCCTCGGGCATGCCTGCGGGCCGGCCGGGCTCTATGTGTTGACCTGCTGCCGTTGGGACAGCCTCGCCTGGGGCGCTGGCCTGGCGTTGTTGTGGAACTCGGCCTTGCAGCAGCGAACGGTCCGGCTGGCGAGGTGGTTGCTGGTGCCTGCGCTGGTGCTGGTCGGCTTCGTGCTCGGCCAGCCGGTGTCGGCCGTCGATCCGGCGGTGCCGCCGTGGTTCGAGATCGTCGGCTTCACCGGCATCGCCGCCGCCTTCACCGTGTTGTGCGCCGTCGCGCTCGCCGGCGGCCGTTGGGTGCATCTGTTGCTGGCGCAGCCGCTGTTGGTCTGGATCGGCCGCGTCTCCTACGGCGTCTACATCTGGCACGTGCTGCTGGCCGAGATCGTGATTCGCATCGCCGACACCGTGCACGCGAGTGCGTCGCTGCCGCTGCGCGCCGGCATCTGGTTCGCATTGCTGCTGCCGTGGGCGGCGCTGAGCCACCGCGCGTTCGAGTTGCCGGTGCAACGCCTGCGCGGTCGCTTCTCCGCCTGACCGGTGGACATCACGGGACCTGCACGGTCAGCGCCAGCGGATCGGTCAGGCGCAGGCAGAACGGCAACTCGAGGGCGATGCCCTGGGCCGTGAAACCGAGGCCGGCCATGGCCAGGGGCAGATTGAAGGTGAGGGTGCCCGGGTGTAGTCGGCGGTCACGATCCGCGTGATTCCGGCGGTTTGGGCGGCGGCGACGATCCGCCTGGCGGCATCCCCCCGCTGCGATCACGGCGCCTGGAAGCCGAGACTGCGCAGCACGTCGGCAACGGCGAGCACTTGCCTTGCGCGCGGTGGCTCGCCCCTGGCCCGTGGCGGCAGGAGCTGCCAGACGCCGTCGCGGCCACCGGGCCGCCATGGCCGACAATCGGCGAGTCCGGCATCGAGCAGCCGCTGCAGAGCGGCGTCCGACCTACACCGTCTCGACACCCTTGCGCAGATCCTCGACTCACTGATCGGCAAGACGCCTGCGGCCGAAGCGCTGTCACTAGCAACGTGGCGGCCAAGAGACAACGGCCAGCAAGCCAAGGAGCCCGGCAGCCGCGAGCCTCAGCCCGGGTTTGGGGTCACGCACGAGCCCGACCAAGCACTTGCAGGGCGCGCCTGACGACCACAGCGCCGCGATGCACCAAACGGCGCAAGTTCCGACGCAGGCTCCCAGGATCCAGGTGGGCGACGTCGACGAGAGTGCCGCGGAGTAGCGATGGGAACGGTGCCGTGACCAAGGTCTGGTCGTGGCCGGGGAAGCGGTGCGTCCGGAGGGCGCGAAACTGGCCGGAACGCGCCCGAAGCGAGCTCTTGCGATTGGCTGGACGGGGACGTGCGCGGGCGGGAGGTTGGCCGGGGTGGGCTCCGGTTGCACCGCGGATCCACCCGTGGCCCGAAAGCCTGTCAGTTGGAGGGTGGTCGTGGCAAAGGCATGCCATGGCAAGGTGCTTCCCACTCGTCTCCGCTCTCTGCATGTTCGTCGCCGGCGGCGCCCCGGTGCTTGCGCAGTGCACCAACCAATGGTTGCCGGGCTTCGCCTGCCCTGGAGTCAACGGTGGGGCAAGGGGAGCGACAGCTTGGGATCCAGACGGAGCTGGCCCGGCCCCCGAGAAGGTCGTGGTCGTCGGTCAGTTCACCCTCGCAGGCGCGGTCCCCGCCATGGGAGTCGCGGCATTCGAGCCGGCAACCGGCACATGGTCGACCTTTGGGGCCGGAATGGACGTCGCCAACGTCCATGCGGCTGTGGTGATGCCCAACGGCGATCTGGTGGTCGGAGGTGGCTTTACGACCGCGGGTGGTGTCGCCGCCTCGGGCATTGCGCGTTGGAACGGGTCGGCGTGGGCGCCTCTGGGGGCCGGTGTCAGCGGTTGGGTCTACTCGCTGGCGGTTGCACCGAACGGGGACCTGATCGTCGGTGGTTCCTTCAGCAGTGCCGGTGGTGTCAGCGTGAACGACATCGCCCGTTGGGACGGTACGGCATGGTCGCCCATGGGCTATGCCTCCTACGTGCCGGCCGTGGCGTGTCTGCCGAACGGCGAGGTGGTTGCCAGCGGGTGGGGGTTTCTTGACGCTGGTGGGGCGACCATTCCCTATGTCGCCCGGTGGAACGGCACCTCCTGGTTGCCACTCACCTCGAGCCCGAACGGCTTCGTCAATGCCCTTGCGACGCTACCGAACGGCGAGATCGTGGTCGGCGGTGACTTCACGGCCGCGGGGGGTGTCGCCGCCTCGGGCATCGCGACGTGGGACGGCACGCAGTGGTCTCCGCTCGGCGCCGGTGTCGCCGGCAGTGTCCAGGCGCTGACCGTGCAGGGAAACGGCCAGGTGCTTGTCGGTGGCGTGTTCCAGTCGGCGGGAGGCATCCCTTGCAGCAATGCCGCACGATGGGACGGAGCCTCGTGGACGCCCCTGGACATGCCGGGCCAACACTTCCCGAACCACTTCGCCAGCTTGCAGAACGGCGACGTATTCGCGGTCGGCTCGTGGATTGACGCCCCGGACGGCTCTGCTGCCAACAACGTGTTGCGCTGGAACGGCACTTCGTGGAAGGGCCTGAGCGACAGCTTCTCCGGTTTCGTCTTCGCGCTCGCGAAAATGCTCAACGGTGACGTCATCGCGGGCGGATCGTTTGGTTGGATCGGCGATGTCAACACCAACGGCATCGCCCGCTGGGACGGTACCTCCTGGTCGCCCTTGGGCGCCGGGTTGAACGGAACCGTGTTCGCACTCGTGCGCACGCTGAACGACGACTTGATCGCCGGTGGGGACTTCACCATGGCTGGTGGCGTGAGCGCCAATCATGTCGCGCGCTGGGACGGCGTGTCCTGGTCACCGCTCGGCGCGGGTGTCGGCGGCACGGTCTACGCACTCGCCGATTCGAGCTCGCTCGGCATCGTCGCGGGCGGTTCGTTCGCGACGGCTGGTGGTCAACCGGCCAATTCGATCGCCCGATGGGATGGCGCGGCATGGTCGCCTTGCGGTTCCGGCGTGATCGGCACTGTCTATGCCCTGGAGAACTGGTACGGCAACATCGCCGTCGGGGGCTCCTTCAGTGCCGCGGGCGGGTTCCCGACCAGCAACCTTGCTGTGTGTTGGGGCCCTGGGTGGTACTCGCTAGGCAACATCAATGGGGCGGTCACCGCGTTGCACACGACCTTCAACGGCGACCTCGTCGTCGGCGGCCTCTTCACGCAGGCCGGTGGAGTGAGCGCCAACAGGATTGCGCGGTGGGACAACTACTCGTGGTCGCC
>JAEUHT010000158.1 GCA_016793265.1 Planctomycetota bacterium
CCTCGATCCGGCGGCGCGCCGCGACATGTGGGCGGTGCTGCGCGCGCAGGCCGGCCTGACGGTCCTGTTCACGACCCACCTGATGGACGAAGCCGCCGAAGCCGACCACCTGCTGCTGCTCGACCAGGGCCGCATCGTCGCGGCCGGCACGCCGAAGGTGCTGATGCGCGAGGTCGGCGACCAGGTGCTCGAGCTCGACGTCGCCGACGCGAAGGTGTTCGCCGGCGAGCTGCGGCAGGCGTTCGGTGTCGAGGTCACGGTCGTCGACGAGACACTGCGTATCGAGGGTGCCGCCGTGCACGAGTTGGTGCCGAAGCTCATGCAGCGCTTCGGCGACCGCGTGACGCGGCTGCAGCTCGCGCATCCGTCGCTGCAGGACGTGTTCCTGCACAAGACCGGGCGGCGATTCACCGTCGCCGAGGCCGAGGCTGCCGCTGCTTCCGAACCCCGTTCCGCGTCGCGGAGGTCCCGCCGATGAGTGGTGCCGTGCTCTCCTTGTGGCAGCGCGAGATCGTGCGCTTCCTGCGCGACCGTTCGCGCCTGACCGGCTCGCTGCTGCAGCCGGTGATCTTCTGGCTCTTGTTCACCGGCGCGCTGCGCAGCTCGTTCAAGCCGAGCGGCATGGACTACGGCCAGTACTTCTTCGTAGGCACGTTGGCGATGATCGCGCTGTTCACGGCGATCTTCTCGACCATCACCGTGATCGAGGATCGTAAGGAAGGCTTCCTGCAGGGCGTGTTGGTGTCGCCGGTGCCGCGCTCGGCGATCGCGCTCGGCAAGATCCTCGGCGGCGCCACGCTCGGCATGGGGCTCGCGGTCGTGTTCCTGCTGCTGGCGCCGTTCGCCGGGGTGTCGCTCGACATCGGCCGCGTCGCGCTCGGCCTCGGCGTGCTGGCGTTGTTGTCGATCGCCGTCACCGGCCTCGGCTTCACCTTCGCCTGGCTGCTCGACAGCTCGGCGGGGTACCACGGCATCATGATGGTGCTGTTCATGCCGATGCTGCTGTTGTCGGGGGCGTTCTTCCCGATGCACGACGCCCACTGGCTGATGAGCTGGATCCGGCACGTCAACCCGATGACCTACGGCGTCGGTGCCCTGCGCCACGCGCTGCAGGGCGAGGTCGACGGCATCCCGTCGTTCCCGGTCTGCCTGCTCGGCACCACGCTGTTCGCCGCCGCGATGTTCGCGCTCGGCACCTTCGTCGTCTCCCGTCGCCGCGCGCGCGACGCCGTCTGATCATGCTCGGCACCTTCGATTACCGCCTGCTCGCCGACGTCGACGCCATCCTGAACGGCGCCGCCTTCGTCTTCCTCGTCGCCGCCCTCGTCGCCGTCAAGCGCGGCAAGGTCGCGCTGCACAAGAAGCTGATCTTCGCCGCGGTCGCCATCTCGGCGGCCTTCCTGACCAGCTACCTCGTCTACCACTTCAACGCCGAGCCGGTGAAGTTCGCGCACGAGGGCTGGCTGAAGACCGTCTACCGCGTGCTGTTGCTCTCGCACATCGTGCTGGCGGCGGTGCAGGTGCCGCTGATCCTGCGCACGGTCTGGCTGGGGCTGAAGGACCGCCGCGCCGAGCACCGCAAGTGGGCGAGCATCACGGCCCCGATCTGGCTGTACGTGTCGATCACCGGGGTGGTCGTCTACGGCATGCTGTATTGGCTGTAGCGGTCGCCCAGCGTGCGCCCTCGTACCCATGCTGCCGGCTGCCGGGCCCGGTAGCCTGTCGGCACCAGGTGAACCTCTTCGGCCCGATCTTGGCGGCGGTCGCCGCCACGGTGATCTCGTCGGCATCGGCGCAGCAGTTCCACGTGCAGCGCTACGACGAACTCGACGGCATGCCGAGCGCGCAGGTGTACTCGCTCTGCCAGGCCGAGGACGGCGTGATCTGGTTCGCCACTCGCATCGGCGTCGTCGGTTACGACGGCGGCAATTGGCTCGTGCGCGCGGGGAACGGCAACGACACCTGGAGCTGCGTGGCACCAGCCAAGGGCGGCGGCTGTTGGGCGCTGTCGGCGCAGGCGCCGCTGCGCGTGGCGTTCTGCGACAGCGAACGCTTCTACGAGATGCCGTCGGCGCTGCTCGACATCGAGCCGTCGCCGACCGCCTTGGCGGTCACCTCGCGTGGTGAAGTGCTGGTCGGCACCCGCTTCTGCGGCCTGCTCTGCTATCGGGACGGCGGCTGGCGGCGGCTGTCGACCGAGCACGGCATCGTCGGCATGGCGGTGTATGCGCTCGCCGAACACGGCGGCGACGTCTACGTCGGCAGTTCCCGCGGCTTGTTCCGCTTCCCTGGGGACGACTTCGATCGAACGCCCGAGCTCGTCGGCGGGTTGCCCGGCGGCGCCGTCTACGGGCTCGCCACCGACGGTGACGCCATGTGGGTGGCGATGGACCAGTGGATCGGGCAGTTGCGCCAGCCCGACCAGCCGGCGCGCATCGTCTACGTCGGCGGCAGTTTCGCGGCCGGCAACGCCCAGGTGGCCATCGCCGGCGACCGCGAGGGCGGGGCCTGGTTCGGCGGCGTCGTCGGCGTCTACCGGCTGCGCGCGAACGGCGAGCTGCGTGTGCTCGGCAAGGAGCACGGCCTGATCGAAGGCACCGCGACCGACCTGATGCTCGACCGCGAAGGCAACACCTGGATCACCGGGTGGCGCGGCGTCAGCAAGGTCGTCGGCAACGACATCGACAACTTCACCTCGCAGCACGGCCTCTACGACGACGAGGTCAGCGCCATCTGCGTCTGGGGACGGCGGCGCATCGTGCTCGGTCACGACGGCGGCCTGACGATCGTCGAGAACGGCACCCCGCGCACGCTCGGCTTCGGCGGCCGCCAGCCCGCCGCGCGCGTGCTCGACCTGGCGCGCGGCAGCGGCGATTCGGTCTGGGTCGCGGGGTCCTGGCGCGGTCTGGCGTCGCTGTCGCCGGAGGGGCTGCTGGCCTGGTTCGATCCACCGGCCGAGGACCAGGTGCACGCCGTGCTCACCGTCGGCGACACCGTCTGCGTCGGCACCGGCAGCGGGCTGTGGAACTTCGCCGACGGCGTCTGGTCGCGCCCGTCGCCGCTGCCAGAGCCGCTGAAGTGGGCCGTGCGCCGGCTGCATCCCGACGGCAACGGCGGCATCTGGGGCGCCACCAGCTCGCACGGCATCTGGCATCGGTCAGCCGACGGCACCGTGCAGACGTGGGCCGCCGCGAACGTGATCGAGAACAGCACCTTCTGCGTGCTGCCGATGGCCGACGGCCGGGTCCTGGTCGGCAGCCGCGCCGGCGTGCTCGAGACCACCGCGACCGCGCTGCGGCCGGCTGCCCGCTACGAGCTCGATTGCCCGGTGTTCGCGTTCGCGGTCGATCCGCACGACGGCGCGCTGTGGGCAGGCACGACCCAGGGTGTCGTGCGATTGGGCGCCGACGGCGGCCGGCGCTGGCTCGGCATCCGCGACGGCCTCATCGGCACCGAGATCAACCGCGACGCGATGGGCTTCGAGGACGGGCGCCTCGTGCTCGGCACCAACCGCGGCCTCAGCATGGTGCGCTTCGACCGGCCCGGGCAGGTGCGGCCGCCGCCGCGCCTCACGTTCACCTCGGTGCAGACGCGCGTTCGTGAGGAAGACCCGTGGATGGCGGTCTTCGCCTTCCGCATCGACTCGTTCCTCGACGAACGGCGCGTGACCTTCCGCTACCGCCTCGACGGGCTGCAGGAACACTGGTCGGAGCCGCAGGAGCTGCCGGAACGCGTCGTGCGCTTCGCCAGCCTGCCGCCGGGTGACTACCAGCTGCACCTGCAGGCCACGACGCCCGATGGCCGCGGCTCCGAGGTGGTCGTGTCGGCGCCGGTGTCGGTGCCGGCGCCGTGGTACTTGCGGCCGTGGTTCGTGGTCGCGGCGACGGGGCTGTTCGGCCTGGTCGTGTTCGGCACGGTCGCCCTGCTGGCGCAGCGCCGATATGGCCGGCGGCTCGAACTCGAAGTGCAGGAGCGCACCCGCGCGCTGGCCGCGTCCGAGGGAGCTGCCCACGCCGATCGGGAACGGCTCGCCGTGACCCTGACCAACATCGCCGACGGCGTCGCTGCGGCCGACGCCGATGGCCGCGTCTTCGTGTGGAACCCAGCCGCGGAGCGCAGCACCGGCATCCTGGCCGCGGTCGCGAACGGCCGCCCCATCGAGGCGCTGCTCGGCATCACGGAGCCGCTGCCCACCAGCGGCAGCGCGACGTTCGACTTCGCCCGCGACGGCGCGGTGCTGCGCTTCGAGGCCTCGATCGCGCCCCTCGGCCGCGGCTGTGGCCGCGTCGTCGCCTTCCGCGACATCAGCCACCGCCTCGCCGCCGAACGCAGCCTCGCGCACCGGCAACGGCTGGAGTCGCTCGGCCTGCTGGCGGGCGGCATCGCCCACGACTTCAACAACTACCTGACCGTCGTGCTCGGCGCGGTGACGACGATCGACCGCGAGCCCGGGCTCGGTGCCGACTCGCACGAACAGGCGCGGCTCGCCTGCGAGACGATCGGGCGGGCCGAGGCGCTGACGCGGCAGCTGCTGACGTTCTCGACCGGAGGCTCGCCGGTGCGCGCCGCCGTGGACCTCGGCAAGCTGCTGCACGACGCCGTCGCGATCGCCCTCAGCGGCTCGTCGGTGCGGGCCCGCGTGTTGGTCGAACCGGGGCTGCCAGAGGCCAGCATCGACGCCGGGCAGATCGCGCAGGTGCTGCACAACCTGCTGCTCAACGCGTGCCAGGCGATGCCCGACGGTGGTACGGTCGTGCTGCGCGCGCGGCGACTGGCCGAGGCTCGGCCGGGGCTCCAGGCGGGGCCGTGGCTCGTCGTCGAGGTGGTCGACGAAGGCATCGGCATGACGGCGGCGGTGCGGCAGCGCATCTTCGAGCCGTTCTTCTCCTCGCGCGGCGGCACCGGCCTCGGCCTCGCCGTCGTCTACTCGATCGTCACGCGACACGGCGGCACCATCAGCGTGCAGTCCGAACCCGGGCGCGGCACCAGCTTCGAGCTCGTGTTGCCCGCGGTCGCCCCGGCGACGAACGGGGCGGCGCCGCCCGTTGTCGCGGCGGTCCCGGCGGCGCCACGCCGTCGTCTGCGGGTGTTGGTCATGGACGACGAAGCCGCGATCCGCCGCGTCGAGGCCCACATGCTGGGGCGACTCGGCCACGAATGCGTCGCCGTCGAGGAGGGCGGGCTGGCCCTCACCGAGTATGCCGCGGCGCTGGCTGCCGGCCGCCCGTTCGACCTGGTGATGCTCGACATCACCGTCGCCGGCGGCATGGGCGGCAGTGAGGCGGCGCGGCGCCTGCTGCGCGAGCACCCGGCCGCGAAGTTGATCGCGGTGAGCGGCTACTCGACGGAGGCCGTGCTCGGCCAGTCGGCCGCCGGCGGCTTCTGCGCGGCGCTGGCCAAGCCGTTCACGCTCGACGAGCTGGCGCGGGTGCTCGACGAGGTCGTGCACGCGGTGCGGGCCGGCTGAGGCGTCGCCGGGGGCATCACGAATCGGCGACCGGCCCCGGCAGGCGGTAGGTCTCCAGCGAGTGCATGTACTGCAGGCGTTCGATCGCGCCAGGGTCGGGCGTGCGGCTCTGGTCCATGCTGCCGCGCAGCTGCTGCAGCGAGTGGTAGCCGTTCTCCTCCAGCCAGAGCGTCAGCTCGGCCAGGAGGCCGCCGATGCGCTCGAGGCCGCCGCGCAACAGCGCCGACACCAGCTGCACGGCCGCAGCGCCGCACAGCACCGCCTTGATGGCGTCGCGCGCGGTGTGCACGCCACCGGACACGGCGAGGCTGCCGCGCACATGGCCGGACAACAGGCCGAGCCAGCGCAGCCGCAGGCCGAGTTCGCGGCTCTCGGACAGTTCGAGGTGGTAGCGCGGTTCGCGCGCCTCGATGTCGATGTCGGGTTCGTAGAAGCGGTTGAAGAGCACGATGCCGTCGGCGCCGGCCTCTTCGAGGCGCAAGGCGAAGTTGGTCAACGCGGTGTAGAACGGCGACACCTTGATCACGAGCGGCAACTGCACCGCGCGACGCACGGCATGCACGACGCGCAGGGTGCGGTCCTCGAGCTCGGCACCACTCTCGCCTGGGTCGGCGGCGACCGCGTAGAGGTTCAGTTCGAGCGCGTCGGCGCCGGCGGCATCGATGGCGCGTGCATAGTCGATCCAGCCGTCGTGCGAGCAGCCGTTCAACGACGCGATGACCGGCACGCGCACCGACTTCTTGACCGCCCGCAGGTGGGTCAGGTACTGCTCGGGGCCGAACACGCTGCTGTCGACCGCGGGCAGGTAGGAGCGCGCTTCGCCGCGGGAGTCGGGGTGGCCGACCTCGGCCTGGTGATGGGCCATCGCCTCGGCTTCGAGCTGCTCTTCGAACAGCGAACGCAGCACGATCGCGGCGATGCCTGCAGCCTCGAGCGCCTGGCAGCGGGTCACCGAGTCGGCGAGCGGCGACGCGCCGGCGAGCAATGGATGCGGCAGGTTGATGCCGACGAACTTGGTCGAGAGATCCATGGTCACTGCTCCCGTGAAGGGTCCGGGGCCCCGTGCGGCGCCATGGCGGCCGGTGCATGCGGCGAACGGGTTCGTCGCTCTGTGCCATCCGGTGCTGCCGTGGGCCGGGTCGTCATGGGGATGCTGCGGGCGCGACTGGCGCCTCGCACTTGGGCATCGTCGGGCGCGACACCCGCACCGCCCGCGGGGCGCACTGCGTAGCCCCGGCATGGACTTGAACGCAGGGTCGATCAGCCGAGCGGCCGGCTGGGTGAGCGTTCCGACGCGCCTACATTGGCCTCATGAAACACGGCACCTTCGATCCGGTGCGCGCGCTGGCGGCGTCGAAGCACACCTTCGGCGAGCACGGCGGCGTCAACATGGACATCGAGGCGTCGACGACGTTCACCGTAATGGCCGCGGCGCGCATGCCGGACCTGTTCGCGGGGCGTCTCGATGCCGACCAGGGCTGCTTCCTCTACGGACGGCACTTCAACCCCACAGTCTACACGCTCGGCCACGAGCTCGCGGCGCTCGAGAACACCGAGACCGGTTACTGCACCGCCAGTGGCATCGCCGCCATCGCCACCGCGATCCTGCAGCTCTGCGACCACGGCGACCACGTCGTCGCCTCGCGCGCCATCTACGGCGGCACCCACGCGCTGCTCGGCGAGTTCCTGCCCAAGAAGGCCGGCATCCAGACCACCTTCGTGCGCGGCACCGACCACAACGCCATCGCCGCAGCGTTCACCGATCGCACGCGCGTCCTGTTCGTCGAGACGCTCTCCAACCCGACCCTCGAGGTCGCCGACCTGCAGGCGCTGGCGAAGATCGCCCACGGCCGCGGCGCTGTGCTCGTCGTCGACAACACGTTCTGTCCGGTGCTCGTGACGCCGAGCTTGTTCGGCGCCGACGTCGTCGTGCACAGCCTGACCAAGTTCGTCAACGGCGCCTCGGACCTGATCGGCGGCGCCGTGCTCGGCAGCCGGGACTTCGTGCGGCGGCTCATGGACCTGCACACCGGCGCCCTCATGCTGCTCGGGCCGACGATGGACCCGCGGCTCGCGTTCGAGGTCTCGATGCGCCTGCCGCACCTGGCCCTGCGTGTCGCCGAACACTCGCGCCGCGCCCTGCTGCTGGCGACCCGCCTCGAAGAGCTCGGCGTCGCCGTCACCTACCCGGGCCTCGCCCGCCACCCGCAGCACGACCTGATGCGGCGCCAGCTCAACCCCGGCCAGGGCTTCGGCGGCCTCATGACCATCGATCTCGGCAGCCGCGAACGCGCCTACCGCCTGATGGACCTGCTGCAGAACCAGCACCGCTTCGGCTTCATGGCCGTCAGCCTCGGATATGCCGAGACGCTGATGTCGGCCTCGGCGAGCTCGACCTCGAGCGAGCTCTCCGACGACGAGCTGCGCAAGGCCGGCATCGGCCCGGGGCTCGTGCGCATGTCGATCGGCTTCACCGGCAGCGTCGAAGACCGTTGGCAGGCCCTGCATGCCGCGCTGAACGAGGTCGGCTGGAAGTGATGGCCTGACTCCACCGCGCCGCAGGTGCCTGAGAAGGCCCGGGATGCGTGCTGAGCCGCGACGGAATCGCCGCGGCTCGGGGGCCCTCCGTTGGCGCCGCGAAAGCAGCAGCGTCGCGCCAACGGCCGTTGGGTTGGTTAGCCTGTTCCGGCGATGGTGCGCCACTTCCCTTGTGGGGTCCTGTTCCTGCTGGCCGCCTGCGCCAACGCACCCGCGGTGCCGCCGGGGCAGCGGCCCGAACGGTGGGCGCAGCCGGTGCCCGGCGTCGCGGTCGACAACTGCTACCGGGTCTCGCCCGAGCTGCTCCGCTGCGCGCAGCCGTCGGCGGCTGGCATGCGCGAACTGGTGGCGCTGGGCGTGAAGACCGTGGTGTGCCTGCGTGCCTGGCACGACGACGAAGACGAAGCGAGCCAAACGGGGCTGCACCTGGTGGAGGTGAAGATGGGCGCCGGCAGCATGGCCTACCCGGACCTGGTCGCGGCTCTGCGTGCGCTGCTCGCCGCCGAGAAGCCGGTCGCCGTGCACTGCTGGCGCGGCGCGGACCGCACCGGCGCGGTGGTGGCCGGCTGGCGGGTCGCGATCGACGGTTGGCCGCCGGCCCTGGCCGTCGAGGAGATGGTGCACGGCGGCTACGGCCAGGCGGCGATCTTCAGCAACCTGCGGGCGTTGATCGGCGGGCTCGACCGCGCCCGGCTGCGCGCCGACCTCGGCCTCCCCGTCGCCGGGGACTGATGGCTTCCGTGGCGCGCGTCGGCCGGGAGTCGATGGCCTGCCTCGACTTGCATCGGCCATCCAACTGGCGCCGACCGCGCCCCCTGGTTGGTCCGCCGGCGCCTGTGCCAGCCAAGCCATCAGTTCGTGGTCGTCAGTTCCGAACCTGGGCGATGCCGGGGGCGGAGAGCGACCAGACCGAGTCGAAGACGAAGGCCTGCGTGTAGAGCGACAGCCCCTGCAGCGACGGATTGCCCGGGATCGGCAGGCTCCAGTTGGCCACGCTTCCCGCCGGCGGCACGAAGTCGATGACGTCGAGGCGGGGATACAGCGTGCAGAGGTTGGCGAACGGCGGCGCCGGCATCGGCCCGATCGCCATCGCCAGGCCGACCAGCATGCACGGGAAGCCGCCGCCGAAGTTGCCGATCTGCAGCGTCAGCGTGCCGCCGAGGGCGGGCGGGCTGACCAGCGACAGCGTCGGCGTGCCGCCGGGGCCCGCACAGCCGTAGCCGAAGGGCACCCAGCTCGGTGGGACGCAGGTCAGGTTGTCGAT
>JAEUHT010000168.1 GCA_016793265.1 Planctomycetota bacterium
GCCGGCGCAGTCGAACGGCGCCTCGGCGGCGAGGTAACGGTCGATCTCGGCCTGGCTCAGCGCGCGCATGTGCAGCCGGGTCGTATCGACGAATTCGACCACCCCGGCCGGGTGCTCGATGGCGACCGCGGTCAGCAGTTCGTGGGCGCGGCCGGCCAGCCGCCGCAACTGGGCCGCCGCGCGCACCACATCGCCTGGCTTGTCGAGGACCTCGCCGTCGATCGCGGCCGCCTGGTCGCTGCCGATGACGATCGCGCCGGGGTGCCGCGCCGCGACGGCGCGGGCCTTCTGCCGCGCCAGTTCGGTGACGACGGCGAGCGGGCCTTTGCCGGTGGCCTTGACGGCGGCCTCGTCGACGCCGGGGGCCTGCGTGGTGAACGGCACACAAAGGCGCGCCAGCAAGGCGCGTCGGTAGGTCGAGGTGCTGGCGAGCAGGAGCTCCGGCATGGTCTTGGGCAGGGGGCGGGGCGGCGGGATTCTGCGGCCGGAGCCGGCCGGGCGCACGTCCCTCGGCGCCTTCGCCCAGGCGACCCGTGGTGGCCGGAGAGCGGAAGGGAATTCGTGCCCCCGGAGCGGCATTCTGTGGGGCCACCGCTAACCAAGATCGCGCCTGATGAAGAACTTCCTCGTCGCCTCGCTGTCCCCGCTCGCCCTGTTGACCCTCGCCGCCTGTGGCGGCGACAAGCCAGCCGCCGGTGGCGGCGGCGCACCTGCCGGCGGCGGCGCGGCAGCGGCCCAGCAGGAAGGCGACAAGCCGCAGGCCAAGAAGGTCATCGCGCCGCGCATGGACCTCGACATGATCAAGCGCACCTTCGGCAGCTACGCCGAGGCGCCGGCGGCCCCGGTCGCGGCGACGCCCGACATGGTCGCGCTCGGCAACACGCTCTACCACGAGAAGCACCTGTCGAAGAACGGCAACCTGAGCTGCGCCTCGTGCCACGACCTGTCCAACTACGGCGTCGACAACAAGCCGACGTCGCCGGGCAGCGACGGCAAGAACGGCGAGCGCAACACGCCGACGACCTACAACGCGTTCCGCCAGTTCAAGCAGTTCTGGGACGGCCGCGCCGAGACCATCGAGGAGCAGGCGACCGGCCCGGTGTTCAACCCGGTCGAGCACGGCCTCGCCGACGAGGCGCAGCTGGTCGCCAAGATCAAGGAGAAGCCGGAGCTCGTCGAGGGCTTCAAGAAGGCGTTCCCGGGCGCCGCGGAGCCGGTCACGGCCGCCAACTTCCGCAACGCGGTCGGCGCCTTCGAGCGCACGCTGGTCACCAGGTCGCGGTGGGATGACTACCTCGACGGCAACAAGAAGGCGCTGACGGCCGAGGAGGTGATCGGCCTCGACCAGTTCATCAAGGTCGGCTGCGTCACCTGCCACGTCAACCGCACGCTCGGCGGCCACATGTTCCAGAAGACCGGCGCGGTGAAGCCCTACACCTCGCACGACACCGGCCGCGAGCAGGTCACCAAGGCCGAGGCCGACAAGTTCATGTTCAAGGTGCCGTCGCTGCTCAACGTCGAGAAGACGGGCCCCTACTTCCACGACGGCAAGGTCAGCACGCTCGAAGAGGTGGTGACGATCATGGCCGACATCCAGCTGCAGGTGACGCTCAAGAAGGAGCAGGTCGACTCGATCGTCGCCTTCCTGAAGGCCCTCACCGGCCCGCTGCCGGCCGAATTCGCCGCGAAGAAGTGACCGGATCGTGGTCGGCGCGAGGCTCGGCGTTGTAATGCCGGGCCTCGTTTGCATCATGGCCGCATGGCCGAGGTCCTCGTCGAGCGGGCGCAACGCGTCGTCACGCTGACCCTGAATCGCCCCGAGCGCCTCAACGCCGTCACCGCGACGCTCTACCAGGAGCTGATCGCAGCGTTGCAGGATGCCGCCGCCGACCCGGGCGTGCGCGCCGTCGTGTTGACCGGCCAGGGCCGCGCCTTCTGCGTCGGCGCCGATCTCGTCGACCACGCCGCCGGCGCCCCCGACGAGGCCGGCCGGCAGCGCTACGCGGCGCTCGGCCAGGACGCGGCCGCGGCGATCCTCGGGCTCGACAAGCCGGTGATCGGCGCGCTCAACGGCCACGCCATCGGCGCCGGCCTGGAACTGGCGCTGGCCTGCGACCTGACCGTGGTCGCCGACGCGGCGAAGCTGCGGTTCCCCGAGCTCACGCTCGGCACCTTCGTCGGCGGCGGCACCACGGTGACGCTGGTCGAACGCGCGGGCATGACGCGGGCCAAGGAGCTGCTGCTGCTCGGCCGGTTCTTCTCCGCGGCCGAAGCGGTCGGGTGGGGGCTCTGCAACGAACAGCGGCCGGCCGGCGAGGTGCTGGCGCGGGCCACGTTGATGGCCGCTGAGGTGGCGGCGCGGTCGCCACGATCGGTCGCGTTCACCAAGCGGCTGCTGCGCACGGCGCGCGACCGCACCTGGAGCGAGGTGCTGGCCGCGGAGGCCGAGGCGCTGGCCCGCTGCATGGGAACCAAGGACTGGCAGGAAGGACTCGATGCATACCGCGACCGACGCGAGCCACGCTTCACCGGCGAATGACCCGAGCCGCGTGCTGCGGCGCATGCTGCACCCGCGCGGGGTCGCCATCGTCGGCGCCAGCGCCGACCCGCAGAAGCGCGGCTACCAGGCGATCGCAGCGCTGCGGCAGGCGGCGTTCGGCGGCGGCATCTTCCCGGTCAACCCCAAGGGGGGCGACGTGCTCGGCCTGCCGGTGTCGTTGTCCATCGCGGCCATCCCGGGCGAGGTCGATCTGGCGTTGATCTGCACGCCGGCGGCGACCGTGCCGAACGCGCTCGAACAGTGCGCCGCGCGCGGCATCGCCGGCGCCGTCGTGCTCGCCCTCGGCTTCCGCGAGGCCGGCGCCGAGGGGCAGCGGCTCGAAGCGGAGCTGCTCACCGTGGTGCAGCGCACCGGCATCCGCGTCGTCGGCCCCAACACCTCCGGCCTGCTCAACCCGCACCGCGGCCTCAACCTGATCGGCGTGCCCGACGTGCCCGCCGGCCGCATCGCGCTGCTGTCGCAGTCGGGCAACGTCTCGCTGCAGCTGATGCTCGAGTCGATGCGGCGTTCCCGCGTCGGCTTCTCGGTCGTGATCGGCGTCGGCAACGAGGTCGATCTGCGCTTCGACGAGTACCTCGACTACCTGGCCGACGACGCCGACACCTCGGCGATCGCCATGTACGTCGAGGGCTTCCGGCGCGGCCGTTTGTTCCTCGAGGTCGCCGAACGCGTCACGGCGAAGAAGCCGGTGATCCTGCTCAAGGGTGGCCAGACGATGCAGGGCAAGGCCGCGGCGCGATCCCACACGGGGGCGCTGGCCGGCTCGTTCCCGGTGTTCCGCGCCGGGTTGCGCCAGGCCGGCGTCGTGCTCGTGCGGCGTTCGGACGAGCTCTTCCACGTCGCCGAGACGCTGGCGACGCAGCCGGCGCGCGGCGGTTATCGCGGCGTCGCGGTGCTGACCGATGGCGGCGGCCACGGCACGCTGGCGGTGGACGCGCTGCAGCGCCAGGGGGCCGAGCTCGTCGAGCTGACGGCGGCCACGCGGGCGCTGCTGCAGCGGCAACTCGGCGTCGCCGAGCCGCCCGACAACCCGGTCGACCTGGCCGGCCGCGCCGATGCCGACCCGATGGCGTTCGCCGCGGCGGTCGAGGCGCTGATGCAGGAGGACCAGATCGGCGCCGTGCTGGTGGTCGGCCTGTTCGGTGGCTACCACCGGCGATTCGCTGCCAGCCTGCTGGCCCGCGAGGTCGCCGCCGCCAGCGCGCTGGTCGAGTGCGCCCGCAAGTACAACCGCGCCCTGGTGGTGCACAGCCTCTACGCCGAGTCGCCGAGCGAGCCGCTCGACGTGCTGCGGCAGGCCCACGTGCCGGTGGTGCGTTCGCTCGAGGCCGCCACGCGCTGTGTGGCCGCCTGCCACCAGCGCGGCGTGCTGCTCAGCGAGCGCCGCGGCACGCCGCCGCCAGCGCCGCGTGGGCAGTGGCAGGGGCTCTCGGCGGTGCGGCAGCAGGAACGGCGCGTGCTGCTGGAGACCGAAGCGAGGGAGCTGGTCGCCGGCTACGGCGTGCGCTGCGTGCCGGCGAGCCTGTGTGCGGACGCCGCTGCCGCCGAGGCGGCTGTGGCGGCGGCCGGCGGCACCGCGGCGATGAAGGTCGTCGCCGGCGCGGTGTCGCACAAGACCGACGCCGGCGGCGTGCGGCTCGCCGTGCCGACCGCCGCGGCCGCCGCCACCTTCGCGGCGATCGAGCGCAGCGTGCGCGACTACTGCGCGGTGCGCGCCGAGGCGCCGGACCTGCGCGGGGTGTTGGTGTCGCCCATGTTGCCGAAGCCCGTGGTCGAGTTGCTCGTCGGCTGCAAGCGCGACCCGCAATACGGCACCGTGCTCGTCGTCGGCCTCGGCGGTGTCGCCGTCGAAGTGCTCAAGGACGTCACGCTGCGCCTGCTGCCGGTGACGCGCGACGACGTGCGGTCGATGCTCGCCGAGATCAAGGGGGCGCGGCTGTTGCGCGGCCACCGCGGCGCGCCGCCGGTCGACCGCGACGCGCTGGTCGACGCCGTGCTGGCGCTCGCCGACTGTGCGCGCAGCAACCCGGAGGTGGTCGAGCTCGAGATCAACCCGCTGTTCGCCTACGAACACGGCTGCGTCGCCGTCGACGTGCGGGCCATGCTGTGAACGGCGTCAGGCGCCGGTCGCGTGCGCGAGCATGCTGGCGTAGGCGCCGCGCCGCCGCAGCAGGCTCTGGTGGTCGCCGCTCTCGACGATGCGGCCGTGGTCGAGCACGAGGATGCAGTCGGCGTTGCGCACGGTCGACAGCCGGTGGGCGACGACCAGCGCGGTGCGGCCGCGCAGCGACACCTCGACCGCCCGCTGCAGCCGCGCCTCCGAGGCGCTGTCGATGCTGGCGGTCGCCTCGTCGAGCACCAGCACGTCGGGGTCGACGACCAACGCCCGGGCGAAGGCCAGCAGCTGCCGTTCGCCCTGCGAGAACGTGCCGCCGCGCTCCTGCACCTCGGTGGCGAGGCCTTGCGGCAACGCGCGCACGAACTCGGCGGCCCCGACGGTCGCCAACGCCTGCCAGACCCGGTCCTCGTCGACGCGCGCATCGAACAGGCGCACGTTGTCGAGCACCGAGCCGGTGAACAGGAACAGGTCCTGGGCGACGAAGGCGACGCGGCGGCGCAGGTCGTGCAGGTCGAGGTCGCGCACGTCGACGCCGTCGATGCGCACCTGGCCGGCGACGGTGTCGCGCAGCCGCGCCACCAGCGACAGCAGCGTGGTCTTGCCGGCGCCGGTGGGGCCGACGATGGCGACGGTGCTGCCGGGCTCGGCGACGAAGCGCACGCCCTGCAGCACCGGCGGGCCGTCGCCGTAGGCGAACGCCACGTCGTCGAACTCGACGCGCGCCCGGCCGCGGCGCGGGCTCGGCGATGGCGCGCGCCCGGGGGCCGGCGGCGGCGGGAAACGAGGTTCGCCGAGCAGGCCGAAGATACGCTCGCAGCTCGCGAACGCCGCCTGCAGCACGTTGTACTTCTCGCCGAGCTCACGCACCGGCCCCGACAACATGCCGTAGTAGAGCCAGAACTGCACGAACTGGCCCGGCTGCAGCGTGCCGTCGAGCACCGCCGAACCGCCGAACCAGAGCAGGCCGATGGTGGTGGAGCGCAGCGCGAAGTCGACCAACGAGAAGAACACCGAGAAGTGCAGCACGGTGGCGCGCCAGGCGGCGGCGGTGTCGGCGTTGCGCGCCGCGTACCGGGCGGCGATGGCGCGTTCGCGGCCGTAGGCGCGCGTCGTGCGCACGCCGCCGAGGATCTCGGTGGTGAACGCGTTCTGCAGCGCGAGCTTGCCGCGCACGGCCCGGTAGGCGCGCTGCGCGTTGCGGCGGAACAGCGCGCTGAGCACGAGCACGACCGGCAGCGTGGCGATGGTGAACAGGGCCAGCTCGAGGTCGATCCAGAACAGCAGCACGGTGACGCCGCCGATCTTCATCAGGTCGAACAGCGACTGCAGCACGCCGGTCGCGATCAGCTCGTTGAGGTTCTCGACGTCGCTGGTGACGCGTGTGGTCAGCTTGCCGGCCGTGTTGCGCTCGTGGAAGCCGAGGCCGGTCGTCATCAGGTGGTGGAACAGGTGCCGGCGCACGTCGCGGATGACCCGCTGGCCGTTCCACGCCGTGAGCAGGCCGTAGACGTAGCCGAGCAGCGCCCCGGCGAGCATCGTCGCCAGGAAGCCGAGGCCGTACCACAGCAGTTCGCGCAGGCGCTCGTCGCGCGCCGCCGCGGTGGCGCGCATCGGGCCGTCGATGGCGAGCCGCAGCAGCCAGGGGCCGAGCATCTCCAGGGCGAACGACAGCAGCAGGATGCCGAGGCAGGCGGCGAAGCCGCGCCGATAGGGGCGCACGAACGGCCACAGCCGGCGCAGGAAGCCGAACTGGAAGCGGCCTTCGATCAGGTCGTCGGCGTACGGATCGCTCACGGCCGGGCCTCCGGCGCGGGCGCGCTCTCCAGCGCCGAGGCCTCGCTCTGCCGCCAGAACGCCGCCGCGTAGGCGCCGGCCTGCGCCAGCAGCGTGTGGTGGTCGCCACGTTCGGTGATGCGGCCGCGGTCGAGCACGAGGATCAGGTCGGCGTCGGTCAGCACGCTGAGCCGGTGCGAGGCGATCAGCATGGTGCGACCGCGGCGTTCGTTGCGCAGGCCCTGCAGGATGCGGCGTTCGGTCACCGGGTCGACCGCCGACAGGGTGTCGTCGAGCAGCATGCCGGGGCGGTGGCTGAGCACCGCGCGCGCCAGCGAGACGCGCTGCTTCTGGCCGCCGGACAGCGTCACGCCGCGCTCGCCGACGATGGTGGCGAGGCCCTCGCGCAGCTGCGGCAGGTCCTGGTCCAGCGCGGCGGCGCCCACGGCGCGGTCGATGGCCTCGCCGGCGGCGTCGTCGGCGGCGAAGCCGACGTTGGCGGCGACGGTGTCGCTGAACAGGAACGGCTCCTGCGCCGTGTAGGCGAACAGGCGGCGCAGCGCCGAGGGCTTGAGGTCGAGCACGTCGTGGCCGTCGACGAACACGCTGCCGCGCGGCGGGTCGTAGTAGCGCAGCAGCAGCGCCAGCAGCGTCGACTTGCCGCTGCCGACGGCACCGACGAGGCCGAGCTTCTGGCCCGGCGCGAGCTCGAAGGTGACGTCGGCCAGCGCCGGCCGTTCGGCGCCGGGATAGGTGAAGGTGAGGCCCTGCACGCGCAGTGCCCCCCGCAGCTCGGGCTCGGCGCCGGCATCGGCCTCGGGGGCGACCTCGAACAGCTCGGCGATGCGGACCCCGGCCGCGTGGGCGCGCGGCAGAGTCGCCAGCGTCCAGCCGAGGATCTCCAGCGGGAACGTCATCAGGCCGAGGTAGCCGAGGAACTGGAACAGCTGGCCGATGGTGATGCGCTGCTCGATCACCTGGTAGCCGCCGACGAGCAGCACCCCGAGCGTGACCACGCCGCTGGTCGAGTGCGTCATCGCGTTCATCAGCGAGCGCAGCCGCACCAGGCGCAGGTTGGCGAGCAGGTAGCGGCGGTTCTTGGTCGCCATCGCCGCCAGCTCGCGGTCGACCCGGTCGAACTGCATCACCACGCGGATGCCGGCGAAGTCCTCCTGCGCCTGCTGCGACACCGCCGCGATCGCCTCCTGCGACTGCTTGCTCCACGCGTGCAGCCGCGGCAGCACCGTGCGCATGGCCAGGAACAGCACGGCGAACACGCCGAGGCTGGCCAGCGTCACCGGCACGTCCATGCCGAGCATCAGCCAGAGCCCCGCCGGCAACAGGCAGAGCGTGCTGCCGCCGTGCAGCAAGAGCGGCCCCATGACGAAGCGCACCAGCTCGACGTCCTGGGTCATGCGGCTGGTGACGTCGCCGGTGCGGGCGCGGTCGAACCAGGCGATCGGCAGCCGCTGCAGGTGCAGGACCAGCTCGTCCTTGAGGTCCTGTTCGACGTGGCGCGAGGCGTCGATCAGCGTGCGGCGGGAGACGAAACGGGCGGCGGACTCGACGCCGGCCAGCAGCAGCAGCAGCCAGCAGGTCGCGCGCAGTTGCACCGCGGAGCCGGTGGTCAGGCTGTCGAGCGTGTCGCCGAACAGGCGCGGCATCCACAACATCGCCGCCGCGTGCACGGGCACGAACAGGCAGCCGATCACCACGAGCCAACGGTGGCGGCGCAGCAACGCGAGAGGACGGCCGAAGGCGCGGCGGACGGAGCGGAGCCAGGACAAGGTCCGCAGCATCGAGGTTGGCCGTCGGTGTTGCAACGTTCGACAGCGTGGGCGGCTCGGGCGGCCGTCCCGGAACGGGACCGCGTCGTCGGATCGACACCACCGCCGGGCGGCGCCCTGCCGATAGAGCGGGAAGCCATGTCGAGGCCACGACATCCGGAGAACATGCCCATGCGCGCACATCCAGACCATCAAGCCGGCTTCACGTTCGCCGAGCTCGCCCTCGGCCTCATGCTCATGGTGCTCGGCGCGGTGATGCTGATCGAGCATCTGGCGATCAACTACCGCACGACCTCGGACGAGCGGGATCGGGTCTTCGCCTACAGCAAGGCGCAGGCGATCCTCGCCGAGATCCAGGGCTTCGTGGATCGTGGCGCCGTCGACGCGGCCGTCGACCTCGACGTGCTCGACGACGGCATCGTCAACAAGGCGCCGCTGACCATCCAGACGGCGAGCGGCGTGCTGGTGGCGCCCGACCACCCGGTCAGCGGCAACTACCAGCGCGACGGCGCCTGGGTCTGGTCGCGCCGCATCACCGTGCAGCCCTTCCAGGGGCTCAACAACCGCAACGTGCGCTACGTCACGGTGCGCATCTTCAAGCGCGACGCGCGCGGCGAAGAGCTGGCGATGGCCGACCTGTCGTCGGTGATCAACTCGGCCGGTGAGGCCTTCCCGACCACGCAGGTGTTCGACGTCTACCTGTTCGCGGTCGAGAACATCCCCGGCTGGTGGGTGTTCATGGACGCCATCGTGCCCTTCGTCGAGTCGATGATCACCGACCTCGAGAACCGCAACCCCGGCCTGCAGTTCCGCACGCACTGGATCACCAAGGCCAGCTTCGGCCGCAACGCGTCGTACCGCCCGTACACCAACGAGGACACCGACTCGTACACGGCGAGCTCCGAGGTCTACGTCTACCCCGGCAAGATGCCGGCCGGCAACGCCTCGACGTACTACTACGTGCCGGACAACTTCCGCGCCCGCATGAACGTCGACGGCGTCGAACGCAACGGCTACGACTCGACGCTCAACCCGTACCCGTACGCGCTGGCCGACTACTACAACCACGCCATGCGCTACCCGGACGAGCTCGCGCTGTGGGAGGCGCGCGTGGCGAAGGTCGAGGAGCGGGAGGCCGCGATCCGCACCGCCAAGTCGCTCGGTCTGCCGGTGCCGGCGGAGCTGAACGACATGTCGAAGGAGCCGACGCTGCGGCTGTTCCTGGAGGACCTCAACACCAACCCGGACAAGTACCGCAACGCGATGATCATCAACCTGCACGGCGAGCTGCTGCCGCTGCCGGCGTTGCGCAACTACAGCGACCCCGCCAAGGACCCGGAGAACCACCCGGCCGATCCCATCCGCGTGGTCACCCACCCGGAGGAGCTGCGCACCAAGCGCGACGATGGCGGCGTCAGCGACTCGCTGCTGCTGCGCATGTACGCGTGGCGCACCGACGCGCGCGGCTACTCGGGCACCGTCGACCGCATGGACGACCCGATGGTGGTCGAGCTCGTCGGCATGAAGCTGGTCGACGCGATGAGCCCGACCCGGCTCAGCGCCTCGTGCACGCTCACCAACGTGCCGGGTGGCGTGCAGGTGCCGCGAGGCACCGGCAGCAGCGACTACGCGACGGCCTGGCAGATCCCGAAGCACGTCGACGAGTCGCCGGCGAACGGCGAGATGTACTACTCCGCCGAGTACGTGCCGCCGACCGGCGGCGCCGAGGGCTTCACCCGCCTCTACCTCTACAACACGCCGCTGGTGGCGCCGCCGGTCACCCAGTCGGGTCTGACCTACGGCCTCAGCAACTCGGAGCAGGCCCAGCTCTACTGGATGCCCTACATCCCGAGCCCGGTGACGCTGTCCGGGTCGGTGCCGTCGTTCACGCAGGACCTGACCAAGTCGGGCGCCAACACGCCGAAGAACACCGCGCGGTGGTCGCTGCGGCTGAACCCGAACGTGTTCACCAACGGCTCGTTCATCGACAACAGCGGCACCGGCATCGTCGTCAGCGACGACGTGCAGCTGCAGATCCGCACCCGCATCGGCACCGTCGACACCGACTGGCAGCACAGCGGCACGCTGTTCCCGGCGCCGATCCAGCCCGACAACCTCAGCGTGACCTACGCCTGGTGGGCCGACAGCGCCGACGACGTGCCGTTCACCGAACGTTCGCAGTTCCTCGGCGACCCGCGTCACCTGCCCTACAAGGACTGCTTCAAGGGCGGCGACGACTACCCGGACGCCTACAACTGGTACCACGACAGCCTGCAGAACACCAACAACGCGACCACGCAGTTCACCAGCCTGACCGCGGGCAACCTCGGCAACTACTCGCACGGCGAGGTGAAGGCCGACGTGCCGCGCTTCATGGAGGTGCTGCGCCGCGGCCTGACGCGGGCGGCGTGCGTCTACACGACGTTGACCGGCTGGTCGTACTACTACGTCGGCTTCGGCAACGAGATCGGCTACGACTCGGCGAACGGCTACCCGAACTCGATCCCGTGCAACCTGAAGCCGTGGGGCAGCAACAGCAACGGCTACGTCAACAACATCACCGGCTCGCGCTGCTTCGTGCGGCAGTCGGGATCGACCTACTGGTGGGGCATGCCGTGGCTCGGGGAGCTCTACCCGGACGCGTTGTTCGCTTCGCAGTGGAACACCGCGGCCGGCAGCGCCATCCGCGGCAACCTCGCCTGCGGCACCGGCACCAACGAGTTCTACCGCCAGGCCTGCCGCACCGTCTACGCCTCGGGCAACCGCACCGCCTACGGCACCTACATGCACGACAACCGGCAGCGCACCGCCGGCAAGGGCTGCACGACGCTGTTCAACACCGGCAGCTCGACGGCCAGCTTCTGCCACACCAGCAGCAGCGGCAACGGCACGTTGACGACCTACGGCAACCAGATCGCCAACAACTACAACATGACGATGCCGACGGCGGCGCCGATCAGCCGTCCGTTCTCCTTCGCGGTCGGTGGCGCGGCCGAGCACTTCAACAAGGTGCCGTACACGACGCGCTACACGGCGTCGGCGTTCCGCACCTACTACACGCACAGCGCGGGCACCGGCTCGGCGCTGGTCAAGCTGGTCGACCCGAGTGCGACCGGCGCCGGCTACGTGGTCGTCAACGGCATCGACAACACCGTCGAGACCGGCACGACGTTCATCGCCAAGTTCGCCGTGCTGTCGCTGGTGCACTCGTACTTCGAGGCCGGGACGACGACCAACTCGCTGCGCACGAGCATGCTGCCGCGGGTCGAGATCAACGCGCCGACGGACATCACCGAGCTCGACGCGCCGGATGAGATCGACGTGCAGTACGGCGTCGAGTGGACGCGTTGGGACGGGCTGCCGTACACGCAGACCGGCACCTACAGCGAGGACGAGAGCGAGCTCGAGTACGTGGTGATGTACTCGACCGACAACGGCAGCAACTGGTTCTTCGTGCAGGACGACACGCCGGCGACGCCGGGGGCACGGCCGGCGGCCGGCTACCTGGTCGCGGATGCCGTCACCGGCGACGAGACCTACCCGTGGTCGGTGCCGGCGGCGCAGTTCCCGGAGGGCAGCTACCTGCTGCGCGTGGACTGCTACCGCCAAGGCGCGCAGGTCCACTACTCGTACCACCAGACCAAGATCTTCATCCAGCGATGAGGTGCGCCGTGAACCCGACCACGACCCTGCCGGGCAGCGACCTGCGTCGCTGCGGCGGCTTCTCGTTCATCGAACTGACCATCGTCATGACGCTGCTGACGATCATGGTCTATGCGGTCACCACGCTGTCGGTCTCCGGCGCGCAAGCGCAGGAGTATGCGCGGCGGCTCACGCGCGTGAGCGAGGTGACGCAGACCACGATCGACGACCTGCGCATGGAGCTGGTCTCTTGCGTGCGCATCTTCGGCAACGACGGCGAAGGCACCGCCAACCTGTCGTACTTCGACCTCGGGGGTGGTCCGGCGCCACTCGCGAGCAGCCGGTTGCCGGCGGTGACCGTGAGCGGCTCGCTGCAGAAGGACAGCAGCGGCAACGAGATCACCGGCAACTCGATCTTCTTCGCCAAGCTGGCGTGGAGCGATCGGTTCACCACGGCGAAGGGCAACACCTACCTGGTCGACGTGCTGCGCTGGACCTACGAATACCTGAGCATCGAAGGCGACGGGCCGGATCCGGAGTCGCCGATCGGCCTCAACCTCGTGCGCGCCGTCAGCGAGCCGCTGGTCGACGCGGCGTCGATCGATCGCATCACCGATGCGGACGACCAGGCGGAGGTGCTGCTGCACCTCGCCAACGGCACCGCCGACGACCTCGGCACCAGCCACGACCCGTGCCAGGTGGTGTGGTCGCGCGGCGACATGCCCGACGTCGCAGGCACCTTCCGCCAGATCAACGAGGCCGACGGCTCCCTGTCGACGGCGCCGCTGATCGGCCGGCCCGATCCGTGGGTGATCCTGACGTCGTCGACCCCGCGCGGCCTGCTCAGCTACCGCCACCACAGCGTCGCCACGAACTTCGCGCGCGGCAGCTTCGGCGTCGGCCGCTACGGCCTGCGCGACGACACCGGCGAGGGTTTCCCGCACGGGTTCGAGGTGCAGGTCGTCGGGCCGAGCGCGGCTCGCCAGATCCTGCTGCACCTGAGCTGCTCCAGCACGAACACGCGTGGCCAGTGGGCCGGCAGCAGCAACGAAGTGATCGTCGACGCCCGCGACATGTGAGCGGTCCCGCCCGGTCACCCCACCCGGTGACCCCGCCGCCGGGGGCGCCTGCCGCCGAAGCGCCGGTGGCAGCGCGGGTTCTGGCCGCCGCCGGATTTCCTCGATGGTCCAGGGCCGACGGTTGCGCGGCGCCGGCCGCCTGCCTACTGTTCTTCGCCCTTTCGGCCCACAGCCCTCAGCGACCCCCCGCATGGAACAGAGCCTCCCGCAGGAACTCGTCAAGCAGGTTGGCGGATCGTTCCGCCTCACCACCCTGTTGCAGAAGCGCGTTCGCGAACTGGTGCGCGGCCAGAAGCCGCTGTTCGAGACCCGCGAGCGCAACTACATCAAGATCGCCAGCGAGGAGCTGAAGCGCGGCCTGATCGACCTGGTCGCCGACGAAGAGCAGACGGTGCCGACGAAGCTCGAAGTCTGAAAGAGCCGGGCCTGCAGGGCT
>JAEUHT010000187.1 GCA_016793265.1 Planctomycetota bacterium
GAGATGGCTTGGTCGATGCTGGGTTGGGTCAGGTTCGGCATGTGGCGTTCGTCGCCCTACGCATCGGCATCGCCGGACCCTGCCGTTGATCGGGGATTACCCGCGGGCCTCATGGCCGCTCGCGGTGGAACGCCGCGTCGGTCGGTCGGCAGACCCGCTTCAGGTGCAGCGGTCGCCGCAGGTCGTGCTGGCCGTGGCTGCTGGCTGGGCGCGTGCGCGCCAGCCACTCTTCGAACACCTGCATCGACTTGCCGGTGTCGACGAAGACGTCGCCGTAGCGGTCGCCGGGCTCGGCGCGCGTCACCCGGACCTGCTGGTGCCAGCAGTGCATGCCGCTGACCGGGTCGGGCTGCACCGGGAAGGTCATGTTCTGGTGCACGCCGCCCGACGACCACCAGACCTTCTCGCTGTCCCGGTCGCTGCTGGCGAAGGCGCCGACGGGCTTGGTGCGCCGCATCAGCCACGCCGTGTCGCCGACCTTGCGCAGATCGACGTCGTGCAGCTGCCAGTGGTTGCCGGCGACCTGATCGCCGGCGACGGTCCAGCGGCCCATGTGGTGGCTGCAGGCGATCACGCCGGGCCGCACGCCTTCGGTGACCCAGACGGCGTTGACGTAGTAGCCGGTGCGCGTCGCCACGCGCACGAGGTCGCCCATATCGAGGCCGAGGCGCCCGGCGTCGCTCGGGTGCATCCAGACCGGGTTGGTGTTCGACAGTTCGGTTAGCCACTTCGAGTTCGCCGAGCGCGTGTGGATCAGCGTCGGCAGGCGGAACGTCGCCACCAGCACCATGTCGCCGGCCTCGCGGTCGAGCTTCGCTTCGTCGACGTGGCTCGGCACGTAACACGGTGTCGTGAACTCGGGCCAGCCCCAGTCCGCCATCGTCGCCGAGTAGAGCTCCAGCTTCTTCGACGGCGTCGGGAAGCCGGCGCAGGCTTTGCCGCCGGCGAACACGCCGACGCGCTTGCCGTGCTGCAGCACCGCGCCGTTCTCCGCGTCGATCTGGTAGTCGCCGGCGGGCAGCGGGCTCGCGTGTGTCTGGTAGACCTGGTCCTGCACGAGGAAGCAGCCGTGCCGGCGCATGTATTCGAGCGGCGTGAGGCCTTGCGCCGCCGCAGCGGCGGGCAGGCCCGGCACCGAGTTCTCGAAGATCCAGCGGTAGTACTCGTCGATGGTGATGCGCTCGCCGGGCCGGTACGGCGACTCGAAGTGCTGGCGGATGCCGAGCGAGCCGTCGGGGTCGACCTGCCACGACAAGGCGATCCAGAACTCGTCCTCCTCCCAGACCTCACCGGGGTTGACTTCCCAGGTCCAGGTGAAGGCCTTGCCCTGGCGCTCGGCGAGCACCCGGTGCACCGGCTGGCGGAAACCGATCCAGGTCGCGGCGTGGGTCTCCTGCGACATCAGGTCGTGGCGCTCGGTGGCGTGGCCCATCGGCAGCACGAAGTCGGCGAAGCGCGCGGTCTCGTTCCAGGTCGGCGTCAGCGCCGCGTGGCAGCCGACCGCCTGCTCGTCCGACAGCATGTCGATCCACATGGCGCCGTCGGGATTGGTCCACACCGGGTTGTAGACGCGCGTGAAGTAGGTGTCGAGGCGGCCGCGGCCGCTCTTGACCAGGTGCGGCAGCAGGAAGCTCAGCTCGTGGTGCGCGAGCGGCCATTCGTCGGGATACAGCAGCTCGCTCCAGACGTCCTGCGGCCGCGGCTTGCTGAACGGCGACGGCACGAACTTGTTGGTGCCCGAGCCGGCGGTGCCGCCGACCGTGGCGACGGCGCCGACCAGCACCGAGACGAACTGCAGGTTGCGCGCGGTGGCCCAGCCGCCTTCGTTGCCGGCGGCGGTGTTGCGCCAGACGTGTGAGGAGAACGCGGCGCCGGCCTTGCCGATCTCGATGCCGACCTGCTCGACCACCTTGGCGTCGAGCCCGCAGATGCCGGCGACGTGCGCGGGCGTGGCGAAGGCGTAGTCGGCCGCGAGGTCGTGTTGAAACGCCGCGAAGTCGACGCTGCGGCCCTTCGCCCGCTGGTAGGCCTGCCAGTCGACCCAGTCGTGTACGAAGGTCCAGTCGACGAGGTGCTCGCGCAGGATCACGTGCGCGAAGCCGAGCAGCATCATCGCCTCGGTGCCGGGCCGCGGCGAAAGCCAGTAGTCGGCCATGCTGGCGGTGTTCGACAGCCGGATGTCGCAGACGGCGAGTTTGCCGCCCTGCATCTTGGCGTCGACGATGCGCTGCGCGTGCGGGTTGAAGTAGTGCCCGGTCTCCAGGTGCGCCGAGATCAGCAGCGTGAACTTGGCGTGCTCGTAGTCGGGCGACGGCCGGTCGTAGCCGCTCCACAGCGTGTAGCCGAGCCGGGCGGCGGCGCTGCAGACGTTGGTGTGCGAGTTGTGGCCGTCGACGCCCCAGGCCTGCAGCACCCGTTCGACGTAGCCGTCGTGGCCGGGGCGGCCGACGTGGTACATGACCTCGGTCTTCCTGCCGTCGAGGATCGCCTGGCGGATGCGCGCGCCGAGCGTCTGCAGCACCTCGTGCCAGGTCGTGCGTTCGAAGCGGCCGCTGCCGCGCGGACCTTTGCGCTTCATCGGATACAGGATGCGTTCGGGGTCGTGCACCTGGTTGACGGTCGCCGGTCCCTTGGCGCAGTTGCGGCCGCGCGAGCCGGGGTGGAACGGGTTGCCTTCGACCTTGCGGATCTTGCCATCGGCCTGGTCGACGTAGGCGACGAGGCCGCAGGCCGCTTCGCAGTTGAAGCAGATCGTCGGCACCAGCGAGAACTTGCGCGTCACGCGGTTCGGCCAGGCCTTGGCGTCGAGTTCTTCCCAGTCGTCCCAGCGGTCCGGCGGCGGGAAGTTCTCGAGCGGCGTGGTGCGCAGCGTGGCATGGTCCATGGAGCCGCGCACGATAGGTCGCTGCTTGGAAGAGGTCCACCACGGCGGCGGGTGCTACGCTGCGCCGGTGCGAACGGCCGCAACATGGCTCCCGATCTTGCTCGCGCCGTGGCTCGCGGCGCAGCACGCCGGCGGCAGGTGGACCGTCGACGACCTGCGCCTCGCCGCCTTGGTGCGACGGGCGGTGCCCGCGGTCGAGCAGGCCGCGGGGCGCGAGTTCCGGACGCCGCCGGTGGTTGTGCTCGCCGACGCCGGGGAGGCGATGCGGGCCCTGCGCGACGAGCTGCGGCCTTGGGTCGAGCACTACTTCGCCGGCAACTCGCCGGCACGGATCCAGCGCCAGCTGCAACTGCACGCCGACGCGGTGGCGGCCAGCCTGCTCGGCAAGTACGCCGTCGCCGATCGGCAGGTGCTGATGATGCCGCAGATGCTGGCGCCCAACCTGTCGCTGGTCGGTTGGCAGGAGGCCGACGCCGAGCACGTGCTGCTGTTGCTGTTGGCCCACGAGCTCGTGCACGCGCTGCAGGATCAGGAGCTCGGGCTCGCCGGGCGCAGCGCGGCGAATCGTGGCAACGACGCCAGCGAGGCGTGGAGCGGGCTGCTCGAGGGACACGCCGTGTTCTGCAGTGAACGCGCGGCCGTGGCGCTCGGCATCGAGCCGGCGATCGCCCCGGCGCGCGCCGTGATGGTCGGTCGCCACGACGCCGGCGACACCCCGCGCAGCGGGCTGGAGCAGCGTCCCGCCGTCGGGCGCGGGCGCGCGACCTACATCGACAGCGCCGCGCTGCTCGCGGCGGAGTTCGCGCGCGGCGGCACCGAGCGGCTGTGGCGATTGCTGGCGACCCCGCAGCCGTCGTCGTGGACGCTGCTCGGCCCGGGCGCAGGGGCGGAACCGCCGGCGATGACACGCACGATCGACGGCCTGTTCGACGGCATCGAGGCGGGGGATCGGCTCGGCGGCGTGGCCTGGACCGTCGGTCGCGGTGACGCCAGCGCGCTCGCGCTGCTGATCGAGAACCCGGCGCGCCGCGACGAGCTGGTGCCCGTGCTGCGCAGCCTGCGTGCGGGTGGCGAGTGGTTCGGCACGGGGGCTTCGCCGGCGATCTGGCGGCACGCGTTCGCGCTGCAGTTCGCCGACGAGGCCGCCGCGCGCAGGTTCGTCGACCTCGCCGAGGACGCGACCTTGGCGAAGCTCGAGATCGCGGCGGCGCAGGCGAACGTCGGCCCCGCGGTCGAGGGTGCCTCGGCGCGGTCGATCGAGCAGGCCGCCGACTTGCGCGGTGGGCACTGTGGCGCCCGGTTGTGCTGGTGGCAGCGTGGTGCCGGGGTGGTGCAGATCGCGCTCACCAACGCGCCGCGGACCGACGCTGCGCTGGCGGCGGTAGCCGAGACGCTGTTGTCCAGGCTCGGGGCGGCACGCTGAGGCCGGCCTGCCGCCGCGCCGCGCTGCGATCAGAACGAAGCGCCGTGGCGCAGCGCCATGTGATCCTGCAGCCGCTGGTAGTTCGTCTTCGGCAGGTGCGGGTAGAGCCGGCGCAGCGCGCTCAGCACGTCGCCGCGCGAGACGATGCCGAGCAGCCGGCAGTCGTGGTCGACGACCGGCAGGCGGCGGATCGGCTGGCGCTGGAACACCGAGGCGACCTCGTAGATGTCGGTGGTCGGGGCGACGACGGCAAAGTCGCGGCGCATGTGCTGCGCCACGGTGCCCGGAGGTTCGCCGTCGTAGTGCGCGGACGAGATCGCGGTCAGGGCATCCCGTTCGCTGAAGACGCCCACCAGGCGGCCGTCGGCGACCACCGGGGCGCCCGAGAAGCCCTGCGCCACGAGCTCGTCGATGGCGTCGAGCACCTGGGTTTCGGGGCGGAGAACGTAGACGGTCCGTTGCATGACGTGCTGGGCCGTGAGCACGGTACGACTCGCTTCCATGCCGCAGAGGTTACTGGCTCTGGTCCGGGCCGGGCAGCCCCGGCGGCCTGCCCGGGTCCGGTGGCCCGCCGAGCCAGCCCCGGGCGGCATCGACGACGCGGCCGAGGCGCTGCACGCAGGGATCGCAGTTGCTGCCGCAGCACCAGCGCCAGTCGGCGTCGGGCGCATGCACGTGGTGCAGCACGAAGGCGGCGTAGCTCGCATCGACCCCTTCGGCCTGCAGCAGCTGCTGCAATCGTCGGTGGTCGCTGGCGGTCGGCTCGGGCGTGGCCATGGGGCGAGCTCGCGTTCGGGGCCGGCAGGGCGCAGCGCCCACGCGGGCGGCGCGGTCAGGACAGCGGCGGCAGCTGGCCGGCGCGCACGTAGGCGTGTTCGTAGAAGTAGAGGCCGGCGAACATCACCAGCGCACACAGCGCCAGCGCCAGCGGGTTGGCATACCCGCCGAGCACGAGCAGCATCGACAGCAGCGAGCCCAGCGTCGACGAGGCGAGGCCGAGGTGGAACGCCGAGGCGCGGCTGCCGGGCCACGCCTTGACCTGCGGCAGCAGCACGGCGGCGAGGCGCGCGTTCCGGGTCTCGTGGTGGCCGAAGCGTTCGTAGAGGCCGAGCCCGTGGTGCAGGGCCGCGAGCACGACCACGGCAATGGCCAGCTTGGTGTCGGGCACGAACGGCAACAGCACGGCGCCGCCGAGACACAGCGCCTGCACCAGCAGGTGCGGCAGCAGCACGCGCGTGTGTTGCCAGAGGTCGCGGCCTTCGCACTGCGCGAACAAGAACGCGGTGTAGGCGGCGGCCATCGACGCAGCGACGAGGTTGGTCCAGCGCAGGCCGTCGGCGAGGCCGTCGAGCCCGGCCAGCCGCGCGCCGACGATGGCGGTGGTGATGGCGCCGAAAGCGCCGAGCACGAAGGCGCCCTTGACGAGCCAGCTGCGCAGGTTCGGGCGCAGCAGGATCGACAGGAACTGCTTCGGCCGCTTGAGGTCCGTGACCAGCAGCACGTTGGTGACCGTGAGGAACAGGAGGGCCAGCAGCTCCGGCATGTAGCTGCGGCCGAGCGGCATGGCGCTCGGCATGAAGGCGACGAACGGCGCCCACAGGCTGGCGCCGGCGGCGATGCCCTTCGTCACCAGATAAGCCGCCACACGCCAGCCCCAGTGCACCTTGTGGTCGACGTCGAGCGCGACGCGCGCGTCGGCGCGGAGGAAGCGCGCTTGCTCGTCGGCCGGCAGCGGCATCGGCGGCAGCCGGCGGTCGCTCCACAAGTACATGTCCGGTTCGCGGGCGGTGGCCGGCTCCAGCGAGGCCTCGTGCGCACCGAGGTAGAAGACGTTCGGGCCGGTGCCTTGTTCGGGCCGCCGCACCGCCGCGCCCGGCACCTGCGCCAAGATCCGGCTGGCCGGGCTCTGCGGGTCGTGCAGGTCGCCGCTGATGATGGCGGTCTCGGGGCAGACGACCTCGCACGCCGGCTTCAGTCCCTGTTCGACGCGGTGGGCACAGAAGTGGCACTTCTCGGCGCCGCCCGTGTCTTCGTTCAGGTAGAGCGCATCGTAGGGGCACGCCTGCATGCAGGCCTTGCAGCCGATGCAGACGTCCTTGTGCAGGTCGACGATGCCATCGGGCCGCTTGTGCAGCGCCGTGACCGGGCAGATGGTGACGCAAGGTGCCGCCGAGCACTGGTTGCAGCGCAGCACCGCGAAGTGCCGCCGCACCGCCGGGAAGCTGCCGACCTCCGTGTACTTGACCCAGGTGCGGAAGTCGCCGATCGGCACCTCGTTCTCGGACTTGCAGGCGACCGTGCAGGCGTGGCAGCCGATGCATCGGCGCTGATCGAGGACGAATCCGTATTGCATGCGCGGCGGGGGAGCGGGCGGCGCACCATACCGCGGTCCCCCGGCGGCGCTACCAGGATCCCCGGTGGCGATCCAGGCTGCACCAGCCCGAGGGCGAACGCCCGCCGCGGCCACGAATTCCGGGCAGCATCTTGCGCGCCGGCCATTCACCAGGGATCTTCCCGCCGTCTTGCGACCTCGTCAGGGGCTCAGGAGGATGGCCCGTTCGGGAGCCTCCGGCCCGCCAGCGACTCGCTATTCCAAGTTGATGCGTCGCGATGGGCTTCCCCTTTGACCATTGCGGTGTCGAGTCTGCCAAAGGGTGAAGTGATCGTCAGAGAAGATGGGCAAGAGACTGTACGTGGGCAACCTGTCCTTCAATACCACCGAGGACTCGTTGCGTGAGGCGTTCGGCGGCGAAGGCCGTCAAGTCGCGGAAGTGAAGATCATGCTCGACCGCGACACCGGTCGTTCGCGTGGCTTCGCCTTCGTCGAGATGGCAACCGACCAGGACGCGCAAGGCGCGATCCAGGCGATGAACGGCTTCGAGCTCGATGGCCGGGCACTGCGCGTCAATGAAGCGCAGCCCCGCCAGGAGTTCGGCGGTGGTGGCGGCGGCGGCGGTAGCCGCGGCGGCTACGGTGGCGGCGGCGGCGGCGGCCGCGACGCAGACGGCGGCGGCGGCGGGGGGGCAGGCGCCGCGC
>JAEUHT010000253.1 GCA_016793265.1 Planctomycetota bacterium
ACTGTCCCGGGTCCGGCGTCTTCACGCGCGTCGGACCGGATTGCTCGCGCACGAGCATCAGCGTCTTGTCGCAGCCGAAGTAGTCGATCAGCTCAGGATGGTGCGAGCAGAGCACCGCCTGGGGGATCGTCGCTCCGGCGGCGTCCGAGAGTGCATCCAGCCAGGGCTGGATCTCGACGGTCGCCACGTAGTTGTCAGGCTCGTTGAGGAACAAGGTGTACCCCTGGCCCTCGGTGATGTGCACGAGCGCGTAGATCGCGAGCAGGGCCCGTTGCCCGTCGGAGAGTTCGTGCAGGGCGAGCGTGAAGGACTCACCGCGTTCGCGAAGTCGCGCCATGAAGGCCCGGGTCTCCCTTCCCGCGCGCTCGAGGCTGATCCCCTCGAACCCTGGCATGACTCGCTTGAGGGCTTCGAGGCAGGAGGTTCGGCGCGTCGTGCGCCGGCCGGATGGTGGCGAGGCGCGGGAGGCACGGTCGCCGGCGGTCGGCCTGTTCCCTCAGCCGTGCACGAACGCGGCCTTCGCCTTCGGGCCGTTCTTCAAGAAGTTGTCGACGCCGATGCGCATGTCCTTGGTGCCGCAGACCTCGCCGAAGCACTTCGCCTCGAACGGGATGGCGTCCTTCAGCGGCAGCTTGGCCGCGCCGAGGATCGCCTTCTGGAGGATCTCGTCGACCTTCTTGCTGAGGTGGCCGATGTCGACCGCGGGCAGGCTCGCCGGCACGTTCGGCAGCGGGCCCTCGGCCATGCGCGAGCGCGCGGCCTTGCCGGCCGCCATGTCCTTGGCGAGCTGCACGGCGCGGCCGACGAGGTCGCCGTCGACCTCGTCGCGGATCAGGCCGTAGGCCTTGGCCTTCTCGCTGCTGATCGGGCGGCAGGTGCGCAGCATCTCGGCGGCCTTCTCGATGCCGACGAGGCGCGGCAGGCGAACGGTGCCGCCGGCGCCGGGGATGATGCCGAGGTTGGCCTCGGGCTGACCGGCGAGCACCTTCAGGCCCTTCGCCGCGAGGCGCGCTTCGCACGCCATCGCCGTCTCGATGCCGCCGCCGAAGGCGAGGCCGTTGAGCGCGGCGACGGTCGGCTTCTGCACCGCCTGCACGGCGTCGACACACACCTGCGAGGCGCGCGACGTGGCTTCGCCCTTCTGCACGCTGTCGATCTTGGCCAGGAAGTTGACGTCGGCGCCGCTGACGAACGCCTTCTTGCCGAAGCCGGTCAGCACGATGCCCTTGACGTTCGGATCCTGGTCACACTGCTGGAAGCGCGTGCGGATCTCCTCGAAGACGCCCTGATCGAGCGCGTTGAGCACCTTCGGCCGGCGGATCGTCAGCACGGCGATGCCGTCGCGATCCTCGCGCAGCACCACCGGCACCTCGAACGGCTTGTTCTCGGCGCCGAGCTTCTCGATGCACTTCGGCACCGGGAAGCCGCGGTGGCGGGCGGCGTAGGCGCGCACCAGCCCGAGCGCATTGGCGGTGCCGATCTCGTTCATGAAGGTGAACGCTGGCTTCATGTCGAGGGCGATCTCGAGGCCCATGTTGAAGTCGGCGATGGTGACGAGCCCGGCGTCGACGATCTCGCCGCAGATGCCGAAGTAGGCGCCGAGCAGCTCGTCGCGGATCTGCGCCGCCAGCGCCTCGGGCACCTCGACCTGTTCGCCGCGCGCCGGCACGTCCCAGTTCTCCTTCTTCGCCACCTTGTCCTGCAGCGAGCGGGGCGTGCGGTACCAGGGGTTGATCTTGCTCGTGTAGTTGTCGAGGCCGACGGCCGTGATCGGGTTGCCGCCGGTCAGGTTCATCGCCGTGAACGAACCGATGCCCATCTTGAAGGTCTTCTTGCAGACCACGTCGATCTGCTTGGTGGTGCCGATACCTTCTTCGGCGAGCAGCGCGCAGGCGAAGAACAGACCCTCGAACACCGGGTCGAGCGCGTAGCCGTAGCGCGACTTGACCGGGATCGGCACCTTGCCGATCGCCTCGTAGAACGACAGCAGCCAGTCGCGCGTCGCCGGCGCCGTGTCGACGCCCGACACCACCTCGACCATCAGGTTGCGTTCGGCCGGGAAGAAGTAGTGCACGACGCCGGTGCGGCCCTTGTGCCTGGTGCCGGCGAAGATCACCTCGGGCTCGAGGTGGCTCGAGTTGCTGCACAGGATGGTGTCGGCGGCGACCAGCGCCTCGACCTGCGCGAAGATCTTGCCCTTGAGTTCCTTGTTCTCGGTGGCGGCCTCGACGACGAGGTCGGCGCCGGCGAGCTTCTGGTAGTCGTTGGTCCAGGTGACCGCGGCGACCATCTGCGCCTGCTGCTCGTTGCTGAAGGCGCCGCTCTCGACGCCCTTCTGCACCTTCTTCTCGAGCTTCGCCTTGCCGGCGGCCAACGCCGCGTCGCTGACGTCGATGACGACCGTCTGCACGCCGAACGGGCTCAGCACCTTGGTGAAGTAGAGGGCGATGTCAGGGCCGATCTGGCCGGAGCCGATGACAGCGACCTTGCGGATGGTGCGACCTGCGTGGGTGAAGCTCATGGTTTCCTCGTTCGGGGCGGCCAAGGTAGCGACGCCGCGCGAGGGGTTGAAGCCCGGACTACAGCGGGGGAAGGCCCGCCGCGCCCGCGGGGGGGGGCCAGACGGCCCCGCGGGCCTTGGGTATGGTCCCGCCACTCGTCTCCGGAGGTGCCTGTGTCGTCCATGCTGGCGCAGTCGGTGTCCCTGATCGCCTTCCCGTGCCTGCTGTCGGCCGCCGCCGGTGCGCAGGGCTTCGTGGCGTTGACGGCGCCGCTCGGTGTGCCGTCGGTGCCGCACTCGACGACCGACAACGGCGCCGGCGTCGCGGTGGCGGACTTCGACGGCGATGGTGATCTCGACCTCGTCGTCGCCCCGGCCAGCGGCCAGGCCTTCGCCATGTTCCGCAACGACGGCGGCATGCACTTCACCGACGTGTCGGCGGCGAGCGGCCTCGGCACGCTCACGGTGCCGCGCTGCGTCGCGGCGGCCGACGTCGACAACGATGGCGACCAGGACCTGTTCGTCGGGCGCCACCTGCAACCGCCGCGGCTGTTCGTCAACGACGGCGCTGGCCACTTCACCGACCAGGCCGTGGCGCGCGGTCTCGTCGGCGCCGACGACACCTACGCGGCGACGTTCGGGGACTACGACCGCGACGGTTGGCTCGACCTCTACCTCGGCAATCACTTCAACGCGGCCGGCAGCGGGCCGGCGGCGAACCGCCTCTACCACAACCTCGGCAACGGCGTCTTCGCCGACGTCACCGTGGGCGCCGGGCTCACCACGGTGCGGGCGACGCAGGCGGCGGCGTTCTTCGACTTCGACGAGGACGGTTGGCCCGATCTGCTCGAGGTGAACGACCGCGGCACCGTGTTCGGCGCCAACGAGCTGTGGCGCAACGACGGCGACGGCACGTTCTCGCCGGTGGCGGCGCAGTACGGGGCGGCGGCGGCGATCGACGGCATGGGCATCGACTTCGTCGATGTCTTCAACGACGGCGGCGTCGACTTCTTCTGCACCGACGATCCGGTCGACCACCTGTTCCAGCTGTGGAACCCGGGGTCCGGCAGCTACACGAATGCGACCGCGACCTACGGGCTGCAGGGCGGCGCCACCGGCTGGGCCTGCAACTTCCTCGACTACGACAACGACGGCTGGCAGGACCTGCACGTCGTGCATCAGACGTTCCCGAACTTCATGCTGCGCAACCCGGGCGCTGCGGCGGCGGCGCAGGTGCCGTGGCCCAATACGACCGGCGCGCTCGGGCTCGGCCTGCTGTACCCGCAGTTCACGGCCGCGATCGGCGACTTCGACGACGACGGCCGGCTCGACATCGTGCAGCGCTTCAGCTCGGCCAGCACACCGCCGGCGCCGGTGGGGCTCGCGCTGTATCGCAACCAGGTCGCGGCCGGCAACTGGCTGCGCTTTCGCACCGAGGGCACGGTGGGCAATCGGGACGGTCTCGGCGCGCGCATCGAGGTGCAGACCGGCACGCGGCGGCAGCGGCAGTGGGTGCGCAGCGGCGTCGGCTACGTCAGCAGCTCCGACCGCCGTGTGCACTTCGGCCTCGGCACGGCGGCGATCGCCGATCGCGTGACGGTGACCTGGCCGTCGGGGCAGAAGCAGTACCTGACCAACGTGCCCGCCAACCAGACCGTGCTGCTGCGCGAACCGCGCCTGACGGTCGCCGGACCGGTGCCGGTCGGCGGTTCGACCACGATCACGGCGTCGCTGCCGGGCGACCATGGCCTCGACTACCTGATGGTCATGGCGCTGTCGGCGAACGTCGGCATCCCGCTGCCGGACGGCGCCGTCATCCCGATCGACTACGACATGCTCACCACGGTGACGCTCGGGCCGAACGTGCTGCTGCCGGGTTCGGTCGGCGTGCTCGACGCCAATGGTGCGGCGAGCTCGGCCGTCAACATCCCGCCGTTCCCGTTCTTGAGCGGTTGGACGCTCTACGCGACGGTCCTGACGCTCGACCAGCCGGCGTTCCCGTATGCGCGCACCGTGATGGCGAAGGCGCTGCCGGTGCCGATCCTGTAGGGTCGTCGTCGGCGAGCGCGTGCGGCGGCCGCGCGGCGGCGGCAAGATGGACCACGATGCCGGACGAGATCTACGTGAGCACCGATGTCGAAGCCGACGGCCCCATCCCCGGGCCGCATTCGATGCTGAGCCTGGCCTCGGTCGCCTACCGCGCCGACAAGACGGTCGTCGACGAGTTCACGGTCAACCTCGCGCCGCTGCCGGGCGCCGCGCCGCACGTGCGCACGATGGCCTGGTGGGAGGGGCACCCCGAGGCGTTGGCGCGTGCGCGCCAGGACCCCGAGGACCCGGCGACGGCCGTGCCGCGCTACGCGAAGTGGCTGCGCAAGCTGCCGGGCCGCGTCGTCTTCGTCGGCCAGCCCGCCGGCTACGATTTCATGTGGGTCTACTGGTACCTGATGCGCTTCCACGGCGATTCCCCGTTCGGGCATTCGGCGCTCGACGTCAAGACCTACGCGATGGCGCTGCTGAAGCGCGACTACCGCGACTGTGTCAAGGGGGCCTTGCCGGCGGCGTGGGCGGATGCGCTGCCGCACACCCACGTCGCCCTCGACGACGCCCGCGAACAAGGCGCGATGTTCTGCAACATGCTGCGCCACAACGGAGCGCCCGGCGCATGAGGCCCGAGCTGGCAGTGGCCCTGGCGACGGGGTGTGTCGGTGCGCTGGCGGCGCAGACGACGTGGACGACGCACGGCGCGCCGGTGCCACCGCGGGTCGTCGGCGCGGCGGCGGCTGCCACGCTCGGCGTGGCCGCGGTGGTGTTGCCGGCCGGCGACTACGACGTGCACTTCGCCGCGGATGCCGCCGGCAAGCCCGAGTCGTTGCGATTCGTGGTGGTGGACGGGGACGTGGTGGGCCTCGCCGTCGAACGCGCGGCCCCGGTCGCGGCGACCGCGATCGCCGCCCACGACCCCGCGTGGTCAGAGGGGCCGGGAACGTGCACCATCGCCGCCCCCGAGCGCCGCGACTACCGCCTCGTGGTCACCTTCGACGCCACCGCCGGCGACTGCGGTCTGATCGCGCGGCGCCGCGACGACGACAACCTGTATCGCCTGGACTGGCATCGCGACCGCGGCGAGCTGCGGCTCGCACGGCGCGTCGGCGGCTCCCGCATGGAGCTGGCGCGGGCGCCGCTGCCGCCGCTGTCGCCCGGACCACACACGCTGGCGCTGCAGGTGCACGGCTTCCGTCTCGCCGCCTGGTTCGACGACGCGCAGATGCTGACGGAGCTCGATGGGGCGTTGACCGCCGGCGACTTCGGCGTGGCGTGGTCCGGCGAGGGGCCGGCGTTCACCCGCTTCGTGGTGGAGCCGGTGGCCGCGCCGCGCGGCAGCGCCGCCCTCGTGCGCCGCGATGGGGCTGCGAGCTACTTCGCCAGTGCCGTGGTCTCGGCCGGTCACCGGCACGTGCTCGAGATCGGCCTCGACTGGCCGCACGCGCTGCTGCCGCGCGATGCCGACGGCGTCGAGCCGTGGCTGCTGCAACCGCCGGCGGCGCCGACCTGCCTGCTCGCGGATTGGCGGGATTCCCTCGGTCTGGGTGGCATCGGCGAACTCGGGCCGGGCGGGCGCCTCGGCGCGGAGCTGCGATGGCCGCGCCTGCCGGGGTTGGCGCTGCAGTGTGGCCTGGTGCGGGCGCTGCTGGTGACCGGCGGTGGCGAAGCCGTGGTCGGCGCGACCCCGGCGCTGCCGCTGCGGTTCTGACCGCCGCCGCCGGGCGCTTCGTTACGCCGCCGGCCGCATCGACTAGAGTGCCGCTGCCGATGGTTCGTGTCGCCCTCTCGATCCTGGCCGTGGTGGTCGCGTCGGCGGCGTTGCCGGCGCACGGCGGCCAGTATCGCGGTCCGCGCCTGCCGGTGACGCAGCCGCCGACCGTGCCACGCACGCCCGGTGCACCCGGGACACCGACGACCGGCGGCGGCGGCGTGCCCATGCCGGTGCCGCGCGGACCGGCGACACCGGCCCCGCCCAACACGGGCGGCACCACCGGCATCCCGATTGTCGCCAGCGAGGAGCTCGGCTGGCAGACGTGGTGGGAGTTCAACAAGGAGCCCTTCCTGCATCGACAGACGGCGCGGCTCATGGTGCCGGTGTCGGGCTCCGACGACTTCTACCTCGGGGCGCGGCGGCAGAGCGGCGTGACCGAACGCTGGCAGCCGACGCAGAAGGAGTTGGTCGAACGCGCGGTGCCGGCGCTGGCGGCGCTGCTCGCCGGCGAGAACAACCGCGAGGTGCAGGGCGCCTGTCTCGTGGCGCTGGCCAAGATCGGTCGCGACGCGCCCGGGTTCGAGCTCACCACCGAGCTGGCGGCGCGCGTGCGGCGCGACGACCAGGAGGTCAGCGAGACGGCCGTGCTCGCGCTCGGCCTCGCCGGGCAAGCGCGCGCCGTGGCGCCGCTCCGCGCGCTGCTGCTCGACGAGCCCGATGGGCGGCGGTTGGTCGACCGGGAGGCGGTGCGGCCACGAACGCGCGCGTTCGCCGCCTACGCGCTCGGCATCCTGGCGCGGCGCGGCGCCGATCCGGCGCAGCAGCAGGTGGTGCGCGACGCGCTGTGGCGGCAGTTGCGCGACCCCACGCTGACCGATCGTGACGTGCGCACGGCGGCGGTGACCGCGATCGGCGTGCTGCGCGCGGACCCCGAACGCGCCGCCGACAAGCGGCTGAGCTGGGTCGCGGTCGAGGACCTGTTGCGCTGGTTCGGCGACAGCCTCGGCCCGAGCGAAGAGACCGTGCAGAGCCACGCCCCGATCGCGGTCGCGCGGCTGCTCGGGCGCGGCGGGTCGCCGCTGCACCAGCAGTGCAAACAGCGCTTCGCCGCCGAGCTGACGGCGCCATCGCCGCGGGGCGCCGCGATCCTGCAGTCGTGCACGATCGCGCTCGGCATGCTCGTGCGCGGCGGCGACGGTGACGCGGGCGATGTCGCGGCCGTGCAGGTGCTGCAGCAGACCTACGAACGCACCCGCGACCGCGCGACGCGGCAGTTCGCGGCCATCGCGCTCGGTCGCATCGGCGGCGACGAGGTGTCGAAGTGGCTGCAGTCGGCCTACGTGCGCGGCAGCAAGGCCAACGACCGGCCGTGGCTCGCGATCGCGCTCGGCCTCGCCGCCGAGCCGGCGGGCCGCCGTGGGGCGCCGGATGCGCACGTGGCGACGATGCTGCTGCAGGACCTCGGCGAGGCCGCCAGCAACGACCTGCGCTGCGCCCTGGTGGTCGGTCTGGGCCTGACCGGCTACGAGCCTGCGGCGGCGGCGGTGCAGCGCCTGCTGCAGCAGAACGAGGCCGACGAGCCGTTCGCGGGCTACCTGTGCATCTCGCTGGCCCTGCTCGGCGACACCTCGGCGGTGCCGCTGCTGCAGGAGATGCTCGAACGGTCGGCGCGGCGGCCGTTCCTGCTGATGCAGTGTGCGGTCGCCCTCGGTTGCCTCGGCGACCACGACGCCACGGCGCGGCTGCTCACCATGCTCGACGGCGACCACAGCCTCGCCGTGCTGGCCGCGGTGGCGGCGGCGGTCGGTCGCATCGGCGATCGGCGCGCCATCGAGCCGCTGGTGTCGATGGCAGCGGACGGCGAACGTTCGCGACTGGCGCGCGCCTTCCTCGCCGCCGCGCTCGGTGGCGTCGGCGACAAGGACGAGCTGCCGTGGAACACGCCGTTCGCAATCGACTGCAACTACCTGACGACGGTCGACACGCTCACCAACGGCAGCACCGGCGTGCTCGACATCCTGTGACGAGCACGCCCGGCGCCTCGATCACGGCTGCCAGATGTCGTGGGCGTCGGTCAGCGCGAACAGGCCGTTGGCCGGCGCGTCGGTGATCATCAGCGCCTGCCACCGCAGGATGCCGGTCACGCCAGCGGGCATCGGCAGGCTGAAGTTCCAGCCGCTGCCGGGCACGCCGACGATCATCACGTAGCCGTCGGAGTGGTCGATGTGCAGGCCCTGCAGGATGCCGGTGAGCGGCGGCGCCCACGGGTCGTGCAGCTGCAGGAACAGGCCGCCGATGTGCGCCTGGTGCGTGCCGAGCGGGCTGCGCACGCGGAAGTGCATGGTGTCGCCGGGCAGCACCATCTTGCCGCAGGTGCCGTCGATCGGGCCGTTGTTGATGCCGGACTCCAGCACGAGGTCCTCGTTGGTGCCGGGCAGGTTGCACCAGCGCGCCTTCGCCATCACCTCGGGCGGCGACATGCCGGTGTTGCGCCAGGCGTCGAACAGGTCCTGGCCGACGTTGGCGAGGAACGCGCTGGTGCCCGGGTTGGCGAGCAGCAGGAACTGGATGTACTCCCAGCTCGAGGTCTGGTAGAGCAGCTCGATGTCGGCGCGCGTGGCGCCCGCGGGCGGCGACAGCGGCACGTTGTCGAAGTGGTCGTAGTGGCCGCCCGACGACGGATTGCCGAACTGCGTCGCCGGCACCGGCAGCACGTTGCGGGTCGCGGCCTCGTTGCGCGCCATCTGGTAGGGCGGGATGCGGTTGTCGCTGATGACCTTGTTGTTGAGCACGAAGCGGAACGTCTCGTGTTCCGCGCCCGCCGGCATCGACGCCAGCTGGGCCAGCGTCATCGTCACGGCACCATTGGTGCGGTCGTAGGCCAGCGGCATCAGCGGCGAGAAGCCGAGGCCCAGCAGCTGCAGCGCCCAATCCTGCGTGATGCCGTACTTCGCCTCGTAGACGCGCGGCGTCGGCGAGGTGATCGACTGCACCGAGTAGGGCGTGCCGTTGACGGTCGCGGTGAAGGTGTCGTAGCTGCCGTCTTCGCGCAGCACGTTGTTCTGTTCGTCGCGCCACGTGGTGCGCAGCCACATGCGGCGGCCTTCGGGGTAGCCGCTGATGAGCTTGTGGCCGGTCAGGTTGGTGACGCGCAGGGTGTTGCCGTCGAGGTCGAGGGCGCCGGCGCGCTTGAGCGAAGCGCGCGCGCGCAGCACACCGCGGTCCATCGCCGCCGACATCACGGGCGTGATGCCGCTGCCCATGCGCAGGCGGCTCGGCACCTGGTTGTCGAGCCACTGGATGGCGTTCGGCACCCAGGTGTTGCCGCCGGTGAGGTCGTGCGAGGCGAGGTCGTGGCGCAGCGGCGCGATGCCGAACGCGGCGCCTTCGCCGACGTTGGGCTCCATGTGGCAGACCTGGCAGTTGAAGTAGCGCGGCGAGCCGTCTTCGTAGTCGCCGCCCATGCCGGCCAGCATCGATTGGTCGTAGGCGCGCTTGAGCGCACCACGCTGCAGGTCCGCCGGCAGCGACGGGTACGAGGCGACGAGCATCGTCGACAGCTGGCTCGCCTTCATCTCGCTGTAGGTGCGCTCGACGACGCCGTACTGGTACGGGAAGTTGTTGAACGCGGCCTTCTGGTCCACCGGCGCGCCGGGCACGCCGCTGAAGGTGCCGGGCGCCAGCGGGATCTGCGCGCCGTTGTTCGGCGCCAGGTCACCGACGACCGGGTTGCTCACGTCGTGGCAGGTGCCGCAGAAGTCGATCGAACGATGGAACTGCGACTGCGCCCAGGCGTGGCCGGCGGCGGCGTTGTTGTACGGGCCGTAGCGCGTGAAGTTGCCCGCCATCACCTGCATGCCGCTGCCGTAGTACCCGGTCGCCGGCGAGCCGCCGTCGTTGGCGCCGTAGGGCCAGTTCTGGATGCCCGGGTGCTCCTGCTTGTTCGGGTTGACGAGGCTGTGGCAGATCGAGCACTCGAGGCCGTCCGAGTCGGTGGCCGGGTTGAGCGTCGAGCCATCGGTCGCCGTCGTACGGCCTTCGTGCCAGCCGCGCGGCGTGTGGCAGCGCATGCAGAAGTCGCCGGCGCTCGGGAAGTCGCCCTCGGCGACGGCGAGCGCGGCCCAGAACACCGGGTCGCGCCCCGCCTGCGCCATCATGCTGCCCATCCAGGTCTCGACGGGCTCGACGTTCGGATCGTAGTACCCGTGGCAACCATCGCAGTTGCCGAGGCCACCGAGCAGGAACGCCTCCAGCGGTTGGGTGCCGGGCTGTTGTACGTCGGTCGGCGCGGCGAAGAACGGGGCGGAGTTGGCGGCCAGCAACGCCAAGGAGGCGATGCCGACCAGGGAGACGGAAGAAGTTGCGAGGCGCATCGGCGGGGAGATTTCGGGCGGCAGGCGGGGCGGAGAGTGGAACAGACTAGCCGACGCCGGTCGCTTCGGCATGGTGGATCTTCGTCGCCCGCGGCAACCGCCGATGGCATCGCGCTCGACCAGATACGGCTCGCAGTCAATGTGCACGAGGCGCTTCACGGCGCCTTCGCCGTGGCGCGGTTCACGTCGTGCGTTCGAGCAGCGCGAGCAACTCGACGTGCTCGGTGTGCGGGAACAGGTCCAGAACCGACCTGATCCCGCACGACCGCCGCAGGCTTCTTCCGCGTCGCGTGTTGCGCGCGGGTGAGGAACGGCGCCGATCGCCGGCCCCCTCCGATCGGGACAGTGAACTGTCCAAATCGAGGCCAAGGCGATGGTCACGAGCACGAAGAACGCGAGGGGCAAAGACGGGCAACGCCCCTCGTTGCCCGATGCCGCAGCACCCTGTTCGAGCATGGGCACGGACGGTATCGCGACGACGACGAACACCGCGACGAAGACGACGGC
>JAEUHT010000254.1 GCA_016793265.1 Planctomycetota bacterium
GGCGCTGTCCCGGCTGCGGGCCGCGGCCGCCAGCGTCGACGCCGCGTGCGCGGCAGGCGACGTCGGCGGCTTCACCGCGGCGACCACCGCGGCGATGCGCCAACAGCTCGCCGGCCGGCTGCGCGCGACGGAGCGCCGCCTCGACGCCGCCACGCTGCGCGAACTGGCGGCGGTGGCGCCGTGGACGCCCTGGCTGCAGCTGCCGGTGCTGGCGCTGGAGGTGCGCGGCGACCGCGCCGCGGTGGCCGTCGAGCGCCCGGCCGGTGCGGGCGCCCAGGTGCTGCAGTTCGTCTGGGACGGCCAGCGCTTCTGCTGCGACGGCACGCACCAGGCCAGTGCCGTGCGCGACGCCACCGGCGCCCGCGCCGTGCTGCGCGACGCCGTGCTGCGCCGCGAACGCTGACCGTATGGTGCGCCGCCGCATCGGCGCTACCGTTCCCGGCGATGCCGTTCGTGACGCCGATCACCTGGGCCGAGTCGCAGCTGCCGCACCTGGCCGAGCTGCTGGTCGAGCAGGCCCACCTGGAGAAGAAGGCCGCCGCCTGCGCGCTCAACTTCCTGTTCCGCCTGCCGCCGCAGAGTGAAGTGCACAAGAGCCTGTCGGTGCTGGCGCGCGAGGAGCTCGTGCACCTCGAGCGCACGCTGCGACTGCTCGCCGCCCGGGGCATCCCGTTCGGCACGCTGGCGCCGAGCGCCTACGCGGCGAAGCTCAAGGCCGGGGCGGCGACGACGATGCCGCTGCGGTTGGTCGACGAGCTGGTGATCGCCGGCATCATCGAGTCGCGCTCGCACGAGCGCATGGCGCTGCTGGCAGAGGCGTGCGCGGCGTCGGCGCCCGACGTGGCGACGTTCTACCGCGAGCTGTGCGAAGCCGAGGCGCGCCACGAGCAGGTCTACCTCGACCTCGCCGCGTTGGTGGTGCCGCCGGACGTCGTCGCCGCGCGCACGGCCGCGATGCGCCAGCACGAGGCGACGGTGCTGCGGGGATTGCCGTGGTCGAAGCACTTGCACAGCGGGCTGCCGCAGGCCGTTGCAGAGCAGTTCCCCGGGGAACCCTCGCGTGGCTGAGCGCCGCCCCAACCGCCGGCGCGGCTTTGTGCTGGGCGGGCTGCTGGTGCTGATCGTGGCCTTCACCTTGGGGGTGCTGGTCGGCCTGCCGGTGGCGTGGCCGTTCGACTACGTCATCAACCTCGGCGCCGGGCCCGAGGTCGCCGCACTGCACACGCCGGCCGACGGCAAGCGGCGGCTGGTGGTGCTGCAGCACGGCCTGTGGCGCTCGTCGGCTTCGCTCGGCCGGCTCGAACGCACGCTGCGGGCGCACGGCTACGCGGTGATCAACCCCGGCTACCGGAGCACGCGCGGCCGCATCGAGCAGTTCGCCGAACGGCTGCACACGGCGATCGAGCAGGAACTCGCCGCCAACCCGGCGGCCGAGATCCACTTCGTCGGCCACTCGATGGGCGGGCTCGTCATCCAGGAGTACTTGCGTCGGCCTGCGGCGCGGCGGCCGACCTCCTGCGTCTACCTCGGCACCCCGCACCGGGGGGCCGTGCTGGCCGACCTGCGCAAACACTGGTTCGTCTTCCGCCTGGTGATGGGCACCGGTGCTGCCATGCAGTTGTCGCCGGGCGACCCGCTGCACCTGCAGCCGATTCCGTACGGCGAGGTCTCCGGCACCATCGTCGGCAGCCTCGGCGGCGGCAACGCCGCGATCCCGGGCGACGACGACGGCACGGTGGCAGTGGCAGAAGCGAGCTTCGCCGGCGCCAAGGCGAGCCTGCAGCTGCCGGTCGGCCACACCCGGCTGACCTTGGATGCCCGCGTGCACCAACAGGTGTTGCACTTCCTGCGGCGGGGGGCCTTCGCGCCGGCGGCCTCGGGGCAGTAGAGTTCCGGCCCCCTCGGATGCCGCGAACGATGAAGTCCTGGTCCCAACCGCTCCTGCTCGGCGTCGGCTTCGGCGCCACCTTCCTGCTCGGTCATCACCTGCCCGGGCTGCTGCGCGGACCGGCGGTCGAGGCGCAGGGCCGCGGCCCGGTCAACCCGGCGCCGGCGCCGATCACCGCCCCGCAAGAGACTCCGGAGGCAGCGCCGCCGATCGTCTACAGCGAAGAAGGTGGCCAGAGCGCCAGTGGCAACGGCTTCATCGCCGTCACCGGCAGCTACGGGGTCGGCACCTCGGTGCTCTACCTGATCGACACCCAGAATCGGCAACTCGCGGTCTACGAAGCCCGCGGCGGTTCGTCCGAGCAGCGCCGGGTCATGCTGGTGGGAGCCCGCCGCATCGACCTCGACCTGCAGCTGCACGCCTACAACGACCGCAGTGAGTACGAATACGACGAGCTGCAGGAGCTCTTCCAGAAGCGCGGTCGCAAGGACCGCGACGTCAAGACCGGGCTCGAGCCCGAGGGCCGCCGCTAGCCGTCGCCCCAACAAGTGGCTACACAAACCCGGAACTTGCGGTAAGCTACTTTGGCCCGGTGGGTGCTCTCGCTGGCGCCACCAGTCCCTCTCCCCAGTAACCACTTCCCCCCCTGCTCGTCCCCGCGACGCTGTGAGGTAGGTCCGTGTCCGACAAGAACGACGATTTCCTCTCCTTCGACAAGGCTCTGCGCGAGCTGAACATGCGCAGCGAGGAGCTGAAGAAGCTGGTCTCCGAAGGTGAGATCCGTGCGTACCGCGATGGCGACTCGATGAAGTTCCGCGCCGAGGACATCCGCTCGCTGACCGCCAAGAGTGAAGGCGACACCAACCTCTCGTTCGCCGACTCGCTCGAGGACGACACCGGCATGGTGACGGAGCAGATCTCGGATGAAGACACGCTGTTGGCCGACGACGAAGAGGTCGCCGACAAGCCCGTGCGCCGCGCGCCGGCCCGCGCCGGCCGCTCGGGCCCGGTCGCGGTGGCGGCTGGTGCCTCACCGAAGGAGCCGGGCTGGGTGACCGCGTTCGCGATCCTCGGCGCGGTCGTGATGATCTGGGGTGCCCTGATGCACTACTCGATCTCGCAGCACAGCGACCCGAAGGAAAGCGTCTTCACGTCGGCCTGGGCCAACAAGTGACGTGACGCGGTGCCGCCCGCCTCAACTGGCGGGACCGGCCTCAAATGGCGGGACCGGCACCCAGTTCGCCGCTGGCGCGCAGCGCTGCGGCATGGTGGCAGTCCGCCGGCTCGCTGACCCCAGGCGAGCCTGCGCGTCCTGTTCGGCCACCGATCGACCCGGCTCTCGGTTGCCCTGGACGGCGGGTCCCCTGACTCGGTGGGCAGCCCCACGAATCGTCGCCGCCCGCCTTGGCATTTGCGCGGCCTTGCGGCTACCCTCGCGCGCCTTCGCCCGGCCCCCGGTCGGCCAGGCGAACACCTGACCGCCACACGACGCGAGGGGGCAATCCATGAAGTACACCGTGACGATGGTCGCGTTCCTGATGGCCGCGACAGCCTGTGTGAGTCCTGAGGCATACCGCCGCGAGCAGAGCGCCAACAGCGTGCTGCGCGGCCAGATCGCCGACCTCGGCAAGCAGCACGAGATGCTCGCGGCCGAGAACGAGCGCCTGCGCCAGCAGAACGCCGACCTCGGCAGCCGCGCCGCCGACGCGGCCTACATCGCCGAACAGAAGGCCAAGCTGGCCGAGCTGATGGCCAAATTCGGCGCCAACACCCCGAGCGCCGCCAACGGCGTGGAGCTGGTGCCGACGCCCGAGGGTTACGCATTCCGCGTCGCCGGCGGCGTGTTGTTCCACTCCGGGCAGGCGGTGCTGACCGAGCCGGGCAAACGCACGCTGTCCGAGCTGGCCAGCGAGCTCCAGGGCCGCGAGATCCGCGTCGAAGGTCACACCGACGACCAGAAGATCCAGCGCAGCCAGTGGGGCACCAACCTGAACCTGTCGGCGCAGCGCGCGCTGGCGGTTGCCGACCACCTCATCAACGCCTGCGGCTGCAAGACCGAGCAGGTCAGCATCGCTGGCTACGGGGAGAACCGTCCGGCTGTGCAGGGCAACGACGACGCCAGCCGCAGCAAGAACCGGCGTGTCGAGATCCTGCTGATCGAACGGCGGTGATCCGCGTCGCCAGCCAGCTGGGTTCGCGCCGTGCCGCCCGATCGGGCCTTGCCGGCGCTGGCTTGCTGCTGCTGGGGTTGCTGCTGGGGTTGGGCGCCGCCTGCACGCGCGAGACCCCGGCGTTGACACAGACCCGGCATGGCCGGTTCGGGTCGTTGCGCGACCTGGTCCTGATCGAACGTACGCTCGCCGAAGGCGAGCGCGCCCTGTTCGTCGACCGCTTCGAGGTGACGCGCGAGGATTGGCAGCAGTTCGCCGCCAGTGACGTGGGCCGCGCGGCGGGCGCTGGCTCGCAGGATACGACCGGCGATGCAGCGTTGCCGGTGGCGCAGGTCGACCTGAGGCAGGCGCGGGCGTTCGCTCGCTGGCGCTTCGCCCGGTTGCCGACGGCCGATGAATGGCAACTCACCAGCGTCGGGGAAGTGTCGCTGCAACTGCCGTGGGGGCTGCAACGCGATCTGTACCCGTGGGGCAGCAAGCTCGACCCGACGCGCGCCAACACCAGCGAGCTCGGCATGGGCGACGTCACGCCGGTCGGCACCTTCGAATCGGGCCGGCGCACGGGTGGTGAGACCCCGTACGACCTGATCGGCAACGTCGGCGAATGGACCGAAACGGTGGCGGTGGCCTGGTGCAGCGAGGACTTCGATCCGGTCGCGTCGCTGCGCCGCTGCCAGCAGCAGGTGCTGCGCACGCCGGCGCTCGCAGTCTGGCAAGGTCCGGCCGGCCTGCTGCCGGTCTGCTTCGCCGCCGAAGCGGGAGGGCCACTGGTGCCGCGGCTCGTCATGGGCGCCGATTTCACGCGGCCGATGACGGAGCCGTTCGAGGTGGTGGCCGCCGGGGATCGCCGTCGCAGTACCGGCTTGCGGCTGTTCGTCAGCGCCGGCGAGCTGCTGCGGGAACTCGGCAGCCACCAACCGGGGTTGACCGCGGACGAAAAGGAGCAGCTGCGACGCTTCCTGCGGCGCGGGCGCAACGCCGAAGTGCTCGGCCCGGTGTGGCGCCGGCTGCGGGATTCCCGCATGGGTCGTGGCCCGTGCGCGAAGTTGCTCGACGACGAGCTCGGCAACTGAGAGGCTCCTGGGCACTGATGATGACGTTTGCCTGCCTGTTCCTGAGGACCGCCGCTGCGGCGACGCCGCTGGCCGACCGCGGCGGATACGCCGGATGAGCTCCCGCGAAGCGTTCTCGAACTACCTGGCCCGCATGGCGGCGATCGGCTTCCGGCCGAGCAGCGCGCTGGGACAGAACTTCCTGCTCGACCCGACCCTGCACGCGTGGATCGCTGAACAGGCCGGGCCGACGCCCGCCGACACCGTGGTCGAGATCGGCGTCGGCCTCGGCTTCCTGACCCGCGAGCTGGCGGCGCGCGCCGGCCGCGTGCTCGGCATCGAGATCGATGCCAGGCTGCTGCAGCTCACGCGCGCCGACCTCGCCGGCCATGGCAACATCGAGTGGGTCGAAGCCGACGCCCTCAGCGGTCCGGGGCGCACGCTGCTGCCGGCTGTCGCCGACGCGGCCCGCGCCGCCGCCGAGCGTGGTGGCCGGTTGCTCGTCGTCGCCAACCTGCCGTACTCGGTCTCCGGCCCGCTGCTCGCCGAGCTCTGTGCGCTCGATCCGCTGCCGGCCCGGGCGGTCGTGCTGGTGCAGAAGGAGATGGCGGCGCGCGTCGCCGCGGCGCCGGGCAGCGCCGACTTCGGCGCCCTGTCGGTGCAGGTGCAGGCCGCGTTCGGTGCCCGGCTCTTGCGCGACGTGCCGCCCGACGTCTTCCGGCCGCGGCCCAAGGTCGTCTCGGCGCTGCTGCAACTCGACCGCCGGCCGCCCGGTGCGCTGCTGCTGCGCACCGGCGACGAACGGCGGCGCTTCGGCGTGTTCGTGCGCGAGCTGTTCCGTCAGCGGCGCAAGGTGCTGCGCCACACGCTGCCAGCGGCGGCGGCGGCGGCCGGTGTGGTGCCGCCGAGCCTTGCCGCCGAGGTGCTGGCGCAGCGCGCCGAGCAGCTCGATGCCGGGGTGCTGCTCGAATGGTGGCGCGCGTGCTGCCCGGGGCGACCGGCCTGAGCGGGCGAAGCCGGCTTGGCCCGCCGGCTCAACGCACGGCGCGGAAACCGAGCAGCTCGACGCGCGGCGTCCAGTAGTGGTTCTCGACCGGCTCTTCGCGGCAGAGGTCTGTCGTCAGGTACTTCTTGTTGCTGTCGGCGAACACCGTGATCACGGCGCCGGCATTGGCACCGAGCTCTTCGTTGAGCATGATCGCGCCAACGAGGTTGGCGCCGCCGCTGATGCCGACGGCGAGGCCTAGGTCCCGGGCCAGCTTCTGCGCCATCAGGATGGCGTCGCCATCCCAGACGTCGACCACCGGATCGAGCCAGTCGAGATCGACGACCGGCGGCACGAACTCATCCGAGATGCCCTGGATGCGGTGCTTGCCGACCTTGTGACCGGTGCGCAGGGTGGGGGAGTTGGCCGGCTCGAGCGGGTGCACCCGCACCTTCGGGAAGACGCTGCGCAGCGCCCGGCCGACACCCATCACCGTGCCACCGGTGCCAACGCCGGCGACGAACCCAGCCGGCCGCCTGCCGAACGCTTCGAGCTGCAGCAGGATCTCGGGCCCGGTCGTATTGGCGTGGGCGCGCACGTTCGCCTGGTTCTCGAACTGGCGCGGCAGGAACACGCCGGGATGTTCGCGCGCGAAGCGTTCGGCCAGCTGCACGGAGCCGACGAAGCCACCCTCGGCCGACGACACCTGCACGATCTCGGCGCCGAAACTGCCGATCAGCTGCACCCGTTCGCGGCTCATCCAGTCCGGCATGTAGATGCGAACGGGGTGGCCGAGCGCAGCACCCAGGGCCGCGAAGGCGATGCCGGTGTTGCCGCTGCTGGCCTCGACGATCATGTCGTCGGGCCGCAGCATGTCGTTGGCATAGGCCTCGGCGAGGATGTGGCAGGCCATGCGGTCCTTCACCGAGCCGGTCATGTTCATCGACTCGTACTTGGCGTAGGCGCGGCGGTCCTGGCCGTCGAGGCGGTAGTGCACTTCGAGCAGCGGCGTGTGCCCGACGAGCTGCCGGATCGAGGCCAGGGTGCGGGCGGATGCGGCGCCGGGCTGAGTCATGGCAGGCAATGGACCGGGCAGTAGCTCGCGCGGCGCCCGGAGATGTGCTTACACGTTCCACCCAGGCAGGTCGTGCTCCAACGGATGGTTGCGGTGGGCGCCTCGATTCCGGTCGGCCGGGACGCGCCTTGAATCACCATTTCGCGACCCGTAGGGTCGGCCCGACCGATGCCGGAACGTGCCCGCCTGCCAGCGATCGTGGTCGCCATGAACCTGAACGGCCTCGGCGTCGCCCGCGTGCTCGGCCGGCACGGGGTGCCGGTGATCGGCATCGACGGGGAGCAGGCCGGGTTCGCCTCGCGTTCGCGCTTCCTCAGCGAGCGCTGGACCTGCGGCCCGTCCGGCGCCGACCTGCTGGCGCTGCTGCGCGCGAAGGGGCCGGGCTTCGCCGACCGGCCGGTGCTGATCCCGATCACCGACGAATCGGTCGCGGTGATCGCCGACCACCTCGACGAACTGCGGCGCCACTACCGGATCGCGATGCCGGCCCCGGAGCTGGTGCACGACCTGCTCGACAAGGAACGTATGCGCGCAGTGGCCGAGCGGCTCGGCGTGCGCATGCCGAGCACGTGGTCGGTGAACGACCTTGCCGGGGTCGAGCGGGCCGCCGCACAGATGGTCTTCCCGTGCATCTTGAAGCCCGCGAGCAAGACCCAGGCCTGGCAGGCGGCGGGTCTGCGCAAGGCTTACGTGCTGCCCGACCGGGCGGCCTTGCTCGACACCTACCAACTGGTGGCGCCGACGGCGACGCCGTTGGTGCTGCAGCAGTACATTCCCGGCGGCGACGACGAGATCCACTTCACCCTGCTCTACTGCCGAAAGGGTGGCGAAGCGGCGGGGGTGTTCAGCGCGCGCAAGCTCCGGCAATGGCAGCCGCATTGCGGCGGCACGTCGGCGAGCGAACCGGTCGACGTGCCCGAGCTCGACCGCATCGCGCGCGACTTCTTCGCCAGGGTCGGCATGCACGGCCTCTGCTCGCTGGAATACAAGCGAGATGCCCGGGATGGTGCCTACTACATGATCGAACCCACGGTCTGCCGACCCGATTGGCAGAACGGCGTCGCCGACGCCAACGGCGTGCCCTTGGCCTGGCTGGCCTACTGCGACCTCGCCGGCATCGAACTGCCGCCGGTGCGGCGCCGCGCGCGGCCGCGGCGCTGGGTCTACCTGGCCTGGGATCGGCAGTCGGCGGCCTACTACCGGGCGCAGGGCCAACTCGGCCGGCTGGCGTGGTTGTGGTCGATCCGGCCGCCCGTTCGCGGGGCTGTGTTCGCTCTCGATGACCTCGGACCGTGGCTGGCGACCGTCTTCGACTGGCTGCGCCGCGCCGGTGGCCGAGTGCGCCGCCTGTTCGGCGGCCGCCCGACCGCGCGGGGGGGCGCATGACGCCGCTCGCTGCGCAGGGTCTCGACGCCGTGACGGGCTGGTTCGAGCGCTTCGCCGCCATCGCCACGCGCGGGCTGCCGCGCATGCAGATCGATGCTGGGCCCTGGTTCTGCCACCGCGCACTGCAGGCCGATGCGGGCCAGCTCAGGCTCGAAGGGCGCTCCGAACGCTACACGGCGATGGTGCTGATCGGCGCCGCGGCGTGGCAACAGAGCGGCGGCACCCGGCTCGAACTGGGGGCGTCGGGCGACGCGCTGGCCACCTGGCGGCAGCCGTCGCCGGGCGACCTCGGCCTCATGCTGTGGGCGCAGACGGAACGTGGCGATGCGCGCGCCGAGGCGACGGCCCGCTTGCTGCTGCAGCGGCGAGCCGAGGTGTTCGACGCGCGCGCGGACTTCCCGAGCATGGAGATGGGCTTCCTGCTGCGCGGCCTCGCCGCCGGGCTCGCCGCGGGCCTGCCGGGCATGGCCGAGTTCGCCGGCGAGACCGCCGAGGTGTTGCTGGACAACCAGCACCGCGACAGCGGCTTGTTCTCGTTCGCGCGGCGCGTGCGGCGCAAGGACTTCCTGCGCACGCGGCGCGACACCCGGCTCGGCAGCTTCGCCTCGCAGGTGTATCCGACGATGGCGCTGTCGGCGCTGGCGACGGCCAGCGGGGAGGCCCGCTGGCTGCAGGCGGCAGAACGCTGCGCCGACCGCATCGTCTCGCTGCAAGGACCGACAGGACAATGGTGGTGGATCTACCAGCAGGCGAAGGCGACCCCGGCGCTGCGCTACCCGGTGTACTCGGTGCACCAGGACGCGATGGGGCCGATGTTGTTGCTCGCGGTCGCGCTCGCGAGCCGTCGACCGCGCCGCTACGACGCCGCCGTGCGCGCGAGCCTGGACTGGTTCGACGCGCGCGGCGAGTGCCGCGGCTCCGAGCTGATCGATACCGCGGGCGGCATGGTGTGGCGCGCCGTGCAGCACGATAACCCGACGACCACCGGGCTGCTCGGGCTCGGCAAGCGCGAGCTGCAGCGGCTCGGTCGCGCCGCCTGGTTCGGCACCAGCGACCGCCGCGAATTGGCACCCGGCTTCGTATGCAACGAGTGCCGCCCGTACCACCTCGGTTGGATCCTGCTCGCCGCCGCGATGTGGCGGCAGTCCTTGGCCGGCGCTCATGGCTGATCCTGCCTGCAAGCCTGTGCTGCGTCCGGGGCGAGGAGCCGCATGGGCGCGCTGAGGATCATCTCGCGCAACATCGCGAGCAATACCATCGGCTATCTCGTCGGCGTCGTCGTTGCGCTGCTGCTGACGCCGTTCGTACTCGATCGACTCGGCGAGAGCGGCTTCGGCATCTGGTCCTTGGTCGTGGCGATGACCGGCTACTACGGCATCCTCGACCTCGGCATCCGTTCCGCCGTCGGCCAGTACGCGACGCGCTACTGGGAGACCGGCGACATCGCCGGCGTCAGTCGCACGATATCGACCGCGGTGGCGCTGACGCTGCCGATCGCCGGGGTGCTCGTGCTCGCCAGCATCGGCCTCGCCTACTGGGCCCCGGTGCTGTTCCACGTCGCCCCGGAGGAAGCCGGTGCGACCTCCGTGGCGATGCTGGTGATGGGCAGTTCGGTGGCGCTGTCCTTCCCGATCGCCGTGTTCGGCACCGCCACCTACGCGCGGCAGCGTTTCGACATCGCCAACCTGCTCGCCATCGGCGAACGGCTCGCCAACGCCGGCCTCTCGGTGTGGGTGCTGCTGGCGGATCAGGGGCTCGCCGGGGTGGCGTGGGTGACCGCAGGCACGCAGCTCGCGGCCGGCATCGTGCGGGTGGCGAGCGCCTTCTGGCTGCTGCCAGGTCTGCAGGTCGGCCGGAGCTGGGTCCGTCGCGCCTCGGTGCGTGAGCTGTGCAGCTTCGGCTTCCACAACTTCCTGATCAACGTCGCCGACCGCGTGGTGCTGTACACCGATACGCTCGTGATCGGGGTCATGATCGACAGCAAGGCGGTGTCGTACTACACCGTCGGCGGCAACTTCATCGGCTACTACATCATGCTGATCAACTCGGTCGCCTGGCCGCTGACGCCCTATGCGACGTCGCGCGACGCGGCCGGGGACCACGAGGCGCTGCGGCGGCTCTACCTGTTCGGCAGCAAGAACATCTTCTTGTTCGCGGCGGTGATCGGCGGCGGCCTGATCTTCCTGGGCCACGACTTCCTCGCCGTGTGGTTGCACGAACACCCGGAGCTGCTGTCGGGCGCCGTCTACACGTCCGCAGCGACCGTGATGGCCGTGCTGGCGGCGGCGACGCTCGTGCGCGGCCTGATGACGTGCGGCAAGCAGATCCTGTTCGGCATGCGCGAGGTGCGCTTCTTGTCGCGCTTGTCGATGCTCGAGGCGATCGCCAACCTCGGCCTCAGCATCACGCTGGCCTACCCGCTCGGGTTGCTCGGGGTCGCCCTCGGTACGCTGATCCCGATCGTCTGCACGCAGCTCGTGCTGCAGCCGCGCTTCCTCGCCAAACGGCTCAGCCTGTCGCTGGGGGACTTCATGGTGCGCGCGACCCGCGGCGGCCTCGTCGTCGTCGCCGTGATGGGGCTGGTCGCCTACCTGGTCCAGGATCGGCTGGTGGTGGACGGCTGGGGCAGCTTGTGCCTCAAGGGCGTCGTGCTCACGCTGCCCGCGGTGATCGTCGGCGGCATCCTGGGCACGACGCGGGAGGAGAAGCAGCTCCTGTTGAAGAAGCTCGGCCTGCACCGCGGTGGTTGACCAGCTACCGGCTGTCGCCGGTGCCGTCGCCGGATCTGGACCTTGGCCTCCGGCCGGGAGAGGGACCAGGGCGAACCGGGAGAGCTCCTGGGGGGTTGCCAGGATGAAGAAGCTTGACGGATAGCGACGGCATGCTACATTGCGCGGTTTCCGACTCGCAGCGTCCCCGGTCAAACCAACAAACGACACCCGGACTCGCGTGGGCCCAGCATGGGCGCCACTGCACAGGGCGATGCGTCCGTCGGAAACGCGCCGGTCAGGTGGTTTTGGTTGGGCTCACGGCAGCCAGGAACCCTGGTTGCCCTGCTGGCCCGGATTGTGGGTCGACGACTCCGTTCGCTGGTCCGCAAGAAGGCGTTGGCAGGAAGGTTACGCGGTCGCCGCCTGGTCGGCGGTCGCGGGATACCCTTCGGTGTTCCCCCCAAATTCGGCTCCCGAACCCCTTCGTTGCCAATTGGCCTTGCCGGTTGGCGCGAAGGCCAGCGGGCTACCGAGCCAGCCTGACCGACGAACTCGCCGGCCGACCCCGTGGTCGCGTCGTCGGGTCGCGTTTCCGCCCCCGCATCGCCTCACCAATTCCTCTCCTCCGACCCGTTCGGCCTACCGATCCGTTTGGACCGCTTCGAAGACGCCAAGCTCCGCATCAAGGAGGCTACCGACTTGGTCGCCCTGATCGAGAGCTACCTGCCGCTCAAGCCGCGAGGCTCGGGGCGCTTGGTGGCGTTGTGCCCATTCCACGCCGAGAACTCGCCGTCCTTCTACGTCAATCGTGATGGGCAGTTCTACAAGTGCTTCGGCTGCGGCAAGTCGGGAGACGTCTTCACCTGGCTCATGGAGCGCGACGGCCTGACCTTCCGCGAGGCGATGGAAGTGCTCGCGGAGCGCGCCAACATCTCGCTCGAGGGCGTTTTCCAGCGGGGGGCCGAACGCGGCCCGGCGGGGCCGGATCCGTACCAGAACCTCGACGCGGTCGCCGGCCTGTTCCAGCGTGCGCTGCTCGCCAGCACCGGACCGGTCGGCGAAGGGGCGCAGCTGGCGCGCGACTACCTCGAGCGGCGCGGGCTCAGTGAGGCGATCGAACCGTGGCGGCTCGGCTACCATCCGCCTGCCGGCACCCTGTTGCGCTTCGCTCAGGCCCAGGGGCTGTCCCTGGAGGTGCTCGAGCAGGCCGGCCTCTTGCGCAACGGTCGCGAGAGCTTCGCCGGTCGCGTCATGTTCCCGATCGAGGACGAACGTGGCCGCGTGGTCGGCTTCGGCGGCCGGTTGATCCCGGGGGCGCCTGGCAGCGAGGGCGAAGGGGACTACAAGCCACCGAAGTACCTCAACTCGCCCGAGTCGCCGTTCTTCAACAAGCGCCGCGTGCTGTTCGGTCTGCACAAGGTCAAGCAGGCTGGGCAGCGGCGCATCGTGGTGATGGAGGGCTACACCGACGTCATCGCCTGCCATCTCGCCGGCTTCCGCGGCGCTGTCGCCTCGCTCGGCACCGCCTTCACGGCTGAACACGCGCGCACCGTCGAGCGCTACGCCAGCGACGGGCTGGTGTTGATGTTCGACGGCGATCGGGCCGGCGTGCAGGCCGCGGAGCGGGCGCTGCGGGAGCTCGTCAACAGCCGCCTCGAGGTGCGCATCGCCATGATGGGCGACGCCGAGGGGGGCACGGCCAAGGACCCTGCCGACGTCGTCACCGCGCGGCCGGGCGAAGACCCCGAACTCGTGGCGGCCCGGCGCGAGCGCTTCGCCGACGTGATCACGGGCGCCGAGAATGCCCTCGCGGTCTGGTTCCGCATCCTGCGCAAGCGCCTCGACCTCAATCAGGCCGTGCACCTGGAGACCGCCGCGCAGATGTGTGGCGCCTTGCTCGAGCAGGTCGAATCCCCGGTGCGGCGCGCGGCGCTGCTGCAGCAGATGGCGCGGCACCTGAACGTGCCGGCGCCGGCGTTCGAACGCCTGCTGGAGAAGTCGAAGCGGCCGGCAGCCAGGGACGGTGCGCCTGCCAAGGGCACCACGCAGAATCCGCCGGTGGCGCCGGCGCAACCGCGCACGCCGATGCAGCAGGCCGAGTTCGACCTGCTGGCCTGCGTGCTGGCTTCACCGAACCTGCTCGCCAACTTCGACCCGGCGGCCGAAGCGCCGCTGCTGTCGAACGCCGTCAGCACCCTGCTGGCTTGGGCCGCCGATGGCGCCGTGCTGGGACGCACAGGGACCGGCGAGATGGTGCGTTACCTGTTCACGCGCGCCGCCGAACTGCCGGAGCTGCAGGGCCTGTTGGCCGACGCCCACGAACGGGCGACCCGCATCGGCGATGCCGCCGCGGTATGGGCGGGTCTGCTCGCCGGTCGGCGCCGGGTCTCGGGCGAAGCCCAGCGTCGCGCCTGGCGGCAGGAGCTCGAACGCGCGCTGGCGATCGGCGACAAGGAAACTGCGGCGCGGCTGCAGCAGTTGTTGCTGCAACGGCTGCGCGACGATCGGCCGCGGCCCGCGAGCAACCGTCCGCCTGCTGCGGCCACGGGATCGCCGGGCGGCACCGCCGCGAACGTGCGAGCTGCCGGCCCGCCGGCGGCGCCCGCGCCACCTCCCCAACCTGCGGCCAGTGACGGTGAACCGCCGCCGTTCGCTGCTGACCACGACCCCGAATCCCCCCGGACCGACCACCACTCCGCCTGATCTGCATGCCGGGCCCGAGCCGGCGCGCGCATTCCCCGACCTTCCTCCGTATACCGCCCCCGAACGCCGCGACCGGCATGCGCCGGCCGCCCATCATCGACTCCAATGGCCGCACCGACCGAGTTCGACAAGAAGATCAAGACCCTGATCAAGACCCACCGCAAGGCGGGCGCGATCACGTTGGCGCAGTTGAACAGCATCCTGCCCGACGACATGACCTCGCCCGAGAAGATCGAGGCCGCCATCGGCCTGATCGAGGAGGCGGGCCTCGACGTCGTCGAGGATGAGTCCAAGAAGAACAAGAAGGCTGGCGCCCGCAAGGAGGAGGAGGGCGGCGAGGAGGCCTCGGGTGAGGACATCGACCTGTCGACCGAGCTCGACATCGCCGAGCCGACCGAAGCCGAACTGTCGGCGCCGATGGTCGACATCACCGAGAAGATCGACGACCCGGTGCGCATGTATCTCACCCAGATGGGTGAGATCCCGCTGCTCACGCGCGAGGAGGAGATCTCGTTGGCGCGCAAGATCGAGCTGACGCGCAAGCAGTTCCGCAAGGAGGTGCTGTCGTCGGGCTTCGGCATGAAGAACGCGATCGAGATCCTCGAGGACGTGCTCAAGGGCGAGCTCGCCTTCGACCGCACGCTGAAGGTCAACCAGCAGGACCCCGAGGTCGGCAAGGCCGACCTGTCGGACCGCCTGCCGGGCAACATCGCCACGCTGCGCCTGATCTACGAGGCGGCGCGCAAGGACTTCACGCGGCTGAACGGCGACGAACCGTCGACCGCGGAGCTCGCCGCGCTCAAGAAGCGCATCTTCTCGCGCCGGCGCAAGGCGGTGGCGCTGATCGAGGAGCTCAACCTGCAGGGCAAGAAGGTGCGGCCGATGATCGACCTGCTCGAGAGCCGCATCGCCGAGATGAACCGGCTGCAGGCGCGCCTGCAGCGCTACCGCGGCGCCCAGCTGCAGAACCCGGACGCGCTGGAGACCAAGCGCCGCCTGTTCGAGATGCAGATCGACGGCCTGGAGTCGGTCGAGCGGCTGCAGAAGCGCCTGGAGTTCCTGCGCCAGGCCTACGCCAACTACGAGGATGCCAAGCGCAAGCTGTCGTCGGGCAACCTGCGCCTCGTGGTGTCGATCGCCAAGAAGTACCGCAACCGCGGTTTGTCGTTCCTCGACCTGATCCAGGAGGGCAACACCGGCCTGATGAAGGCGGTCGAGAAGTACGAGTACCGCCGCGGCTACAAATTCTCGACCTACGCGACGTGGTGGATCCGCCAGGCGATCACCCGCTCGATCGCCGACCAGGCGCGCACCATCCGCATCCCGGTGCACATGATCGAGACGATGTCGAAGCTGCGCAACGTCTCCAAGAAGCTGACCCAGCTCAAGGGGCGCGAGCCTTCGATCGAGGAGGTCGCGGAAGCCGCGCAGGTCTCGGTGGACGAGGCCAAGCGCGTGATGAAGATCAGCAAGCACCCGATCTCGCTGGATCGACCGATCGGCGATTCCGAGGACAGCTACTTCGGCGACTTCATCGAGGACGAGTCGGTCGAGTCGCCAGTGCACTCGGCGAGCCGCGAGATGCTCAAGGAGCGCATCGAGAGCGTGCTGAGCACCCTGACCTTCCGCGAGCGCGAGATCATCAAGCTGCGCTACGGCATCGGCGACGGCTACACCTACACGCTCGAAGAGGTCGGCCGCATCTTCCGCGTCACCCGCGAACGTGTGCGCCAGATCGAGGCCAAGGCGGTGCGCAAGCTGCAGCACCCGGTGCGCGCGCGTCGCCTCGGCGGCTTCTTGGACGCGCTGCCCGAGGTCTGAAGCGAGCGCGCTGCTGGCGGCGATCCGGCGTGAGCTGGATCGCAGTCGGCGGAACCGGTGGCGACACCGCGCGCACGTTGGCGGG
>JAEUHT010000283.1 GCA_016793265.1 Planctomycetota bacterium
TCCAGCGAGTGCAGGCTGACGAGCGTCGTGCGGCCCTTGGCGGCGACGTCGAGCAGCAGGCGGACCACCTCGCGGCCGAGCCGGAGGTCGAGCGCGCTGACCGGTTCGTCGGCGAGCAGCAGCGTCGGCTCCTGCAGCAGCAGGCGGGCGATGGCGACGCGCTGCTGTTCGCCGCCGGACAGCTCCCCGGGCATCGCCCACAGCCGGTCGCCGAGTTCGACCGCGGCGAGCGCCGCTTCGGCGCGCGGCAGCTCCTGCGGCCGCAACAACGACCACAAGGCGCGCAGCAGCGACCACCGCCCGAGCCGGCCCATCAGCACGTTGTGGGCGACGCGCAGCGACGGCACCAGGTTGTCGCCTTGGTGCAGGAAGCCGACCTGTCGGCGCAGCGAACGCAACCGGCTGCCGCGCAGCGCGCCGATCTCGTGGCCGAGCACCCGCACGCTGCCGCGCGTCGGCCACAACACGCCGCCGCACAGTCGCAGCAGCGTGGTCTTGCCGGCTCCCGACGGCCCGATCAGCGCCACCCGCTGGCCGCGGGGGATGCGCAGATCGATGCCGCTGAGCACGGTGCGTTCGCCGAGGCGCACGTCGACGCCGGCGAACACGACATCGACCTCGGCGAGGGCCGGGGTCGCCACGGTCACTGCAGGAAGCCCTTCGGCAGCGAGTCGCGCACCTTGCGGATGCTGTCCCAGCGCTTGGCGTCGGCCGCCTCGAAGCGCGCCTTCGCCGACCAGGCGTCGAGCACCTGCTTGTCGTCGGCGTTGTCCTTGTCGAGCCGCGTGAACGCGGTGGTGATCTTCTGCAGCATGGCGTCACCGACGCGGGTGTGGCCGACCCAGGCGTAGTCGACGTAGCCGGGCGTGGTGAAGACGATCGGGGCGTTGGCCTTGTCCTCGGCGCTGGCCTTGTCGTAGTAGGCGAAGTTCAGCGCGCCGAGGTCGGTGGCGCCGCTGGCGACCGCCTTCAGCGTCGCGGCGTGGCCGCCCGAGGCCTGGTAGGTGGCTTCGCCCTTGAAGCCGAGGTTCGGGTCGATGCCGGCTTCGCTCAGGAAGTAGCGCGGCATCAGGTGGCCCGAGGTCGAGTTCTTGTCGCCGAAGGTGAAGGTCAGGTTCTTGGCGAGCTCCTTGAGCTGCTTCAGTTCGGTCAGCGGCTTGACCTTGCCTTCGTCGACGAGCTTCTTGTTGGCGATGAAGTAGCTCCGGAAGTCGAGGTCGATGTCGCGCGTGGCCAAGACGCGCACCTCGCCCTTGCCGGCGTCGAGCGCGTCGACCGTGGTCTTGCCGCCGAGCCAGACGAAGTCGAGCTTGTTGGCGACGAGGCCGTTGACGGCCATCGTGTAGTCGTTCGAGGCGACGTAGTGCACCGGCACGCCGAGCTGCTTCGACAGGTAGGTCTCGAGCAGCGCGGCACTCTCGGCCAACTTGCTCTTGTTGAAATCGGGGATGACGGAGAAGCGCAGCTCCTTCGGGCTGTCGGCGGCGGCGGCACCGCCGCAACCGGGGGCGAGCCAGAGCAACGGCATGAGGGCGAGGACGGGGATCTTCATGGGGACTCTCCTGCAGGGGACTGGGCCAGCGCGGCCGCACGCCGGGCGCACACAACGCCCGACGCTGCGGTTGACGGAGCCGGCGCCGGCCCCCGGCTCACGGCCGGGGCAGGTGGCGGGCTCATGGGCGCCTCCGTGAGGCGCCGGTGCCGGGCTGGTGACGGTGGGTCACGGCGGGGGCATGAGACGGAAGCGGCCGCCGCATGGCAAGTCCCGGGTCAAGCCGCGCCCGGCGGTGGTCGATGTTCGGGTGTGTCCCCGGCGATCCTGCTTCTGACCAGCCAGGCCAAGACCGTGCACTCGGGGGTCGGGACCTATGCCCGCATGCTGCTGCGTGGCCTGCCTGCCGCGGCCCCCGAACACCGGCTGCACGTGGCGACCTGGCGCGAGGAGATCGACCCCGACCTCGCTGGGGTGCAGTGGATCGACCTCGGCCCCCGTTCGCGCTGCGACCCGACGCCGGGTCGCTTCTGGAGCTTCGGCCGCCGCGCCGCGGCGGTGCTCGGCGACCGCCTCGTCACCTTCGACGTCGTGCACTGCCTCGACGCGCGCGACGGCCACGCACTCGGCCAGCGGCCGCGGGCGCTGGCGCCGCGGCTCGTCGGCACCGTGCACGACGACTACGCCGCGCAGGTGCGGGGCGCGCCATGGCACTACGTCGGCCGCGCCGCCGACCCGCTGCGGCGCTGGTTGTTCCACCGTTGGCTGCGCCACGTCGAACGGCGCGCCTACACCCGCTTCGACCGCCTGCTGGTGAACTCGGCGGCGACGGCGGCGACGCTGCAGCGCGAATACCGGCTCGATCGACCGCTGTGGCCGACGACGCTGACCATCGACGGCGCGGCGGCCGTGGCGCCGCTGCGCCTGCCCGGACAGCCATGCCTCGTGTTCTGCGGCGGCAACTTCTACCGCAAGGGGCTCGACACCTGCGTGCGGGCGATGGCCGAGCTGCGCCCTGTGTTGCCGGCGGCGCGGCTGCACGTGCTCGGGTCCTGCAGCTCGTCGCCGCGCCTGGAGCGGTTGGCGCGACGGCTCGGTGTCGCCGGGCAGGTGGTGTTCCACGGCCGCCTTGCGCCGGCGATGGTCGCCGCACACCTGGCCGCCGCCGACCAGTTCGTGATGCCATCGCGCACCGAAGCGCTCGGCCTCGTCTACCTCGAAGCGTTCCGCGCCGGTGTGCCGGTGATCGCCGGCGACCGTGGCGGTGTGGTCGAGATCGTCCGGCATCGTGAGTCGGGCCTCAACGTGCCGCCGGAACGGCCTGATGCGCTGGCCCAGGCGGTAGTGGCACTGCACGGCGATGGCGCGCTGCGGGCGCGCCTGGTGGCGGGCGGCCACCTCGTCTTGGCGACGCGACCGCCGCAACGGCTGTTGGAGGAGACGCTGCGCTGCTATGGCCTCGGTCCGTCGCTGGCGCCGCTGCCGGCGCGGGTGCCGCCGGCCGCCGCGGAGGTGCGGGCGTGACGGCGGCGACGACCATGCCGCCGCTGCCGGCCACGCCGGCGGGCGCCGCGCTGGTGAGCGTCGTGTTGATCACGAAGGACCGCGCCGCGCTGCTGCCGCGCTGCCTCGCCTCCTTGTTCGCGCTGAGTTGGCGGCCGTTCGAGCTCATCTGCGTCGACGACGGCTCGCGCGACGACACCGCCGCGACGTTGACCCGCCTCGCCGCCCTGGCGCCCGCCGGCATCCCCGTCACCGTCTGCCGCCACGCGCACAACCGCGGCATCGGCGCCGCCCGCAACACCGGCATCACGGCCGCGCGCGGCGCTTTCGTCGCCTTCACCGACGACGACTGCGAAGTGCGCCCCGACTGGCTCACGGCGCTGCTGCGGCCGTTCGCGGCCGACCCCGCGTTGGCGATCGTCGGCGGCGGCATCGACGAACCGCCGGCGCCCACGCCGGCGCAGCGCGCCAGCGAGGGCATCAACTTCCTCGGCGCCACGGCCCGCCGCGTGCGGTCGATCGTCGGCTGCAACATGATGCTCGAGGCCGGCTTCGCCCGCGCCTTCCCGTTCGACGAAGGCGCCCGCAACTACGCCGACGAGCTCGACCGCTGCCTGACCGCGGCGGCCATCGGTCGCGGCGTCTGGTTCACGCCGGCCGCGCGCGTCGTGCACCACCATCGCCACGACGTGCGGTCGTTCCTGCGCCAGCAGCGGCAGCGGGGCGCTGGCGCCGTATGGGTGCGGCACAAACACCGGCTCGGCCTGTGGCCGCGCAAGTACTGGGTGATCGCGGCGCTGCTGGCGTCGCCGGCGGCGCTGCTGCTGCTGCCCTGGCCGCCGGCGCTGGCGGTCGTCGCGAGCCTGCTGGTCGCCTTCTTCGCCCAGACCGTGCTGCTCGACCGCGCGCGCGGCAAATGCTGGCGCGACCTGCTGGCGACGCTGCCGTTGGTCGCGCTCGGTTACCTGTGGGAGTTCGCCGGCGCCGTCATGGCGATGGGGCGCGGTCGGCGGCAGTGACCACGGCGGTGCGCACGAAGCTCGCCAGCCAGAGGTCGCGGCGGAACGGCGCCTCGGCGACGTGCTGCTGCAGCGAGTAGCCCGCGTCGGCGAACCAGCGGCGCACGGTGCCCAGCGAGCGCGCGAAGCGCGTCGGGGGCCGTCCGAACCAGCCGGCGAGGCGGCGGCGCAGGTGGTGCGTGCTGCACGGATGGAAGAAGCTGACGACGACGAAGCGGCCGGCGGTGCGGCAGGCCTCGGTCACCACGGCGCGCGCGGTGGCGTCGGGCAGGTGATGCAGGAAGCGGAACACGACGACGCCGTCGACGGCGCCCGGGGCGAACGGCATCGCCGCGGCGTCGGCCAGCACCAGCGGCGGGGTCGGCGCGGCGGCGCGCGCGCGCAGCTCCTGCAGCATCGCCTGCGAGCCGTCGGCGGCGACCACGTCGTGGCCGAGCTGGCGCAGGGTCGGCAGCAGCCGGCCGGCGCCACACGGCAGATCGAGCACCCGTTCGCCACTGCGGCCGGGCCAGACGCGGCGCAGCAGCGTGAGCTCGCGCTCGGTGCGGGCGGGGTTGCGGTCGGCGTAGGCGGCGCTCTTGCCGGCGGCGTCGTAGCGCGCCGCGGTCGACCACGGCGGCAGCCGGCCGAGCACCGCGCGCGTCGCCGCGGCGTCGAGTCCGGCCACGTGCAACAGCCGGGCGGCGAAACGCAGCACCACCTGCCGGGGCAGGCCGAGGTCCTGCACCGAGCGGCGGCAACGCCGCAGGATGCGCACCAGCAGGCGGCGCGGTGGCGGGCCGCTCGTGGTGCAGCGGCCGTTGTGCAGGTCGAGTACGGCGACCTGGTCGCCGTCGAGGAAGACGTGTTCGGCGCCGAGGTCGGGCAGCAGGAAGCCGGCCGCCAGCATGGCGCCGAGTGTGTGGGCGATGCGCCGCCGTTGGGCGGCGGGGCAGGCGCCTTGTTGCAGCAGGGTGCGCAGGTCGGTGCCGGGCAGGGCCGCACACAGGTAGAAGCTCGCGGCGCCGCGGCGGCCGATGGCGATCGGGCGCGGCGCGCCGAAGCCGGCGTCGCGCAGCGCGATCGTCACCAGGGCCTCGCGGGCGGCGTCGTCGCGGGCGCGCGGCGCCGTGGTGGCGAAGCGCCAGCGGTTCTTCCACTGCGTGCGATCGAACTGCTTCAAGAAGAACACGCCGCGCGGCGTCACCAGCCGCAGCACGTGGCGCAGCCGGTTGCGCGGGCCGGCCGGCGTCGCCGGCAACGCCAGCGTGGTGTCGAGGTCGGCGAACAGCACCCGTTCGTCGCGGTCGTCGGTCAGCAGCTGCCAGCTCGTGGCCACTCGGCGCAGCCTAGCCGCCCGCGCCCGGATTTTGCCGCGGCGAAGTGGGTAGCCGTTCGGCGCCGTCGCGCTTGCCGGCCGCCGGCGCCGCCAGCATGATCGCACCATGTCGAAGCCGTTCATCCCGCGCGAACTGATCGCCTGCCTGCCGAAGTCGGACCTGCACCTGCACCTCGACGGCAGCCTGCGCCTGGACACCCTGCTCGAGCTCGCCCGCCAGCACAAGGTGGCGCTGCCGAGCCGCACCGCCGATGGGCTGCTCGAGCTCGTCTTCAAGCGCGCCTACAAGAACCTGCCCGAGTACCTGCGCGGCTTCGAGTTCACCGTCGCCTGCCTGCAGGACGCCGAATCGCTCGAACGGGTCGCCTACGAGCTGTGTTGGGACTGCCGCAAGGAGAACGTCTACTACATCGAGATGCGCTTCGCGCCGCAGCTGCACGTGCGCGGCGACTTCCGCGTCGCCGACGTGCTGCGCGCCGTCTGCCGCGGCCTCGACCGCGCCAAGCGGGAGATCAACGCCGCCGCCGACGTGAAGCAGGGCCTGGTGCCGCGCTTCGAAGCCGGCGTCATCGTCTGCGCGCTGCGCTTCTTCCTGCCGGTGTTCAGCGACCACTACCGCGCCTACTTCGAGGCGCTGCCGAGCGCCCGGCCCGAGGAGATCTACGGCCTCGCTTCGCTCGAGCTGGCGCGCGCCGCCGTCGCCGCCGCCGAAGCCGGGTTGCCGGTGGTGGGCTTCGACCTCGCCGGCCAGGAGCGCGGCTTCCCGGCCAAGGACCACCAGGCTGCCTACCAGCTGGCGCACGAGCACTTCCTCGGCAAGACCGTGCACGCCGGCGAGGACTACGGCCCGGAGTCGATCTTCCAGGCGATCACCGATTGCCACGCCGACCGCATCGGCCATGGCACCTGGTTGTTCAGCCAGAAGCACATCCGCGACGACTCGATCGGCGACAAGAGGGCCTTCATCGACAAGCTCGTGCGCTACGTCGCCGACCGACGGATCACGCTCGAGGTCTGCCTGACCAGCAACCAGCAGACGATCCCGGAGCTGCGCGACGACCTGAAGAAGCACCCGTTCCGCAAGATGCGCGAAGCGCGCTGCAGCGTGACGCTCTGCACCGACAACCGCCTGGTCTCGCGCACGACGATGACCGACGAGGTCGACAAGGCCGTGCGCGCCTTCGGCCTCGAACCGCGCGCGCTGAAGGACATCCTGGTGTACGGCTTCAAGCGCTCGTTCTTCCCGGGCACCTACGCCGAGAAGCGCGACTGGGTGCGTTCGGTGCTCGACTGCGCCGAGGAGACCTTCGCCGCCTTCGGCCACGACGTGCGCGCCGGACGGCGACCGGGAGACGGCGCCGGGCCTGGTCGCACCAAGCCTGGTGCCGCGAGGCCAGGTGCCTTGCGCCAGGCGCGCGCCAAGCGATGATGCCGGCCATGCGTCGGCACCCGTCGTCCGTGCTCCTGCTCGCCTCCGTGCTCGCCGCCCAGACGCCGCCGGCGCCGGCCGCCGATGGGGTGGACTTCGTGACCCAGGTGGCGCCGATCCTGCAGGCGCGCTGCGTCGAGTGCCACGGCGCCACCAAGCAGAAGGGCGACCTGCGCCTCGATCAGCGGGCCGCCGTGTTCGCCGCCGGTCAGGAGGATGCCTGGTGCGTGCTGCCTGGCAAACCGGACGCCAGCGAACTGCTGCGCCGCATCTGCTTGCCTGCCGACGACGAGGACGTGATGCCGCCGAAGGGAGAGCCGCTGACGGCGCCCCAGCAGATGCTGCTGCGACAGTGGATCGCCGAGGGGGCGAACTGGCCCGAGCACGGCGACGCCGCGATCCAGAAGCTCGCCGCGGCGCTGCAGCTGCCGAAGCTGGCCTTCGAGCTGCCGCCCGTCGACGCGGCGGCGACGCACGCCATCGAGCTCGCCGTGGCGACGCTGCGCGAGCGTGGCGCGGTGGTGCAGCCGGTCGCCGCCGACACCGCGGCGCTCGACGTCAACCTGTCGTTGCTGCGCGAGCAGGTCACCGACGCCGACCTCTCCCTGCTCGCACCATTGGCGCCGGTGCTGGTCTGGCTCAACCTCTCGCGCACCGCGATCAGCGATGCCGGCTGCAAGCAGATCGCGGCGCTGCCGCAGCTGCGCCGGCTCAACGTCGCCAACACGGCGCTCGGCGACGACGGCTTCCGCGCCTTGCGGCCGCTGCGCCAGCTCGAGTACCTGAACGCCTACGGCACGCAGCTGAGTGACGACGGCCTGCCCTGGCTGTTCCTGCTGCCGCGCCTCGACAAGCTCTACGTCTGGGACAGCAAGGTCACGGTCGACGGCGCCCGCGTCGTGCGCGACCGCCTGCTGCGCCTGCAGATCGACGTCGGCGACTATGTCGAGCAGCGCATGGCCGCGGCCGAACAGGAGATCGCCGCGCGCGAAGCGAAGAGCCGACCGGTCAACGACGTCTGCCCGGTGCTCGACCAGCCCGCCGACCCGGCGCAGTTCGTCGACCACGCTGGCGAGCGCATCGCCTTCTGCTGCCAGAAGTGCAAAGCAGCGTTCGAGAAGGACCCGGCCAAGTACCTCGGCAAGCTCAAGCGACGCGAGACGAAGTAGCGGCGGCTGCTGGCGGTCCGCGCGCCGGCGCGGCGCCGATCAGTGGTGGTGGCCGCCGGGGCCGTGCACGTGGCCGTGCTTCTTCTCCTCGGCGGTGGCGCGGCGCACGTCGACGACCTCGACGTGGAAGTTGAGCTGTTGGCCCGCCAGCGGGTGGTTGGCCGACACGGTGATCTGGTCGTCCTTGATGTTGCGGACCCAGACCGGGATCTGCTGGCCGGAGCGAGTCCGCGTCTGGAACGACATGCCGACCTGCAGGTCGACGTTCGGCGGGAAGGCGGTGCGCGGCACCGTCTGGTCGGCGGCCGGATCGTAGTCGCCGTAGCCCTCGCGCGACGGCACCACCACATCGCACTTGTCGCCGGCGTTCTTGCCGGTGAGCTGGCGTTCGAGGCCCGGCACGATGTTGTGCGCGCCGTGCAGGTAGGTCAGCGGGTCGCCGCCGAACGACTCGTCGGCGATGCTGCCGTCATCGAGGGTCAGGCGGTAGTGGAGGGTGACGACGTGGCCGTCGGCGATCGCGGGCTTCATGGGGGCAGGAAGCGTAGCGGGCGCGTTGCCGGGCGACAGCACGCGGCGGCAGTTCCGCGGCGGGCCGCGGTCGGTCGGGACTGGGGCTTCCTTTGCGGCACACGATCGCGCATAACAACCGCGCCCCTCTCCCGAAACGCAACGCCGTTGAGCTCCGAGACCTTCCGGCGCCTCCTGGTCGAGGCCAACGTCCTGGATCGTGAACGCCTGGCCAAGGCCGAGGCGGCGGCGTCGTCGCGCGGCACCTCGCTCGAGCGCACGATCGTCAACCTCAACCTCGCCGACGAAGTGGCGGTCTGGCGCGTGCTGGCCAAGGCGCACGGCATGAAGTTCGTCGACCCGCAGAAGCTGGCGCCACAGCCCGATGCGCTGAAGAAGGTGCCGAAGGAGCAGTGGGAGCAGAGCGAAGCGCTGCCGGTGCTGCTGAAGGACGGCGTGTTGTGGGTCGCCATCGACGACCCGGTGAAGACGTTCGTCGCCGACAACCTGTCGTTCCTGGCCGGTTGTGCCATCGAGTGTGCGCTGATGCCGCCGCAGGCGCTGAAGCAGGCGATGCGCAAGTACGGCAGCGGCGGCGCCGGGGGGGGCGAGGCTGTGGCGCGTGGTCCGGCCGCTGCCAACGACAACCCGGATGCACCGATCATCCGGCTGGTGGCGAAGACGATCGAAGAGGCCCTGGAGCGCCGCGCCAGCGACATCCACATCGAGCCGTTCCAGAGCCGCGTGCGCGTGCGCTACCGAGTCGACGGCGTGCTGGAGGAGATCGCCCAGCTCGAGGCCACGCTGCTGGCGCCGCTGACCTCGCGCCTGAAGATCATGGCGGGCCTCGACATCGCCGAGCGCAGGAAGCCGCAGGACGGCCGCATCTCGTTCCGCGCCCAGGTCGGCGGCGGCCGCGACATCGACATCCGCACCTCGGTGCTGCCGGGCAGCCACGGCGAGACCGTCGTCATGCGTCTGCTCGACAAGGAGCGTGGGCTGATGAGCCTCGAAGGGCTCGGCTTCGAGGGCCAGGACCGCGAGCGCTTCCGCAACATCATCGCCCGGCCCAACGGCATCGTGCTGGTGACCGGGCCGACCGGCTCCGGCAAGACGACGACGCTCTACGCGGCGCTGCAGCAGCTCAACCGCAGCGACGTCAAGATCATCACCGCCGAGGACCCTGTCGAGTTCAACATCCGCGGCATCAACCAGTGCCAGGTCAAGTCCCGCATCGGCTTGACCTTCGCCCGCATCCTGCGCGCCATGCTGCGCCAGGCGCCGAACGTGATCCTGGTCGGCGAGATCCGCGACAAGGAGACCGCCGAGATCGCGGTGCAGGCGGCGTTGACTGGCCACCTGGTGTTCTCGACGCTGCACACCAACGACTCGGCCTCGGCGATCACGCGCCTGATCGACATGGGCGTGAAGCCGTTCCTGGTCGCTGCGTCGGTGCAGGCGGTGTTGGCGCAGCGGCTGCTGCGTGTGCTGTGCACGCACTGCCGGACCCCCTACGAACCGACGGC
>JAEUHT010000285.1 GCA_016793265.1 Planctomycetota bacterium
CGGTCCGGAGGCCGAGCTCCTCGTGCTCGGCGGCCAGTTCTCGATCGTCGGTGATCAGCGCGAGTCGGGCGTCGTCGCCTACTCCCCCGCGACGAGCAGCTTCGTCTCGCTCGCGAGCGGCGTCGCTGGCACGGTCTACTCGCTCGCGGTCGACGCCAGCGGCACCCTGCTCGCCGGCGGGGACTTCTCCATCGCCGCGGTGCCGCCGTTCGCCCCGCTGGGCCGCCTGGCGCGATGGGATGGCACGAGCTGGACACCGTATGCCGACGTCGCCGGCACCGTGCGCCGCCTGCTGTTCGAACCGAACGGCGACCTCGTCATCGCCGGCGAGTTCGCCGCTGTCGATGGGGTCGCGGCCACGAACGTCGCCAGGCGAGCCGGCGGCGTGTGGTCGCCGCTCGGCAGCGGCACCAACCAGTTGGTCCGGGCCCTGGCGCGCCTGCCTGGCGGCGACCTCGTCGTCGGCGGCCACTTCGTGACGGCAGGCGGCAGCAACCTGCCGTACCTCGCGCGCTGGAACGGCAGCAGCTGGTCCTCGTTCGGCGGCGGCCCCGACGGCCTCGTGACCTCGTTGCTGACGACGAGCGCCGGGGAGCTGCTCGTGGGCGGCCACTTCGGCCACGTCGCCGGGGTGGCGGCGAGCGGCATCGCGCGCTGGAACGGCTCGACCTGGTCGCCGCTCGGCGCCGGCACCGCCGGTGGCGTCTACTCGATGTGCGAGGCCGGCAACGGCGAACTCTACGTCGGTGGCGAATTCGCGACCGCGGGCGGCGTGCCGGCCAGCAACTTCGCGAAGTGGAACGGCAGCGCGTGGTCGCAGCCGGGCAGCGGCACCACGTCCCCGGTCCATTCGCTGCTGGAGGCGGCCGGTGGGGCGCTCTACGTCGGCGGTGGGTTCTTGACCTATGGCCAGCCGAGCGCCGTCGGCGTCGGCCGCTATCAGGGCGCGTGGTCGCCGCTGACGGCTTCGAACGCCACCGGCGGGCCGATCCGGGTGCTGCACGTGGACGCGCACGGCGTGGCCTATGCCGCCGGCACGACGAACGTCATCGGCGGCACCGGGGTCGCTTCCATCGCGCGCCGCGTCGCCGGCGTGTGGTCGGCGCTCGGCACCTGGCTGGACGGGCCCGCACACTCGCTCGTCACCTTGCCGAACGGGGATGTCGTCGTCGGCGGCGAATTCACCCACGCTGGCGGTGTTGCCGCTGCGCACATCGCGCGCTGGAACGGCGCCACGTGGTCGCCGCTCGCGGCCGGCAGCACGGTGACGGTGCGGTCGATGGTGGTGTTGCCCGGCGGCGACCTGCTGGCGAGCGGCACCTTCCCGACCGCCAGCGGCTTTGCCACCGGCCTCGCGCGTTGGGACGGTGCGCAATGGTCGGCGCTGCCGCCGGGCCAGCTCGGCGTGCATTGCATGCACGTTGCGGCCAATGGCGACCTGCTCGTCGGCGGCTACTCCAATTCGGGTGCCGCGGTGCTGCGCTTCGACGGCATCGCCTGGACCCAGCTCGGCGGCGCGATGGGCGGCAACGTGCTGGCAGTGACCGAGCTGCCCGACGGCTCCGTCGTCGCGGGCGGCATGTTCTCGACCGCCGGCGGCGGCCCGGGCGACTTCGTCGCGCGGTGGAACGGCACCACCTGGTTGCCGATGCCGGGCGGGCCGAGCTACTTCGTCGACGATCTGGCCGTCTTGCCGGGCGGCGACCTCATCGCCGCTGGCCGCTTCGTCGGCGAGGGCCGCATCCTGCGCTGGCGCGGCGGCGTCTGGTCCCAGCTCGGCACCGGACTCGACGGTACGCCGCGCGCGCTCGCCGTGGCGGATGCGGGGGAGCTGTTGGTAGGCGGTGAGTTCACGACCGCCGACGGCGCGATCTCGGCCTACCTCGCCAGCTACCGGTCGTCGTGTCCGGCGAGCGTCACCACAGTCGGTGTCGGTTGCGCGGGCTCGGGGGGGCTCACGAGCTACACGGCGACGTCACTGCCGTGGCTCGGCGCCACCTTCCGCGCGCACGGCAGCGGCCTGCCGGCGAGCGCGTTCGTGCTGACCGTCACCGGCCTGTCGTCGATGTCGTTGCCGCTCGGCTCGCTGCTGCAGCCAGCACCGCCGCAATGCACGCTGCTGGTCAGCCCGGACCTGCTCGCGGCCGCCTTCACCAACGCCGGTGCGATCGATACGCAGTGGCCGGTGCCCGTGGCGCCGGCGCTCGTCGGCGCCTCGCTCCAGCAGCAGATCGTCGTGGTGGAGGTCGATGCGTCGCTGCAGTTCGTCGAGTGGACGAGCAGCAACGCGCTGACGGCGACGCTCGGCGACTTCTAACCCAGCTCGCCGGCGCCGGTGCCGTGCGGCGGTTGCGTCCACGCCGCCGCGACCAGCAGCACCGGGGCCAGCACTTCGAGGCTCTCCTCGACCCACTGGTTCCACTCGACGAGTCGCATGCCGCGCAGACGCACGGTGGAGTCGAGTGCGGCGCTCTCGAACGCCTCGAAGCCGAGCGCCACGGCCAGCGCGGCGAAGGCCACGAACAGGCAGGCGCGGCGCGCCGGTTCGGTGGCGAGGTCGCGCAACAACCGCCAGCCGCAGGCGAGGCCGGTGATCGCGAAGACCGGGCCGAGCGTGCAGACCCACACGTAGGCGCCGTGGTCGCCGACGCAGGGTTCGAGCCAGCCACCGAGCCGTTCGTGCAGGCAGAGCAGGTCGTCGATGGCGAGGTAGCAGAACAGCGCGCCGGTCACGCGCCAGGCAGTGCCACGGCGCGGCCCGGCGCGCCAGAAGCCGAGCCCCGCCACGAACGTCACCACGACCGTGAACAGCGTCGGCAGCGTGCTCTCGGCGGTGGCGACGAGCCACGACCACGGCGGCGTGTGGTTGATGGCGCGACCCGGGTAGGTCAGGCGCAGGAAGTAGTCGCCGGCGCACAGCAGCAGCGCGATCGTGGCCAATGGCCACCACGCGGTCACGCCGCGGCGCGGTTCCGGCAGCTGGCAGGAGATCGTCGTCAACGCGCCCGTATCGGCCGCCGTCGCCGGCGCCTCATGAGCCGCGCCGGTGCTGGTGCGCTGGCGCCGGTGTCACCGGCCCGAGGCCACCAGGCGGCGCAGCTTCGGCGTCACCATCGGCACGGTCAGCATCGTGCTGGCGACCGCCATCAGCAGGAGAGCGGTGAACGCCTCGGCCGTGATGATGCCCTTGTCCAACAGGATGTTGGCGAACACGATCATGATCAGCGCCTTCGTCTGCAGCAGCCAGCCGATGACCGAGCTCTCGCCGGGCGCCCAGCCGAGCAGGCGGCCGGCGAGGCGCACGCCGGCGAGCTTGCCGGCGACCGAGGCCACCAGCAGCAGCGCGGCCGCGAGCAGCACCGCGCTGCCGCCCATGGTCCAGTTGGTGCGCAGGCCCGTGCTGAGGAAGAACACGGGCATGATCACGAGCAGCACGTGGTGGCGCAGCTGGTCCATCTGCGCCTGCGGGAACCAATCGGCGTCGAGTACGGCGCCGGCGAGGAAGGCGCCGACCATGAAGTGCAGGCCGGACCAGTCGGCGGCCAGCGACACGAGCGCGAGCCAGATCAGGCTGCCGTACCAGCGGTCGGTCGTGGGCAGGCGCGCCAGCAGTCGCCGCACGGCGATGGCGGCCAGCGCGAAGGTGACGAGGAACAGGACCTGCCGGCCGACGCGGGTCCAGTCGAGCAGGATCAGCGCCAGCACCGCCCAGATGGCGATGTCGTCGAGGCTCGCGTAGCGCAGGATGCGTTGGCCGAGCGGTTGGCGCAGCAGCTCGAGCTTCTCCATCAGCAGGATCAGGATCGGCAGCGCGGTGACCGCGCACGACATGCCGATGCCGAGCACGAACTGCCACGTCGACGCCCCGGGCCCGGCCCAGCCTGCGCTCATGGCCAGCACGCCGCCGGCCGCGCAGCCGGCCAGCAGCGGCGCGCCGAGCGCCAGACCGGCGGTCAGGCTGCTCTCGCGGCGATGCCGCCAGGTCTGGTGCAGGTCGAGCTCGATGCCCGCGATCCAGACGAAGATCATCACCGCCCACCAGGCGATGCCGTTGAGGGCCTGCACGACCTGCGGGTCGAAGACCTGCGCGTACAGCTCCGGACAGGCGCGGCCGAGCATGCCGGGGCCGAGCAGGATGCCGGTCAGGATCTGCACGACGACGAGCGGCGCGAAGTAGTCGGTGCGGCCGAGTCGCCAGATCAGGTAGGGCACCGCGAAGATCACCGCCATGGCGACCAAGAAGAGCTCGGTGGTGGTCATGGCCGCGATCATGGCGGAGGGCACGGGAGTTCCTAAGCGGCCTGGGGCCTGCAACCCGGCGGGCGAAGCCCGTGGTCCGCACGTTCCCCAGTAGGCAGCGGCGTGCGGTCGTGCGAAGGCCGTGCGGGGCGCCGCACGAGGGTGAAGGGTCGTGGAGCTGGATTACGTTCCGTGGCTGCGGGCACCGCTCGCCGATCCCCATGCGCAAGACTCCCTGCCTGCTCTTCGTTGGCCTGCTGTTCGCCGCTGCTGCGTCGGCTCAGAACCTCGTCGCCAACCTGATCTCGACCTCGCCGGCCCAGGCAGGCAGCAATGTGCCGGCCTTCCACGTGTTCGGCAGCAAGGCGGTGTTCCGCGCCGCGAGCGGCCACGGCACCGAGCCGTGGGTCACCGACGGCCAGAGCGGCGGCACCAGCATGCTGCGCGATCTGCTGCCCGAGGGCAGCAGCAACCCCGACGACTTCGCCGTGCTCGGCAACGGCGTTCTGTTCGCCGCCGACGTGCCAGGGCTCGGGCGGGAGCTGTGGATCACCGACGGCACCACGGCCGGCACGACGCTGCTCGAGGACATTCGCCCAGGCGCGACCGGCAGCCTGCCGGACGGCCTGGTGGTGATGGCCGGAGTCGCCTACTTCAGTGCCAATGACGGGCAGCACGGGACCGAGTTGTGGCGGTCCGACGGCACGGCGGCCGGCACCTGGCTCTTGGCCGACATCGCCGCCGCCAACTCCGGTTCCACGCCGACGCAGTTGACCGTGGCGGGAGGCCACGTCTGGTTCGTGGCGAACGATGCCACCAACGGCACGGAGCTGTGGCGCAGTGACGGCACCGCAGCCGGCACGCACCTGGTGGCGAACCTGACGGCGAGCGGCGGCACGGTCTTTTCGTCGCTGGCGCCGTTCGGCAGCCGGCTGCTGTTCGGCGCCGACACCGGCAGTGGGGCCGAACCCTGGATCAGCGACGGCACGCCGGCGGGCACGTTCCAACTCGCCGACCTGCAGGCGACCGGGGGCTCGTTGCCGAGCGAGTTCGTCGATCTCGGAGGGGTGGCGGTGTTCGTGGCCGACGCGACCGGCATCGGCCGCGAGTTGTTCCGCACCGACGGCACGGCGACCGGCACCACGTTGGTCGCCGACCTCGCTGCCGGCGCCCCCGGCAGCGCGCCGGCGGGGCTGTTCGCCTGGAACGGCAAGGTGCTGTTTGCGGCGGCCGCGGCGCAAGGACGCGAACCGTTCGTCTCCGATGGCACGGCGGCCGGCACCATGCAGCTCGCCGACCTCGTCGTCGGCACGAGTGGATCCAACCCGGAGTCGTTCGTGGCGTACGCGGGCGAAGTCTGGTTCAGCGCCGCCGCCACCGGTGTCGGCAACGAACTGCATCGCACCGACGGCACGCCGGCGGGAACGAGCCTCGTCGCCGACCTCGTGCCTGGCACGGGCTTGTTCAACGCGCGCGCGCTGACGCCGTTCGCCGGGCGCCTGTTGTGCACGTCGCTGTACGGCGGCGCCGGCTCCGAACCGACCATCACCGACGGCACGATCGTCGGCACGATGCTGCTCGAAGACGTCAACCGCCCGTACTCGAGCTCCAGTCCGTACGACTTCACCGACCTCGCGGGTCGCGTCTACTTCTGTGCCGGCCACGACGGCCTCGGCACCGAGCCGCACCTCAGCGACGGCACGCCCGCGGGCACCACGGTGCTTGCCGACGTGCAGCCCGGGTCGTTCGGCTCCAATCCCTTCCACTCGGTGCCCTGCAATGGCGCGGTGTTCTTCGCCGCGAGCCTGTTCCAGCACGGCATCGAGCTGTTCCACAGCGACGGCACCACGACGGTGCAGGTCACCAACGCGTCGCCCGCGGTGCAGCCGCGCGGCATGGTGGCGAACGGCAGCAAGGTCGTGTTCGCCGGTTCGTCGGCGAATGGGCGCGAGCCGTGGGTCAGCGACGGCACTACGGGCGGCACTTTCGAACTGCTCGACATCCGGCCCGGCAGCGCCGACGGCGTCGCCTTCCTGGTCGAGAGCTTCTGCACGGCCGGTGACCTCACCTTCTTCGCCGCCAACGACGGCAGCAGCGGCGTCGAGCTGTGGGCCACCGACGGCACTCCGGCCGGCACCTACCGCGTCGCCGACATCAACCCCGGCAGTGGCTCGTCGTCGCCGACCGGCTTCGCGACGCTCGGCAACCGCGTGCTCTTCTTCGCCAGCAACCCGGGCTTCGGGCAGGAGCTCTGGAGCAGCGACGGCACAGCCGCGGGCACGGTGTTGGTGCGAGACCTCGCCCCGGGCATCGTCGGCTCGTTCCCACAGAGCATGACCGCCGACGGCAATCGGGTGTTCTTCACCGCGCTCGTCGCCGGGCAGCGCGAGATCTGGCGCAGCGACGGCACGCAGATCGGCACCCAGCCCGTCACCTCGACTGCATTCGGTCGCGTCGCACCCTACAGCGATCTGACCGTGTGCACGAACGGGCTGTTCTACCTGCACGACGACCTGACCGGGGCGGGCACCGAACTGTGGTTCACCGATGGCACCAGCACCGGTTGTCACCTCGTGCTCGACATCATGCCGGGCCTCGAGTCGGCGCCGGTCGCCGGCACCCTGGTCGCTGCGTTCGGCGGCACGCAGCTCGTGTTCGGCGCCACCGACGCGACGCACGGGCTGCAGCTGTGGCGGTCGGATGCAACCGTGACGAACACGCGACGGGTGACGAGCTTCGGCGGCCTCGGCTACGGCGCGGTGCGGCTGGAGCAGTTCTTCGCGACCGGCAGCAAGGTGTTCTTCGCCTGCGACGATGGCCTCAACGGCAGCGAGCCGTGGGTCTACGACTCGACCGCCGAGGGCATCGCCTTCGTGCTGCCGTACGGCGTCGGCTGCGCGTCCACCACCCCGCCGGTGGTCGGCGCGAATGGGCTGCCGACGATCGGCAATGCGGCCTTCGGCGTGACCATCGCCGGCGCGGCGCCGCTCTCGTTCGCCTTCATGGCGTCGTCCGCGGCCCCGAACAACATCAACCTGTTCCCCTGCCGCCTGCTGCTCGATCTGCCGGTGCTGATCGCCGGCAGCGTGCTGACCGACGCGGTCGGGTCCGGTACCTACCCGCTGGCCGTGCCCAATGACCCGCTGCTGGTCGGCGCCAACCTGTGCTTCCAGTGGATCGTGCTGGTGCCGGTCGGGCCTCTGCTCGGGGCCTTCGATGCCAGCAACGGTCTGCAGATCGGGATCGGCGGCTGACGCGACGCCGGCCGTGGCGCCGCGGTGGTCAGCGCGGCTTGTTCGTCGCGTCCCACCAGGCGCGCAGCGTGGTGATGGACGCTTGGCGCGAAGCGGACTCCGGCGAGTAGCCGCACTTCTCGAAGTCGAAGCGCCGGTAGGGGAACAGGCCGCGCATGAGCTCCTGCAGACCGAACCAGGCCGCCGAGCGCACGCGGTGGTCCCCATCGTCGAGCAGGTCGAGCAGCGGCGCGACGGCGCGGCGGTCGCGGAAGCGCGCCAGCACCTCGGTCGCCTGCAGCCGCTGCGTTCCTGCCTTCGGCATCGCGGCGAGCACGGCTTCGAGGCCGGAGGGGTCGTCGCGGCGACGCAGCAGGTCGGCGGCGGTCAGCACACAACCGACGTCGTCGCCGTGCAGCAGCGCGCGCAGGTCCTTGTCGTCGATCCCGCCGCCGTCCTGGGCGAGCGCTTCGAGCGCGGCGGCGCGCAGTTCGGCCTTCTCGTGGCGCAGCAGCTCGCGCAGGTGCGCGGCGCCGGCCGCGCTGCCCTGGCGGCGCAACAGCGCGGCCGTCTGCGTGATCTCGTAGCCCTGGGTCGCCTTCGCCAGCGAGGCGGCGATCACCTCCAGCAGCGCCGCCGGCAGCTTGTGGTCGTTGTCGAGCAGGTAGCGGATGGCCTGCAGCCGTTCGGGCTCGGCCTGCAGCAGCTTGGTCAGCGCCGCGGCGTGTTCGCGCGAGAAGCCGGCGAGGAAGGCGAGGGCGGCGGCGCGGGTGGCGCCGTCGGCGGCCGTGGCCAGCGGCTCGACCGCCGCGCGCACGGCGTCGCGCCGGCCTTCGATCGTGGCGAGGCGCTGCAGCGCGGCGACGACGGTGTTGCTCCTGGCGCCCGGGTGCAGCCACGACAGCAGCGCCGCGAACACCGGGTCGTGCGTGTCGAGGCCGTAGGTGAGGAACACGAGGCCGGCGCGTTCGTTCTCGGCGGCGTCGCGCAGCACGGCGGCGAGCTTGTCGACGGCGCCCCGTTCGTTCTGCTTGGCCAGCGCCGCCGCCGCGGCGGCGCGCAGGAAGGGCGCTTCGGCATCGAGCAGCTTGGTCCACACGGCGCGCGTCGTCTCGAACGGCTGCGCCTGCAGCAGGTAGACCGCGTACTGCTGGCCCATTCGCGGGAAGCCGGTGATGCCCTTGGCGAGCAGCGGCACGGCGGCGGCATCACGGCGGCGCGACAATTCGAGGTAGGCCTGATAGCTGGCGTCTCCCCTTTCCTGGCCGAGGTCGCGCACGAGGCGCTCCAGCTCGGTCGGGTTCTGGGCCGGCGCCGCCACCGCGAGGCAGCAGGCGAGCCAAGGCGACAGGGCGCGCGTCATTCGCCGCCTCCCGTGACCGGACCACTCGGCGCGCCGGTGCTGCCGCCGCCGGCGCGTGGCGGCCGCCGCGGCGTGACCGGTCCCTTCGGGTCGTTGTCGCTCTTCGGCCGCACGCGCGGCACCGGGCCGGCGAGGCCAGGGAAGGTCGGCCAGAAGCGGGCGATGCCGTTGTGACGCAGCGCGAAGCCGAACTGGCTCCGGCCCCAGCGCGCCTGATAGCCGAGGTAGAGCGCGTCGAGCCGTTCGAGCTCGGCGCGCAGGGCCGGCCCGCCGGGCAGCTCGACCGCGTAGAACGGCTTCACGCCGTGGCACAGGCCGAGGTTGCTGAAGCCGATGCCGACCGGGCGGCGGTCGTCGTCGATGGCGGCGACCTCGGGCGGCAGCGGCTCGCCGGTGCTGTCGTCGAACAGCTCGGGGGCGTCCTCACGGCACCAACCGGCGAACGTCAGCAGGTTGACGCGCGTGAGCTGCAGCATGACGACCGTGTACTGCGCGGCGGCGGCGTGGCGCGGCGTGGTCTGCTCGGGCGGGATGCGCGCCAGTTCCTCGGCCAGCGCGTCGCCGAGCTGTCTGGCCTTCTCCGCCGCCTGCTCGGCGTTCTTGGCGTTGCGCGCGAAGCCCGCCGTATCGGTCAGGTGCAGCTCGCGGCCGGCTCGCGGCCGGTCACCCGACGCCGTGGTGCCGGTGATCTTGACCGGTGGTTCGCTGCGCAGCAGCCCCGCTTGCGCCGCCGCGCGCCACGTCGCCACCATCGCGCGGTAGCTGGGGTCCTTCGCCATCGCCTGCAGGCTCTCGTCGCGGCTGCCGACGAACGGCGCCACCGAGGCCACCAACACGCTGTTCCAGTCGTCGTCGGGCGGCGTGTGGTCGCCGTTGCAGAACAGGCACTGGGAGTAGGAACCACAACGATGCGCGGTCTGCGCGTTGGTCGCGTGCAGGAAGACGCGGCCGCCGGTCGCCGCGGCGAGCCGGCTGTAACCCCAGGGCGCGAAGCCCGCCGGCGTCGTCTCGTTGGCCGACTCGTACTGGAACAGCCAGCCCCACGGCAGGTCGATCACGGCGCCGTCGGCACCGGTCATCGTCGTGCCGCGCGGCTTGTCGAGATAGGAGTGCGCCGCCCAGTAGCTGTCGGCGAGCGTGGCCTCCGAGGTCAGCACTTCGACGCGCACCTTGGCCTTCTGCAGCGCGGCCGCCGTCGGTTCGACCTCGTCCTCGACGTCGCCGTTCTCGAGCGCCACCACCAGCAGCGTGCGGTCGCCCTTGCGACCGGCGAGCACCGCCGCGGCCTCGCGCACCGTCGCGTAGACGTTGCGCAGCTCGTCGCTCGGCTGCTTCAGGCTGGCGGCGATCGCGCGCACGACCTCGCCGTGATTGCGGGTCGGCGCCACGGCGGCGTTCTTGGCCCCGACCACGAGGAGCGCGAGCTGGGTCTGCTTGAGCGCCGTCGTGTTGTTGGCCACGGCGGTGGCGAAGGCGTCGGCGAAGCCCGCGCCGGCCAGCGTCGGCGACGGATCGAGCACGATCACGAGCGTACGTTCGTCGGCGTCGCGCGGCGCCGAACCGACGACGACGTCGAGCGGCCGGGCCAGCGTGCGGCCGGGCTCGGTCACGCTGGCGGCGGTCGGCGGAGCTTGCCCGAGGCCCGCGGCGGCGAGCAGGAAGGCGGGAACGGCGGCGCGCAGCATGGCGGGCACGATACCGGCGCGTGCAAAGCTGCGAACGAATCGAGGCCCCGCTCCTTCACGTTTCCTTCACGGGGGAATGCGTCCTGTTGCGGTGGCTGCTGCCGCGCGCGGTCCGCAGCATGCCGGATGTCCTGCCATGCCGACCGAACTCCCGCCCGAACGCCTGCGCGCGGCCCTGCGCGCGATCGAGTCCCTGCTCGCCGCCACCGCTGGTGGCGAAGAGCTGCACCGGGCCGAGATCGAGGCCGTGTCAACCTCGCTGCAGCCGAGCGCGCGCAACCTCGCCCACTATCTCGCCGTGCGTTCACGCGACCTGCGCGAGCTGCAGTCCGAGCTGCACGCGATGTCGTTGTCGTCGCTCGGCCGCATGGAGAGCCACGTGCGCACGACCATCGCCGGCGTACGGCGCGCGCTGCTGGCGCTGCTCGGCGAACGCCCGCACGGCGCCGCGGCGGAGATCACCGGCGAAGACGACGGCGATCGCCGGCTCCAGCGGCACGCCGCGCAGCTGCTCGGCACGCTGCCGCCGGAGCGTGGCACCCACATCATGGTGACGCTGCCGTCGGATGCGGCCAGCGACCGCGAACTCGTGGCGGGGCTGCTGCAGGGCGGCATGGACGTCGCGCGCATCAACCTGGCGCACGACGACGACACCCGCTGGACGGCCATGGTGCGCACGGTGCGCGGGCTCGCCGAGGAACTCGGCCGCGACTGCCGCATCCTGGTCGACCTGCCCGGGCCCAAGCTGCGCACCTGCGGCCTGCCGCCGGGGCCGCGCGTCGTGCGCGTGCGGCCGCAGCGCGACCTGGTCGGCCGCTGCACGGCGCCGGCGGTGGTGGCGTTCGCCGATCCGGGGGAAGGTGTCGCCGCGGCCACGTTCGCCGGTGGCCCGTGCGTGCCGCTGGCGGCCTCGATGCTGTATCTGGCGGCGGTCGGCGACGAGCTGCGGGTCGAGGACACCGGCGGTCGGCGCCGTTCGTTCACGATCACGGCCGTGCACGGTCCGTGGTGCGTCGCCACCGGCGAACGCACGGCCTACCTCGGCGCCGGCTGTCGCGTCACGCTGCGGCGCGATGGCGAGAAGCTGGCGACCGGCGAACTCGGCTACGTGCCGGCGCGTGAAGCGTTCGTTCCGCTGCGCACCGGCGACGAGCTGGTCGTCGCGCGCGAGGGGGCGGCGATGGGGGAACTGCGGGTGCTGGAGACCGGCGCCGTCGCCCCGAAGATCGTCGGCTGCACGCTGCCGCAGGTGTTCGAGGACGTGCGGCCCGGCCAGCGCATCCTGTTCGACGACGGCAAGATCGCCGGCGTCGTGCGCGCCAACGAAGGCGACCACCTGCGGGTGCAGGTGACGATGACGCCGCCCGGCGGCGCCCGGCTGCGCAACGAGAAGGGCATCAACCTGCCCGACACCGAGCTGCAGACGCCGGCCTTGACCGCGCACGACCGCGGCCTGCTCGACTGGGTCGCGCAGCACGCCGACATCGTCGGCATGTCGTTCGTGCAACGCACCGCCGACGTGCTGAAGCTCGAGGACGAGATGCACGGCCGCGGCCGCGCCGACATCGGCGTCGTGCTCAAGATCGAGACCGCGATCGGCTTCGCGCGGCTGCCCGAGCTGCTGTTCGCCGGCCTGCGCAACCCGCCGCTCGGCGTCATGGTCGCGCGCGGCGACCTCGCCGTCGAGGTCGGCTACGAACGCCTCGCCGAGGTGCAGGAGGAGATCCTGTGGCTCTGCGAAGCCGCGCACGTGCCGGTGATCTGGGCCACGCAGGTGCTCGACGCGATGGCGCGCACCGGCGTGCCGTCGCGCGCCGAGGTCACCGACGCGGCGATGAGCGGCCGCGCCGAGTGCGTGATGCTCAACAAGGGCCCGTTCATCGTCGACACCGTGCGCTTCCTGACCGGCGTGCTGGCGCGCATGCGGCAGCACGCCGCCAAGAAGCGCTGGCTGCTGCGCCGGCTCAGCATCGCCGGCAAGCCGCCCGGCGAGGGAGCGTGAGGGGACGTCACCGCGGCGGCAGCACGAGGTCGAGCTCGGCGATGCCCTGTGCTGGCAGGTCGAGGTCGACGATCGCCGTCTGGTGGCCCTTGGCGCTGACCAGGCAACGGTGGCGGCCGGGCGGCAGCCCGCGCAGCAGCGTCGGCTCGAACAGCTCGAGGTCGAGGTCGTCGAGGTAGACGTGCATGCGCGCCTGCGGTTCGTCGTCGCAGCGCACGTTCACCCACAGCTGGCCACTCGGCAGCGTGAAGTCCCACGGCCCCGCGCCGCGCACCTCGAAGCGCGCCGGAACGGTGTAGATGGCGCGGCTGTCGACATACTCGGGCTGCGACGTGGTCGGCAGCACGTGCAGCACGTCGCCGGGCTGCAGGTCGGGCAGCGGGGCGTGACCTTCCTGCGTCAGCCGCACGTGCTGCGACTCGGGGTAGCTGGTGAAGTTCTCGGTGGTGACGAAGCCGCGGCGCAGCAAGGCGACCTGCCAGTCGACGAGCAGTTCGCCCTTCGCATCGTGCAGCAGATACTGCGGCCGCTCGGTCAGCGTGATGGTGCCGACGTCGACCACGACCTCGTCGCCGCGCGGCGGCAGCAGCACCGGCACGATGCGCGGCGCATGATCGGTGTCCGTGGGCATCACGGCGAGCAGGTGCAGGCCTTCCCGTTCGGCCGTCAGCTGGATCGCGCCGGCGCTGCTCACGAACCCGTCGCGGTCGTCGAGCTTCGGCGCCATCGCCGCGGTTGGTTCGAGCAGTGCGAGGCGCGCCGCGAGCGCATGGCCCTCTTCGCCGACGATGCGGCCCTCGATGCGCGTCGGCTGGAACCAGCGCAGACGCACGATGCCCTCGGCGAGCGCCGTCGCGCGCGTGAAC
>JAEUHT010000011.1 GCA_016793265.1 Planctomycetota bacterium
ATGAACTTCTTCGCCTCGGGCGGCCGCATGCCGGTCTCGGCGGCGAGGCGCGAGGCGCCCATGCCGTACATGAGGCCGTAGTTGACGACCTTGGCCTGGTTGCGCAGCTCGGGGGTGACCATCGCCGGCAACAGCCCGTGCACCAGCGCGGCGGTGCGGCTGTGGATGTCCTCACCACGCTGGAATGACTCGACCAGCGCCTTGTCGCCGGACAGGTGGGCGAGGATGCGCAGCTCGATCTGCGAGTAGTCGGCCGACAGCAGCACCCAGCCGGGCTGCCGCGCGATGAAGGCGGCGCGCACCTTCTTGCCCTCCTCGGTGCGGATCGGGATGTTCTGCAGGTTGGGGTCTTCCGAGCTCAGGCGACCGGTGGCGGCGACGGCCTGGTTGAAGGTCGTGTGCACGCGGCGGGTGCCCGGGTCGAGCAGCAGCGGCAGGCTGTCGACGTAGGTGCCCTTGAGCTTGCTGAGCTGCCGCCATTCGAGCACGAGCTGCGGCACCTCGTGCTTCTGCGCCAGCCGCTCGAGTACGTCGTGGTCGGTCTTGTACTGGCCGGTGGCGGTGCGCTTCGGCTTGGGCACGTCGGCGAGGCGATGCACCTCGAGTTCGTCGAACAGCACGGTGCCGAGCTGCTGGGGCGAGCCGAGGTTGAAGTCGTGGCCGGCGCGTTCGTGCACGCGGCGCTGCAGCTCGCCGATGCGCGCCTCGAGCTCGCGCGACAGCCGCCGCAGGTGGTCCTGGTCGATGCGAATGCCCTCCCACTCCATGTCGAGCAGCACCGGCAGCAGCGGCGCCTCGAGCTCGCGCAGCAGCGGTTCGACGCGGAGCTCCTGCAGCCGCGTGCGCAGGGGCGCCGCCAGCCGCAGCGCGAGGTCGGCCTCCTCGCAGACGAAGTCGCCGACCAGGGCCGGGTCGATCTCGGCGAACGTACGCTGCTTCTTGCCGGTGCCGATCAGGTCCTTCGGCGTGGTCTTCTTGAAGGCGAAGTGGCGCAGCGCCAGCGCCTCGAGCGAATGCGAGGCGACGCCGGGCTCGGCGCAGTAGCTGGCCAGCATCGGGTCGAAGGCGACGTTGCCGAGCTCGATGCCGGCGGCGCGCAGCGCGCCACACAGCCGCTTGCCGTCGTGCGCGACCTTGGCCGGGCGGTCGGCGAGCAGCACGGGGCGCAGCGCCTGCAGCACGGCGTCGCGGCCGCCCGGCAGCAGCGGCGGCTCGAGCTCGAGCGGCACGTAGCTGGCGCGGCCGGCAGCGAGCGCGAAGGCGATGCCGACGAGGCGCCGCGAACGCAGGTGTTGGCCGGTGGTCTCGGCGGCGATGCCGACCTCGGTCGCCGCGGCGAGGCGGGCCAGCAGGTCGTGCAACGTGGCGGCGTCGCGCACGGTCTCGTAGTGCTGCTGGACCTCGGGTTCGGGCGTGCTGCGGCTGGCGAGCTCCTTCAGCAGGTTGCTGAACTCCAGCCGCTGGAACAGCGGCCGCAGCCGTTCGGCATCGGGCTCGGCCGCGGGCAGCGCGGTGACGTCGAGCGGCAGCGGCACGTCGAGCCGCAGCGTGACCAACTGCCGCGACAGCTCGGCGAGCGAGCGGTGGTCGGCGAGGCTCTGGCGGATCGACGGCTTCTTCACCTGGTCGAGGTGCTCGTAGATGCCCTCCAGCGAGCCGAACTGGCGCAGCAGCTCGACGGCGGTCTTCTCGCCGATCTTCGGCACACCCGGCACGTTGTCCGAGCTGTCGCCCATCAGCGCCAGCAGGTCGATCATGGCGGAGGGGGGCAGTCCCCACTTCGCCTCGCAGGCGGCGGCGTCGAGGATCTCGGGCTTGCTGGTCGAGCTGCGCAGGTTCCACAGCTTGATGCGGTCGTCGACGAGCTGCAGGAAGTCCTTGTCGCCGGTGACGACGAACACCTCCATGCCGGCGTCGCGGCCGCGCACGGCCAGCGTGCCGATGACGTCGTCGGCTTCGTCGCTCTCGCTCTCGACGATCGGCAGGCCGAAGCCCGTCGCCGCCTCGCGGATGTCGGCGAGCTGCACGCGCATCTCGTCGGGCATCTTCTCGCGGGTCGACTTGTACTCGGGGTAGAGGCGGGTGCGGGTCAGGTCGCCGCGCGGGCCGTCGAAGGCGATGGCGATGGCGTCGGGCCGTTCGCGCTGGATCAGCGCCCGCAACGTCGTGCAGAAGCCGTAGGTCGCCGCGGTCGGGTGGCCGGTGCTCGTCGTCAGCGGCGAGCGGCCGGTGCCCTGGAAGGCGAAGAAGCTGCGGTACGCGAGCGCGGTGCCGTCGATCAGGAAGAGTCGCTTCGCCATGGTGCCGTTGTAGCGGCCGCCGCGGCGGCGGGCGACGGCGGCGTGGGCTCAACCGGCGAGCAGCTTGAGCACGGCGAAGCCAGCGACCAGCAGCGTGGTGCCGGCGATCGTCACCAGCGCGAAGCGCCGGTCGATGAAGTCCTTGATCGGCGGGCCGTAGCGGCGGAACAGCCAGGCGACGAGGAAGAAGCGCCCGCTGCGGCCGATCGCCGAGGCGATCACGAACATCGGGAAGTTCACGGCGAACACGCCGGCCGTGATGGTGATGACCTTGTAGGGGATCGGCGTGAACGCGGCGACGAACACGACCCAGAAGTTGTACTGCTCGTAGAGGCCGGCGACGTAGTCGAACTTCTGCTGGCTGAAGACGTAGGTGGTGAAGAAGTCGCGCACCGAGTCGGTCCACAGCAGGGCGCCGATGCCGTAGCCGGCCATGCCGCCGAGCACCGAGGCGATCGAGCACCAGGTGGCGAAGCGGTAGCTCCTGTTGATCTCGCCGATGCACAACGCGATCAGCAGCACGTCGGGCGGGATCGGGAAGAAGCTGCTCTCGGCGAACGACAGCACGAACAGGGCCGGGATCGCGTACGGCGTGTCGGCCCAGTGCAGCACCCAGTCGTAGAGGCGGCGGATCGGCCCACGCCGGCCGGGGGCTGGGGCGGCAGGGGGGCTGTTCGGGGCGAGCGAGGTCGTCACAGGTCGGTCCTATCGGCAGCGGGAGGCTGGCAACTGCCGTGGGTGGCTTCGTCGATCAGGTCGTGCACGTCGAGCTGCACCGGGCCGTCCTCTCCGCGCGGGCTCAGCCGCGGCGTGTGCACGACGGTCCACGGGCCGCGCATGGTGCGCAGTTCCTCGAAGCGGCCGATGCCGCGCAGCAGGCGCGCGGGCAGCACCTGGCCGTCGTGCACGAGGCGCAGGCGCACGTCCTGGCCGCGGCCGTCGGCGTACGGGGTGCCGACCGAACGCACCTCCCGCGTGCAGAAGCGCGGCCGCGGGTGGCCGGCGCCGAACGGCGCCAGCAGGTCGAGCCGGCGCAGCGTCTGCGGGTCGAGCTCGGTGAAGCCGACGTCGCCGTCGACGCGGTGGGGCGGCGGCTCGGGCTGCAGGCGGGCGCAGGCGGCGGCGAAGGCCTCGCGGAAGGCCACGAAACGGTCGCGGCGCACTTCGAGCCCGGCCGCGGCGGCGTGGCCACCGCTGGCGACGAGGTGCTCGCCGCAGGCGGCGAGCGCCTGGCGCAGGTGCAGGCCGTTGACGCAGCGGCCGCTGCCGCGGCCGACTTCGCCTTGGAAGCCGACCAGCAGCACCGGCTTGTGGGTGGCCTCGGCGATGCGCGCGGCGACGATGCCGAGCACGCCGGGATGCCAATGGTCGGCGCCGAGCACGATCGCCGGGTTCGTCTCGGCCAGCGCCATCGGCATCACCTCGTCCTGCAGCTGTCGTTCGAGGCGGCGGCGCTCCTCGTTGTGGCGTTCGAGCACCTTGGCGGCCACCTGCGCCTCGCTGTAGCCGGGGGCGCACAGCAGGTTGACGGCGTCGAAGCCGTGGCCGACGCGGCCGGCGGCGTTGATCAGCGGCGCCAGCCGGAAGCCGATGTCCTCGACGTCGGCGCCGCGGTGCAAGAGACCGGCGGCATCGAGCAGCGCGCGGATGCCGGGGTTGCGGCTCTGCGCCAGCGAACGCAGGCCGTGGTAGACCAGCGTGCGGTTCTCGCCGGTGAGCGGCGCCACGTCGGCGACGGTGCCGAGCGCCACGTAGCTCATGGCGTCGATCAGGAACTCGGCGAACTCGGGGCTCTGCAGCAGGCTCGGGCTCAGGCGGCTCGCCAGCGCCGCCGCCAGCCGGAAGGCGACCCCACAGCCGGCGAGGTTGCGGTCGGGGTACCCGGCTTCGGGCAGGCGCGGGTTGAGCAGGGCGAAGGCCTCGGCGACGTTCTCGCTGGTGCCGTGGTGGTCGGTGACGATGACGTCGACGCCACCCTGCTGCAGCGTGCGGATCGGCTCGACGGCGTTGGTGCCGTTGTCGACCGAGATGACGAGCCCGAAGCCGCCGGCGCGGATGGCGTCGAGGCTCGCGCGCGAGAACGAGTAGCCGTCGGCGCGCGCCGGGATGAACGGTTTGCTGCTGGCGCCGAGCAGCGCGAAGAACTTGTGCAGCAGCACGGTGCCGCTGATGCCGTCGACGTCGTAGTCGCCGTGGATCAGGATGGTCTCGCCGCTGCGCAGGGCCCGGTGGATGCGCGACACGGCCTTGTCCATGTCGCGGAACGCGAACGGATCGTGCAGATGGCGCAGGTCGGGCCGCAAGAAGCCCTTCACCGCCTCGGGGCTGTCGAGCCCGCGCGCCAGCAGCACCCGCGCCACCAGGTCGGGAAGTCCGAGGGTGCGGGCCAACGCACGCTCGCGCGGATCGGGAAGTGGCGGCTTCGGTGCGGCGCGCTGCATGCGAGGTGCGGTATGGTAGCGAGCCCTTCACCGATGCCTAGAACCGACCCGGACCGTTCTGCGGCGCTGCGTGCCCTGCCGCCCGTCGACCAGATCCTGCGGCTGCCGGCGCTGGCGTCGTTGTCGCGCGCCGTGCTGCTGCGGGAAGCGCGGGCGTGGCTCGAGCGGCAACGTGGTGAGGTGCTGGCGGGACGGCTCGATGCCGCCGGCGTCGCCGCGGCGTGCAGCGACGCGGCGCTGGTGGCGACGTTGACCGCGTGCTGCCGCACCGCGGCACGGCGCCGCCACGAACGGGTGTTCAATGCCACTGGCATCGTGCTGCACACCGGCATCGGCCGGGCGCCGCTGCCGGCGGCGGCGACCCAGGCCCTGCTCGACGCCGCGGGCTACGTGGTGGTCGAGGTCGATCCGCGGAGCGGCGAGCGCGACCAACGCGAGCTCGGTGTCGCCGCCTTGCTGACGGCGCTGACCGGGGCCGGCGGCGCGCTGGTGGTCAACAACAACGCCGCGGCGACGACCCTGATGCTGGCGGCGCTGACGGCCGGCAGCGAGGTGGTGGTGTCGCGCGGCGAGCTGGTCGAGATCGGCGGTGGCTTCCGCGTGCCCGACGTCATGCGACGCGCTGGCTGCACCATGGTCGAGGTCGGGGCCACCAACAAGACCCACCTGCGCGACTACACAGAAGCCCGGACCGACCGTACGGTGGCGTTCCTGAAGGTGCATCCGAGCAACTTCCGCATCGAGGGTTTCGCCGGCACGCCGTCGGTGGCCGAGCTGGTGGCGGCCACGCGGGCGAGCGAGCTGCTGGTGCTCGACGACCTCGGTTCGGGGCTGCTCTACGACGGCGTCGTGCCGGGCCTCGTCGACGAGCCGCGCATCGCCGACAGCGTCGCTGGCGGCGCCCACGTCACCTGCTTCTCGGGCGACAAGCTGCTCGGCGGCCCGCAGTGCGGCATCCTGATCGGCCGCCAGGACCTGATCGCGCGCTGCCGCCGAAACCCGCTCTACCGCGCGCTGCGCTGCGACAAGCTGACGCTGGCCGCCCTCGAGGCGACCTTGCGCATCTACCACGACGGCGACCCGCGGCGCGAGATCCCGACGCTGCGCCTGCTGGCGGCGGAGCCCGCCGAGCTGCGAGAGCGTAGTGAGGCGCTGGCGGCGCTGCTGCGGCCGCTCGCCGCCGAGGTCGTCGGCAGCGAGTCGTTCGCCGGCTCGGGCGCCAATCCGGCGCGCGCGCTGCCGAGCTGGGCGGTGGCCTTGCCCGGCGGCGACGCCGAGAACGACGCGCTGCGCGCGGCGCGGCCGGTGGCGGTGTTCGCGCGCGTTGCCGACGGCCGTGTGCTGCTCGACGCCCGCACCCTCCTGCTGGAAGACCTCGACGCCATCGCCGCTGCCGTGCGCAGCGCGTGGCCCCACCCCGCATGAACGAGAACGAAGACAAGCGCCTGACGCGCTACGCCTCCAGTTCGGGTTGAGCAGCGAAGCTGCCGCCGGGGAGCCTCGGGCAGGTTCTCCAGAAACTGGTGACGAAGGAACATCCCGATCTGCTGGCGGGGCACCGCGGCTTCGAGGATGCGGGGATCTTCCGTATCGATGCGGACCGTGCGCTGGTGCAGACGCTCGACTTCTTCCCGCCGATCGTCGACGACCCGCGCTGGTTCGGCCGCATCGCCGCCGCCAACTCGTTGTCGGACGTCTACGCCATGGGCGGCCGGCCGCTGACGGCGATGAACATCGTCGGCTGGCCGCGCGAGCTCGACATCGAGCTGCTCGGCGAAGTGTTGGCCGGTGGCCTCGAGAAGATCCAGGAGGCCGGCGCGGTGTTGTGCGGCGGTCACTCGGTCGTCGACCACGAGATCAAGTACGGCCTGTCGGTGACCGGGCTCGTGCATCCGCAGCGCTTCTGGCCCAACTCGGGCGCGCGCGAAGGCGACGTGCTGCTGCTGACCAAGCCGCTCGGCATGGGCGCGACGTCGACCGCGATCAAGAAGGGCAAGTCGTCGCCGGCGCAGGTGCAGCAGGCGATGACGGTGATGGCGACACTCAACAAGGCCGCCGCCGAGGTGATGTCGGAGTTCGACGTGCACGGCGCCACCGACGTCACCGGCTTCGGGCTGGTCGGCCACAGCCTGGAGATGGCCGAAGGGGCCGGGCTCTTGCTGGAGATCGAGGCCGCGCGGCTGCCGCTGTTCGACGGCGCGCTCGAACTCGTGCGCAACGGGGCGTTGTCGGGCGGCTGCACCCGCGGCAAGAACTTCTACGGGCCGCGAGTGGCCATCGGCGCCGGCGTCGACCCGGCGCTCGCCGACCTCGTCTTCGACGCCGAGACCTCGGGCGGCCTGTTGCTGGCGCTGCCGGCGGCCCAGGCGGAACGGGCGCTGCGGCGGCTCGTCGACGCCGGGGCGCCGTGTGGTGTCTGCATCGGCCACTTCGTGCGGACAGGCGAGGGCCGCCAGGCCTTGCGCATGGGCTGACGCGGGTCAGCGGGCCTCGCCGGCGGCGGCGGACTGCGGGCGCGGCGGCAGCGCGAGCTGCGCGCGTTGCGCCGGCGTCAGCGCCGGAATCGGCAGCTCCGCGGCAGGGCGCCGCGTCAGCGTCAGCACCAGTTCGAGGGCGCAGTCGTGGGCCAGCAGCGGCAGGCCGGTCGGCGGCGTCGGTTCGACGACGTCGGCGGGGCGCGGTTTCGGCTGCAACAGGGCGAGGCGCAGGGTGGTGGCGAGCAGGTTCTTGTTGGCCGGGTCGTACCACAGCGCGGCGTCGAGCACCCAACGTTCGGCCGGCGCCCGCTGCAGCACCCGTGCGGCACCTTCGATCATCTGTTGGGTGCCGCTGTAAGGCAGCACGATCTCGTCGGCCAGGCGCCGGGCGGCATCGCCGCTGGTCCAGCGCAGGTGCAGCCGCATCGCCGGCCGGTCGTCGAAGGTCGCTGCGCTCACCGCCAGCAGGTCGGCTGTGGCCAGGTGGTGGGCGAGGCGGTGCAGCGCCAGCGGGCAATCGGGCGCATCCCCTTGCGGCACGGTCCAGCCGCCGCCGTCCTTCTGCTGCAGCTGGCGGTCGCCGTGCGTCAGCACCGTCCACGGGGCGAGGCGCAGCAGGTCGAGTTCACCATCCCGAGCGCCCGCGAACGTGTAGTCGGGGGACTCGGCGGCGAGATCGCAGCGCAGCGCCGCGGTGCCGGTGAACGCGTACGGCTGCTTCGCCAGTTCGCCCGGCAAGGCGGTGAGGTCGGCGAGCGTGCGGGCCCGGAGCTTCGGCGGGATCGCCGCTGCCTGCTTGTCGGCTGCCGCCGGCGCTGGCGGCGCGTTCGGCTGCTGCGCTGCGTTCTGGGCAGGCAGGCCGGCGGCGAGGGCCAGCAGCAGCACCAGCAGCGGCGGCAGCGGGAATCTCATGTGGCTCGCGCGCTGGGCGTCGGCTTGGCGAGCCAGCGCGGCCCGAATGCTACCCGAGCGGTCGCGGTTCGTCCGGCACCGGCTCGCTCGGCGGCAGGTCCTCCGTGTCGCCGCGGGCGTGGCGTTCCTGCTTCAGCTCGTCGAGCAGGTGGTTCATGCGGATCGCCGAGCGAATGCCCTCGTCGAAGACGAACTCGAGGTGCGGCACCGTGCGGGTGTGCAGCACCTTGCCGAGCTCCCGCTGGCAGAGGCCGCGCGCCTTCTGCAGCACGGAGTCGCTGTCGCGGCGCGCGCGTTGCTCCTTGGCCGGATCCCCGGCCAGCACCGACCAGTAGGCGCGGCACTGGGTGAACTCGCTGTCGACCTCGACGCGGGTGATGGTGACGAGGCCGAGCTTGGGGTCGGCGAGGTCGCGCTGCAGCACCTCGGCGAGGCGCTGTTTGATCTGCTCCTGCAGTCTCTGGAGGCGGCGTTCGTTCATCGCGGCGAGATGATCTCGAGTTGGTGGTCGGCGAGCGTGCCGTCGCGCCACTCGTTGAGTTCGTTGACCAGGTGGTCCATGGTGCTGTTGAGGTTCTGCGTGTCGCTGCCGGCGACCACGGCGCCGAGCGTGGCGATGGTGCAGTCGTCGAGGTCTTCGATCTCGGCGATCGAGACGTTGAAAGAGCGGCGCAGCCGGTCCTTCAACGCCTTGATGACGTTGCGCTTGTCCTTGAGCGTCTCGGCGTAGGGGATGGAGAGGGTGAACTGCAGGACGCCGATGTAGAGCATGATGCAGGTGCCTCCGGAGCGTTCACCCTCGATGCCGCGCGCCCGGCTCAGCCGCCGAGCGTGCGCTTGACCAGCTCGACCTGCACGAACTCGAGCGTGTCGCCGACCTTGATGTCCTGGTAGCCGTCGAGCGTCATGCCGCACTCGAAGCCGGCCTTGACCTCGCGCACGTCCTCGTCGATGCGGCGCAGGCTGCCCAGGCGCCCCGACCAGACGACCTTGCCGTCGCGCGACAGGCGCACGGTGTTGCTGCGCTTGACGAAGCCGTCGGTGACGCGGCAGCCGGCGATGACGCCGAACTTGCTCGACTTGAAGGTCGCCTTGACCTCGGCGTGGCCGACCACGGACTGCACTTCCTCGGGGGCGAGCAGGCCTTCCATCGCCGCCTTCACCTGATCGAGCAGCTCGTAGATGATGTCGTAGTAGCGGATCTCGACGCCCTCGCGCTCGGCGAGCTGGCGCGCGCTCGAGTCGGCGACGGTGTTGAAGCCGACGATGACGGCGCCCGAGGCGCTTGCCAGCGAGACGTCGGTCTCGTTGATGCCGCCGAGCGCCGAGTGCACGAGGTTGACGCGCACCTCAGGCGTCGACAGTTCCTCGAGGCACTTGCGGATCGGCTCCAGCGAACCCATCGCGTCGGCCTTCAGGATCAGCTTGATCTCCTGGATGTTGCGCTCGGCGAGCTTCGCCGACAGCGTCTCCAGCGTGACCGCCGAACGTTCGGCGCGCGACAGTTCGCGCACGCGGCGCTGGCGCTCTTCGACCACTTCCCTGGCCTTCTTGGCGTCCTCGACGACGAACAGCTTGTCGCCGGGCGACGGCAGCCGGTCGAGGCCGAACAGCGTGACCGGCGTCGACGGGCCGGCCTCGGCGAGCGCATCGCCGTGGTCGTCGAGCAGCGCGCGCACGCGGGCGAAGCTCTCGCCGCAGACGATCTGGTCCTTGAGCTTCAGCGTGCCGTCGGTGACGAGCAGCGTGACGACGACGCCCTGCTCGGGCGATTGTCGCGACTCGACGACGACACCCTTGCCGGCGGCGTCGGGGCGCGCGCGCAGGTCGAGGATCTCCGCCTCGAGGTGGATACGTTCGATGAGCTCGTCGAGCCCCTGGCCCTTCAGCGCCGACACCTCGACGATGCCGGTGGTGCCGCCGAAGTCCTCGGATTGCAGGCCCTTGATCATCAACTGCTGCTTGACCTGCATCGGCTTCGAGCCCGGCAGGTCGCACTTGGTGATCGCCACCACGATCGGCACGTTCGCCGCCTTGGCGTGGTTGATCGCCTCCTCGGTCTGCGGCATGACGCCGTCGTCGGCCGCGACGACCAGCACGACGATGTCGGTGATCTGGGCGCCGCGCGCCCGCATCGCGGTGAACGCGGCGTGGCCGGGCGTGTCGAGGATGACGACCGCCTGGCCGGCGGAGTTGCTGACCTTGTAGGCGCCGATGTGCTGGGTGATGCCACCGGCCTCGTGCTTGGCGACGTCGCTCTTGCGCAGCGCGTCCATCAGCGAGGTCTTGCCGTGGTCGACGTGGCCCATGAAGGTCACGACGGGCGCGCGCAGCATCTGCTCTTCGCCTGCCGACTCCTCGACGAGCTGCTCCAGCAGTTCGTCCATCGCCGCCTTGTGCTCGACGACCCTGATGTTGCGTTCGAGTTCGAGGCCGACCAGTTCGACCTCCTCGTTGGTCAGCATCGAGTTGATGTTCTTGCCGGCGATCTTCAGCTTGAACATGAACGTCGCCAGCAGCTCGTTGACCTTGACGCCGAGGGCCTCGGAGAGGGCCTTCATCGACACCGGCTCCTGGACTTCGACTTCCTTGGTCGGGTCGAGTGCCGGACCGGTGCGCGTCTTGCGTTGGCCCAGCGGGCCGCGGGCGGCGTCGCGGCCGCCGCGCATCTGCGGGCCGCCGGGGCCGCGGCGCACGCCAGGGGAGCTGGACGTGCGGGGTCCTACTCCGCGCTGCTGCATCTTCTGCAGCGCGGCGCGGCGCAGGTCGCGAGGGGCGGCCGGCGCGGAACGGCGCGTGGCGTCGCGGATGGTCTCCTGCGGCAGTTCGATGCGGCCGACGACGGTCGCGCGCTTCTGCGGCACCAGCAGCTTGCGCACCTGGTCGGGTTCTGCCGGCGGCGTCGCTGCCGGGCTGGCCGGGGTAGGCGCCATCGCCGGGGCCTTGCCTGCCGGCGGTGTCGCGGGCGACGTTTCGGCCGCGGCCGGAGTCGCCGTCGGCGCTGCCGGGCTGGTGGTGGTCTCCGCGCTGACCGTGCTGCTCGTGGCCGCGGCGGGTTCGACGGGCATCGGCTCCGCAGCCGCGGCCACACTCTCGGCACCCTTCCCCGGACTCGCCGGCGGCGACGCCGGCGGCGCCTCCGCAGCGGGCACAGCTTCGTTGCGGGACCCGAGGTCGGGGACTTCCGGCGCAATCGCTCGGGCTGCTGCCGGGATCTTCGGCTCGGCGGCGGCCGGCTCGGCGGCGGCTGGCGGCTCGGCCGGGGTCGACCCCTCGGGGGCGCCGGGAGTCGCACCGTGGCCGGGGTCAGCATGGCCCTCGGCGTGGGCGCCGGCATGGGGTTCGGCGTGGGGTTCGGCGGCCGGGGTCTCCACCGGCTCGGCCGGCGCGCTCTCGCCGTCGTGTTTGGTGGTGCGGCGCGCCGCCGGCTTCGGCAGGCTCTTCTTGCGCAGCGTCTTGTGCTCGGGATCGGCGGCGGCCGGCGGAGCTTCGGGCTCCAGCTCGGCCTCTTCCGCGGCCGCGCTGAGCAGCTTCTTCTTCTTCGGCAGACCACCGGCGGCAGCGTCTGCCTCGGCCGGTTGGCGGCGCAGGCCGTATGCGGACAGACGCGCCTCGACCATCATCAGGTCGGCGTCGTCGAGCACGGTCATGTGCGTCTTGATGTTGTCGAAGCCGAGCTGCTCACGCAGCAGCTTCGCCAGGTCGGGACCCCGCATCCCGTACTCTTTCGCCAGCTCGAAGACTCTTACCTTTTTCAATCGCGTCGCTCCTCGTCGGACCGCACCGCTCGTGGGCGAGCGGTCCGTTTGTGATTCTTGGTGCTGTCGGGGTTGCCGGGGCGTCCTGGCGTCGGGTAGGGGAAGGTTCAGCCGTTGGCGGCGCCCGTGTCCGGGGTGCCGTTGGTTTCGCTGTCGCCGGGTGCCGGCGCGGCACGGCCCGCGACATGATCGCCGCCGGCGTCGCTATCGCTCGCGTCACCCTCGGCCGTCTCGTCATCGGCGCCGGCGTCGAGGTTCTCGGCCGCGGTGCGCTCGGCCTGGTTGTCGTCGGCGACCGAACGTTCGAGCTCGGCGCGCGTCATGATGTCGATGTCCCAGCCGGTCAGCTTGCTGGCGAGGCGCACGTTCTGGCCCTTGCGGCCGATGGCGAGGGATTGCTGGTCCTCGGCGACGATGACCAGCGCCTTGCGCGCGGCGGGGTCGAGCGTGATGTCGCCGACCTCGGCCGGCTTCAGCGCATTGGCGATCAACGTCATCGGCTCGTTGTTCCAGCGGATGATGTCGATGCGTTCGCCGTTGAGTTCGTCGATGATCGACTTGATGCGGTTGCCGCGCACGCCGACGCAGGCGCCGACGCAGTCGACCTTCTCGTCGGCGGAGTCGACCGCCAGCTTGGTGCGGTAACCTGGCTCACGCTCGATGCGGCGGATGGAGATGGTGCCGTCGGCGATCTCGGGCACCTCGAGCTCGAACAGGGCGCGCACGAGATCGCGGTTGCTGCGGCTCAGGATGACCTTGACGCGCGGACCGACGCGCTTGACCTCGTAGACCAGCGCGCGGATGCGTTCGCCGATGTTGTAGGTCTCGCTGCGCACCTTCTCGGCGCGCGGCAGGATGCCCTCCGTGGTGCGGCCGAGGTTGACGATCACGGTGTCACCTTCGAAGCGCTGGATGGTGCCGCTGACGATCTCGCCGATCTTGGACTCGTACTCGGCGAAGATCACGTCGCGCTCGGCTTCGCGAACGCGCGAGATGATCGCCTGCTTGACCGACATCGCGAAGATGCGCCCCTGCTCCTCCATCGACACGTCGTAGTTGCAGACCAGCTCGCCGGTCTCGCGGTCGATGCCGATCTCGACATCGTCGACGCCGTACTTCTTCGCCAGGGCCTGCGCCATCGCCTGCTCGATGCCGACGATCAAGGCTTCCTTGTCGATCTCCTTGTCGCGGGCGATGGAGTCGATGTAGCGAAGGATGTCTGAGTAGTTGGCCATGGCCGGGTCGAAGGCGGGGGCTGCCGGAAGCAGCTATGGGTTCGTGGTGCGCTGGTTGGCGCGGCTTGGTGGGCAGGACGTCGGCGCGCGACACGGGGCGCAGCGGCGCGCTCGGTCGTGCTCGAAGTGGTTGGTAGGGGGAAAGGAGACGGTTGAGAGAAACGACGATCCCGGCAGGCGGCAGAATCCCCACCCCCTGACCCCTCGTGGTGCGAGGAGTCCGGGGCTTCCAGCTGGCGACGAGCCGCCTGGGGTTGTCTGCCGACTGTCCGGGCTGCCGGGGTCGGGGTTCGTCGCGGCCGGGGCCGTGGCGAGCCGCGGAATGGTAGCCGGGGCGGGGGACCGGTCAAGCCAACGTTGGCGCCGCCAGCTGGTTACCTGGGCCTTCACCAAGCTAGTTTGCTGCGCCGGGGGGCCACGCTCGCCAGCATCGGCCTGCCGGAGGCGCCTTGGCGCCTGCTTCGTCCCTCTCCCTCCGGATCCGCCCGGCGGATCAGCTGCCGAATGGATCCGTCTCGACGGCCCATGTCGCTGCTTCGTCGGCGGCGCGCGCTTCTCGGCGGATCGCCTCACGAAAACTCCGCACCAGGACACTAGAGTGCAGCGACGCATGCTCGACCTCGCCGCCGTGCAGTTGCGCCCGTTCGGCCTGGCCGACGCGGTCGCCGTGGAGCCCTGGCTGAATGGCCCGGGTCTCTCGCTGCCCGCCGGCAACCTGCGGCACGAATGGCCGCAGCGGCTGCTGGCCGACGCCCGCATCGTCGCGCTGGTCGGGGTCGTCGCCGACCTGCGGGTTGGGCTGGTGCGGCTCGATTGTGGCCCGGACCTCGTCGCCGAGGTGACCCTCGTGGTCGCCCCCGGCTGCCGCCGCCGCGGTTGTGGTTCGGCCATGTTCCAGGCGGCGCTGCACCAGGCCCGCCGGCTCGGCCTGCGCCAGCTCGTGGTCAACGTCGATCTGATGAACGCGCCGGCGCTCGGCTTCTTCCAGGCGCAGGGCTTCGAACAGGACGGCCTGGTCGGCAACCGCCTGCGCCTGTCGCGCCTGGTGCACCAGAGCGACCGCGCCGAACCGCTGGACGTCTGAGGCCGCCGCGCCGCGTCGCTGGCCCCGTTGTCGCGCGTTCGTGCGCCGCGCGCTTGACCCGCATCGGCTCCGCCGGAACCATCGACGGCGCATGCATACGCCGAGTGTGAAGCAGGTGCTGGCCGGACAGGTCGCTGTCGACAGCAAGGTCGAGATCCGCGGTTGGGTGCGCACGCGCCGCGACAGCAAGGCCGGCATCTCGTTCGTGCAGGTGACCGACGGCAGCTGCCAGGGCACCTTGCAGGTGGTGGCGCCGAATACGCTGCCGAACTACCAGGACGGCGTGCTGAAGCTGTCGGCGGGCGCTTCGCTCGTCGCCCGCGGCACGCTGGTGAAGAGCCAGGGCAAGGGCCAGGCGTTCGAGGTGCAGGCCGAGGCGATCGAGGTGGTGGGGCTCGTCGACGACCCCGAGACCTACCCGATCCAGCCGAAGGAGCACACGCTGGAGTTCCTGCGCGAACAGGCGCACCTGCGGCCGCGCACCAACACCTTCGGCGCCGTCGCCCGCATCCGCCACGCCGCCGCGTTCGCGGTGCACGACTTCTTCACCCGCGAGGGGTTCTTCTGGGTCAACACGCCGATCATCACCGCCAGCGACGCCGAAGGTGCCGGTCAGATGTTCCGCGTCAGCACGCTCGACGCGCTGAACCCGCCGAAGGAGCCGACCGGCAAGGTCGACTGGAAGCAGGACTTCTTCGGCCGCGAGGCGTTCTTGACCGTGTCGGGCCAGCTCAACGTCGAGGCCTACTGCCTCGCGTTGTCGAAGGTCTACACGTTCGGGCCGACGTTCCGCGCCGAGAACAGCAATACGACGCGCCACCTCGCCGAGTTCTGGATGATCGAGCCGGAGATCGCCTTCGCCGATCTCGCCGCTGACGCCGACCTCGCCGAGCGCTTCCTGAAGCACATCTTCCGCTACGTGCTGCAGGAGCGCATGGACGACCTGAAGTTCTGCGACGAGCGCATCCAGAAGGGCGTGATCGCGCGGCTCGAGA
>JAEUHT010000076.1 GCA_016793265.1 Planctomycetota bacterium
GCCGACCGCCGGCACGCCGACCAAGGGGCTCGACAAGGGTTGGCTCGTCAACACCTGGTTCCGCCTGCGTCACGTCGACTACGACCGGCTGCGCGAGCTGATGACCTACATCGGCGAGGCCGTCAAGGCCGACGCCAGACCCTAGTTCTGGCCACCCGGGCTCAGGCCAGGCCGAGGTCGTCCATGTCCTCTTCCTCGTAGCCGAGGTAGTGGCCGAGTTCGTGCCACAGCGTGATGCGGATCTGCTCGACGAGGTCGTCACGATCGCGCGCCGCCCGTTCGAGGTTGCGCTGGAACAGGTAGATTGTGTTCGGCCGCAGCTGCGGCCCCTCGAACGCACTGGTCTCCGGCAGCGGCACGCCATCGAAAAGACCGAGGATGTCCGGGCCCACCTCGTCGCGATCCGGGCCGTCGGCGAGCGAAGCGTCGGGAAACGGCTGCACCACCACGGGCACCCGATCGAAGCACTGGCGGAACTGCTTCGGCAGCTTGCGCGCCGCCATGCGCACCTCGCGATCGAACTCGGCCCGGCTCATGCGAACCGGCGCCGGGTACTTGTCCGGGGCCGCCGCCGCCGCCCGCAGGAAGTGCGCCTCCGCCGTCTCGTTGTGCCCTTTGCGCTCGAGCAAGGCCCCATAGATCACGTCGGCGTCGGGCACTGCGTCGGGCAGCTCCAGCGCCGCGCGCACCGCCACCTCGGCCTCGTCGAATCGCCACTGCAGAAACAGGCTCATCGCCAGCCAGCAGCGTGATGACGGGCAATCCGGGTCCTTCTCCAGAACGGCACGAAAGTGGCGTTCGGCCTCCTTCGGCCGGCCCAGCCCCAGGCAGGCATCGCCGAGCAAGAACAGGAGATCGATCGTATTGCCTTCTCCACGATCGAGAGCATCCTGAACCTGCTCCATCGCCTCCTCGAAGCGCTCCTCGTCCAGCAAGGCCTCGATCTTCTGCACGACCTGGCTGCCGACTTCGACGCCGTGGTCCGGGGGCACGATGCCTGCGGGTTCGAGATCCATGGGCCATCAAGCTAGCCGGGAACGACACCACGTGCCGGCGCCGTTTGGACGAAGTCCGTACTTGCCGAGCCTCGCCCGGTGTCTTCCGATGGAGGCTGCATTCCCCGGGTTCCCATGATCAAGCTGCAACGCATTCTCTGCCCGACCGACTTCTCCCCGACCGCGGCGCACGCCGTGAACTACGCCGCCGAGCTGGCGCGCACGTTCGGAGCCGAGCTGGTGTTGCTGCACTCGATCCCCGAGCTGAATTACCCGCTGCGCAGCTTCGGCATGGCCGCGTCGTTCCCGCATCTGCGCGAGGAGCTGCACACGCGGGCCCGCGAAGCGCTCGAGGCCGAGAAGGCGCGCGCCTGCCAGGGCGCCAACGCCCGCATCGAACTGCGCGACGGCGAATCGTCAGAGCAGATCCTGGCCGCCGTGCACGCGATGCAAGCCGACATGGTGGTCATGGGAACCCACGGCCACACCGGCATCCGGCACGCGATCATGGGCAGCACGGCAGAGAAGATCGTGCGGCTGTGTGAGTGCCCGGTGCTGACCGTTCGCTTCCGCGAGTGAGTCGCACCGTCCCGGGGCGGTGAGGCATGACGCGAGCGCCTGGCCGCCAACCGCGCGACGAGACCGCCGCGCGACCCGACTAGACGTCGAGCAGGCCTTCGCGGATCGCCAAGCGCGCCAGTTCGGCGGCCGAGTGGCAGTCGAGCTTGCGCTGCAGGTTCTCACGGTGCTTCTTCACCGTGCCGAGCGACAGCCCGAGCATGGCGGCGACTTCCTTGTTCGCCTTGCCCAGCGCGAGCAGCTGGAACACCTCGCGTTCGCGCGGCGTCAGCACGCTGAGCGCCGTCGAATCGGTGGCGGCCGGCGCCTCGCCCCGCACCGCACGCGCCATGATGCCGTTGGCCACCTTGGGCGACAGGTACGAATCGCCGCGCTGCACCGACTCGATGGCGAGGCCGAGCTCCTCCGGCTCGCTGTCCTTCGACAGGTAGCCGTCGGCGCCGGCCTGCAATGCCTGCTGCACGAACTTCATGCCTTCGTGCTGCGATGCCATCAGCACCTTGGTGTGCGGCGACGCGCGCTTGATCGGCGCCACGGCGTCGATGCCGGACATGCCGGCCATGGTGATGTCGAGGATGACGACCTGAGGTCGCATCTTGGTGACGAGGTCGATCCCCTCGCGGGCGTTGCCCGCGTCACCTACCACTTTGAAATGCGGCACTCGTTCGAGCAGCGACTTGAAGGCTGCTCGCACGATGGCCTGGTCGTCGATCAGGACGATGTTGATGCCGGTCTTGTCAGTCATCACGATGCTCCCGGTTCCGTGCGGCTGCCGGCGTCGCCTTTCGACACCAACACCCGCGGCGGTAATTCGATCCGGATGCAGGCACCAACTCCAGGCTTTGGCACGAAGGAAATCGAACCGCCGTGCGACTCGATCACCTTGCGGCAGAAGGCCAAGCCGATGCCCGTCCCATAATCCTTGGAACTGCGGAACGGCCTGAAGATTTCCTCGCGCAGGTTGGCCGGCACGCCGGGGCCGTCATCGGTGACCTCGATCACGATCCCGATCGGCGTCACCTCGGCGGCGACTTCGACGTGCCCCTTGCCGCCGCAGGCCTCCCCCGCGTTGCGCAGCAGGTTGCTGACGACCTCGCCACACAACTGCGGGTCGACCGACAACTTCGTCCCGGCGAGGTCCTTGCAATCGACCGTCATCGCCGCCCAGTTGGGCAGACGCGCCAGCTCCCGCAGCACGCCGTCGACGAGTTCGCCGAGATCGACCACCGCCGGCCGCGGTTGCAGCGGCTTGGCGAAGGACAGGGTCTGGCTGAGCATACGCTCGATGCGCTGCAGGTTGCTGACGAACTCCTCGATCAGGATCTTGTGCTCGACGCCGAGCTTCTCCCCGACCGCACGCAGAGCGTGCTGCAGGCTGGTGATCGGGGTGCGGATCTCGTGGCTGAGCACGGAGGCCGACTCACCGAGAGCGGCGAGGTTCTTGAGCAGCTGCAGCTCCCGTTCGCGGGCCCGGTCGCGCTCCCGCAGCAACTGCACGTGGCGCAGGCCACGCGAGACGGCCTCCAGCAGCTTGTCCTTGGTGACCGGCTTGCTGATGTAGTCGAAGGCACCGAGCCGCACGGCCTCGGACGCGGTCTGCAGATTCGGCTCGCCGGTGATCAGGATCACGGGCTCCTGGCACTGCCGCTGCCGGACGACCTCGTTGAGCACCTTCATGCCGTCGAACTCGGGCATGACGATGTCGGTGATCAAGACTTCGAAGCGGCCGGGGCGCAGTTGCTCCTGCACCGCCTGGAAGCTCGACCCCTGCAGGACCTCGTGTCCTTGTTGCTCGAGGAAGCGCGCCAGCGTGTGCAGCAGTCGCGCTTCGTCGTCGATCAGGACAATGCGTGCCATCAGGTGTCCGCGGAAGGGAGGCCAGGAGGAATCAGCGGGGCCCCGCCTGCGGGACCAACGTCGCCGGAGCATTCTGGCTCGGTCCAGATTCACGACGGCCGGGCTCAAGGACGTAGCGACAATGCGCATTCGCCGTAGACGATGTGCGGTCGACCCATTACACCACGCCCATGCCGAATCCGACGGCGGTCGCCGGACCCGCGCCCCCATCAGCAGGGAGATCCTCCAAGGATGTTGTCGTCGCCACGATCGCGATCGCGGCCCTCGGGACGTCGCTCGCGATCGGCGCCGACGACACGATCGGCAAGCTGATGTTGGCGGCGAGCGCGGCGTTCGTGGCGGTGGCGGTGGTGCTGCCGCTCGCGCGACGTCGCGGTGAACGAGCGGTGGCCAAGGCGACGTGGGCCTCCGAACGTGACCGCAACGAGGCCATCGCCACGGCAGCGCGCCACTCGGCCCACTGGCAAGCCATCGTCGACACCGCGACCGAGGGCATCGTCACGATCAACGCCAACGGCATCATCGAGACCTGCAACGGCGCCGCCGAACGCATGTTCGGCCACACCGGCACCGGCGGTCTCGTCGGCCGCCCCGTCAACATCCTGATGCCCGAGCCGTTCTCCTCACAGCACGACAGCTACCTGCAGCGGTACGCGGCCACCGGGCAACGCCGCATCATCGGCATCGGCCGCGAGGTCATCGGCAAGCGCAGCGACGGCAGCGAGTTCCCGATCGACCTCTCGGTCGGCGAAGGCATGGTCGACGGCCGTCGCTTCTTCACCGCCGTCATCCGCGACATCAGCGAACGCAAGGAGATGCAGGCGAAGCTCGGTCAGACCGAGCGCCTGGTCGCCGTCGGCGAGCTCGCCGCCGGCGTCGCGCACGAGATCAACAACCCGATCAACACCATGATCAACTGCGCGCAGTTGGTCCAGGACGGCGATGATCGGGAGACCAACTGCAAGGTCATCGTCGAGGAAGGCCACCGCATCGCCGACATCGTGCGCGACCTGCTGCAGTTCGCCCGCGACGACCGCGACCGGCCGCAGGCGACCTCGATCCCCGAGGTCGTGCAGCGCACGCTGCGCCTGATCGGCGAGAACTGGAAGCGGCACGGCATCACCCTGGTCGTGGACGTGCCGGACACCCTGGCGACCGTGCTGGCGCGTCCGCAGCAGATCCAGCAGGTGTTGTTGAACCTGATGATCAACGCCAAGGACGCGATGGTGCACGCGGACACCCAGTCCCGGCGGGTCGTACTCGGCGCGCGGGAGGCGGACGGTGGCGTGACGGTCAGCGTCGAGGACAACGGTCCCGGCGTGCCGGAGCACCTGAGCCAACGCATCTTCGAGCCGTTCGTGACCAGCAAGCGCGCGCGCGGCGGCACCGGCCTCGGCCTCTCGATCAGCAAGAGCATCCTCGAGGGCTATGGCGGCTGGATCGACTACACGAGCCAGCTCGGCCACGGCGCCACGTTCCGCTTCTGGCTGCCGGTGGCGCCGGCCGAGTGACACCCGCTGGTGCCCGGCAACCGGCACGGTCAGCGACCCGGGCTCGGTCCGAGCAATGACCCGGTGGCGATGCGCGTCAGCTCGCCGCCCGGCTCGTCGCAGCGCACGAGCAGCTCGCAGCGCAACCCGGCCTTGAACTCGCTGCGCGGCACGAAGACGTGCACGGGGATGCGCCGATCCTCGAGCGAATCGAGTTCGAGTTCCGTTCCCGCCACGATGGTCTCTGCGCCGGTCGCCGTCGGCTGCTGCACGACGACAGTGAACTTGCGTCGGTCCGGCCGCTTGTTGATGAGCTGCAGGTCGAACACGTTGTGCACGCGGCCGTCTTCGAGCGTGTAGGAGCGGCCCGGAGCCCGCACGAGGCTGGCCTCGAACGGCCGACGCTTGGTGATCGCGAAGGTCATCACGCCGATGCCGAGCAACAGCAGGATCGCGTAGAGCACGACACGACCACGGAAGAAGCGGCGTTCGCCGGTCTCCAACGCGCGCTGGCTGTCGTAGCGCACCAGGCCCTTCGGCCTGCCCAGCTTGCTCATCACGTCGTCGCAGGCGTCGATGCAGTTGGCGCAGCCGACGCATTCGAGCTGGGTGCCGTTGCGGATGTCGATGCCGGTCGGGCATACGGCTACGCAGCGGTAGCAGTCGACGCAGTCGCCAGCGTCCGCCTTGCCAGATGGACCACGCGGCTCGCCGCGCTTCTGGTCGTAGCCGACCAAGACCGTATCGGCGTCGTACAGCGCCCCCTGCAGGCGGCCGTAGGGGCAGATGACGATGCAGAGTTGTTCGCGGAACCAGGTGAAGTTGAAGAACAACGCCCCGGTGGCGATGACGATGAAGATGAAGGCGGTCGGGTGCTTGCCGGGCGACGACGTCACCGCTTCCAGCAGCACCTCGGTGCGCATGAAGTAGCCGAGGAAGCTGTGCGAGATCACCGCAGCGAGCAGCAGGAAGACGAGGATCTTCAGGCCGCGGCAGAGGAACTTTGCCTTGCTCATCGGCGCCTTGTCGAGCTTTGCGCGCGCCCCTGGCGGCCCTTCGATCAGGCGCTCGATGCGACGGAAGACGCCCTCGAGGAAGACGGTCTGCGGACAGGCGTAGCCACACCACATGCGGCCAAACAGCGCGGCCACCACGAACAGGGCAAAGCCGACGCCCGTGATAATGAAGAACGCGTACCAGAAGTCCTGAGCATTGAACGTGTAGCCGAACACATAGAAGTGGCGCATCGGCAGGTCGAGCAACAGCACAGGGTGCTCGCCGATGCGCAGCCAGGGCACGATCAGGTAGATCCCGATCAGCACGAACCACATCACGTGCTTGAGCCGCTGAAACCGCCCCTTCACGTCGGCCGGGTGGATCACATTGCGCGAACCGTCCGGGTTGATGCTGAACAGGGTATCGATGTCCGGTCGGCGCACCACCGCCTTGCCCTTGGTGACCACCAACTTGTGCACTGCGGCTCCCCCCGGCTGGGTGCCGGCGCCCCTCTGCGGGGCAGCGCCGGACTTGTTGGCGTCGGATTCGCTCATGTCTTGCCGAACGCCTGGGCGGAGCTGCTTATTGCTCCTTCTTGGCGTTTGCCTCAGGTGCCTTGCCAGGCTTGTTCGTGTTCTTTATCGACAGCACGTAGGCCGTGACATTGAGCACGAAGGGGAGACCGCGGCTCTTGTGCGCGGGCATGCCGCCTGGACGCCCTTCCATGATCGTCGTGTAGATGTCTATCGGCTTGCCGCCGTAGACCCACATGTCGTCCGTCAGGTTGGGGCCGACGAGGCCGCTGGCATCGTCCTTGTGGCAGAACGCGCAGCGCAGCGGGTCGGCGGCGTTGTGGAAGATCGCGTCGCCCTTGGCAACGGCCGTCGCTTCTCCGGCCATCTTGAGCAGCGACTCGTTGGTGATGGGGTTCTCGGCCATCTGCTTCTCGAGACGCGCCTGCGCCTCGGCCTGCTCCTTCACGAACGCGGCGCCCGGCAGGTCGCCGGTGCCGATCGTGTGGTAGTGCACCCAGTAGAAGATGGAGAAGATGCAGGCGCCGTAGAAGGTCCAAAGCCACCAGTTCGGCAAGCGATTGTCGAACTCCTGGATGCCGTCGTAGACGTGCGAGCGGGTTGCTTCGGTGCTCATGGGGTCACTCCGATTGGCTGTCGTGTTCCAGCGGCAGGGAAGCCATGTGGTCGTATTCGGGCTTGCGCGCGCGCTGGAGGACGCGCAGAAGCACGGTCAGGAAGATCGCGGCGAAGATGCCCATGGCGAGCATGGGCAGGAACCGCAAGGCGGCCCCCTCGGTCAGGAGGGCGGGCATTTCACTTGCCCTCCGTCTGGGCTGCCTGCGACGGCTCCTGGTTGCGGCCCAGTCGCATCAAGTAGGCGATCAGGGCGACGATCTCGCTGTCGGGATCAACGTTCTCCTTGCCGGCCGCGGCGAGGTTGCCGACGATCTGCGCGGCGTGCGCCTGGTAGTCGTCATCGGCTTCGGCGATCTCGTCTTCGGTGTAGACCGTGCCGAGCTTCTTCAGCACTTTCATCTTGTCGATCACGACGGCGCGGTCGGCCTTGTTGTCGTAGAGCCACGGGTATCCCGGCATGATCGACTGCGCGACGACGTTGCGCGGGTTCTCCATGTGGTCCCAGTGCCACGCTTCGTTGTACTTGAGACCGACGCGGGCGAGGTCCGGACCGGTGCGCTTGCTGCCCCACTGGAAGGGGTGGTCCCACATCGACTCCTCGAGGCGGCTCGGCGCGCCATACCGCAGCTGCTCGTCCCCGAACGGACGGATCATCTGCGAGTGGCACACGTAGCAACCTTCGCGCACGTAGATGTCGCGGCCCGTCAGCTCGAGCGCCGAGTAGGGCTTGACGCACATCTCGCCGGTGGCCGTCATCGGCACCACCCGATCCGTGATCAGGCCGGGCAGCAGCTCATAGACGCCGCCGACGACCACCGCGATCAGGGTCAGCACCGAGAAGACCAGCGGACGCGACTCGACGAGGTCGTGCCACGTGTGACGGCCGGTCCCGACCGACTTCGACAGCATGCCCGCCGCGAAGACGAGGATGCCGAGCAGCAGCACGAAGCCGAGCACGGCGAGGCCGATGCTGGGCATCGCGAACATCGTCGCGGCGATCATGCCGAGCGTGCAGATGACCACCGGCTTGCTGAAGATCAGGCTGGTGCTGGTCGGCTCGTCCGCCGCCGGCGCCGGCCGCGTGACCGCGACTTCGACGTCGACCTGCACGGCGCGACCCGACATGGCCGTGACGACCAGGTTGTAAATCATCATCAACCAACCGACGACGAACATGCCGCCGCCGACGCTGCGGGTCATGTACATGATCTGCTGGCTGTTGAGGATGCCGCTCCAATCGGTGTACTGGAGCGCGCCGTCCGCCGTGGTCGCCCGCCACATGAGGCCCTGGCTGACGCCCGAGACCCACATCGACGCGACGTAGAGCAGGATGCCGAAGATGCCGATCCAGAAGTGGTAGTCGGCGAGCTTGGTGCTGTGCAGCTTGGTGCCGAACAGCCTGGGCACGAGCCAGTAGAACATGCCCGCGGCCATGAAGCCGTTCCATCCGAGCGCACCGCTGTGCACGTGGCCGATGATCCAGTCGGTGTAGTGACCGAGCGCGGACACCGCCTTGATCGAGAGCAGCGGTCCCTCGAAGGTCGACATGCCGTAGAACGTCACGCCGGCGACGAAGAACTTGAGCACCGGATCCTGGCGCACCTTGTGCCAGGCGCCGCGCAGCGTCAGCAGACCGTTGAGCATGCCGCCCCAGGACGGCGCCCACAGCATCAAGCTGAACAGCATGCCGAGCGACTGCGCCCAGTCAGGCAACGCCGTGTTGAGCAAGTGGTGCGGACCGGCCCAGATGTAGATGAACACCAGGGCCCAGAAGTGCACGATCGACAGCCGGTAGCTGAACACCGGCCGTTCTGCCGCCTTCGGCAGGAAGTAGTACATGATGCCGAGGATCGGCGTCGTCAGGAAGAAGGCGACGGCGTTGTGGCCATACCACCACTGTGTCAGCGCGTCCTGCGCACCGGAGAACACGCCGTAGCTCTTCCAGCCCGTCACCGGCAGCGACAGGTTGTTGACGATGTAGAGCACCGCGATCGTCAGGATCGTGGAGATGTAGAACCAGATCGAGACGTAGAGATTGCGCTCGTTGCGGATCGCCAGCGTCCAGAAGAAGTTGATCGCGAACGCGACCCACACCAGCGCGACGGCGATGTCGATCGGCCATTCGAGCTCGGCGTATTCCTTGGACTGCGTGATGCCGAACGGCAGCGTCAATGCGGCGCTCAGGATGATGAGCTGCCATCCCCACAGGTGCACGTTGCCGAGCAGGTCGGACGCCATGCGCACCTTCAGCAGGCGTTGCGTGCTGTAGTAGATGCCCGCGAACATCATGTTGCCGACCAACGCGAAGATGACCGCGTTGGTGTGCAGCGGGCGCAGGCGGCTGAAGGTCAGGAACGGCAGGTCGAAGTTGAGCGCCGGGAAGCTGAGCTGCAGGGCGATCACGAGACCGACCAAGAGCCCGATCGCGCCCCAGGCGACACTGGCCCAGACGAAACCTCGCACGACCTTGTCGTTGTACGACACGCGGCAGGTCTCGGTGACGGTGGCTGAATGCATGACGTCTTACCTGTGACTTTGAGAGGGAGAAGGAGCGGGAGAGGATTCGGAAGCTGGATGGCTCGCCGGACGTTCTTCGACGTCGTCGTCGAGAGGCAGAAGACAAAGGCGATCGCTCTCGACGCAGTCGCCCTGACGGGCCGACCACACGAAGAGCACGATGGAGCCGACGACGAGCGCCAGGCTGCAGAGAAGCAGGACCGGGACGATGTTCAAGCAACCCTCCGGGCCCGGGCGAACCGCACGCTGGTGTGCAGCACCAAGGCGATCGAACTCAGCGGCATCAACACCGCGCACAACACCGGCGTCATGGCGGCGGCGAAGCACAGTACGAGCGTCGTGCTGTTGTAGGCCAGCGCCAGGGTCAGATTGGTGCGCACGACCGCGGCGTGCAGTCCGGCCACGTCGAACAGCGACCGCACGGCACCGGCCTGGGCGCCGCGGAAGCAGAAGTCGGAGCGCGCCGGAAGCACCGGGCGGTCCATCGCTGGAGTGCCGGCGCAGAACGCGGCCTGGAACGCCGGTGCGTCGTTGATGCCGTCGCCGATCATCATCGCGTCGTGCCGGTCGATCGCGCCGATCGCAGCGGCCTTGTCCGCCGGTGACATGCCACCGTGTGCCTGCGCCGGGTCGATGCCCAGGCGTGTTGCCGCCTCACGGACACGGTCGGGGCGATCGCCAGACAGCAGGTGCACCTCGAGCCCACGCGCCTGCAGCGCCGCGACCTCGTCGGCGATCCCGGCGCGGAAGTCCTCTTCGAGCGTGAACGTGGCCACGGCCTCGCCGTCGCGAGCGAACACACATTCGCGGCCCGCGGGCTCGCTGCCCTCACGCGCAGCGGCGACGCCGAGGCCGCAGAAACTGCGGCTGCCGAGGCGCCAGGAGTGCCCCGCGACCACACACTCCAGCCCCTTGCCCGGCACCTCGACCACCGCCAGGGTGGCGTCGAAGGGCCGTTCGCCGAGGCTCTGCAGCACGGCTTGGCTGACCGGGTGGTTGCTCGACGCGGCCATCGTCGCCAGCACCGGCAGCGCCGCAGCCGGCACCTTGCCGTTCGCCGTGGCCCGCAGCCCGCCGAAGGTGACCGTGCCGGTCTTGTCGAACACGACCTTGCGCACGTGCAGCACCTTGTCGAGCAGGCTGCGCGTGCGCACGAAGACGCCGCGCCGGCGCAACATGGCGAGCGCCAGGTGGAAGGCCAGCGGCGTCGCGATGCCCATCGCACACGGGCAGGTGATCACCAGGATCGACACCGCCACCGGCAGCGAACGACTGGCATCGAAGAACGCCCAGCCGAGCGCCCCGAGCGCAGCTGCCAGCAGCACGCCGAGCGCGTAGTTGCTGCCCAGCAGGGACCAGAACCGCACCCGACCGTGGGTGTTCTCGCGGTCGATTGGGTCCTGGGTGAGCAAGTGGGAGAGCCCGGACCCGGCGTAGTCGGCGACGACCTCGGCGCGCACGGCACGGCGCCCAGCCTGGAAAGCCCCAGCGGGCACTTCTTCGCCGACGGCGAACGACCGCGGCTCGCTCTCGCCGTTGATCCAGTCGAGCGAGAACGACGCCTCCACCTCGCTGGGCCGGGCGCGCACCGGCACCAGGTCCCCGGGCGCCAGGAGCAACTGGTCCCCAGGCTGCAGCGCGTGCACCGGCACCAGTTCGACCCGATCGCCCGCGATTCGCCGCGCCCGCAGGTGTTCGGCGCCGTCGTCAGCCAGCACGAGGTCGCGACTCTGCGCCAGGGTGCGCTGCTGCAGGAAACGCCCGCCGAGCATGAAGGCGACAAAGATGGCGACGGTATCGAAGTAGGTGGCACCGCCCGTGAGTTGCCCGTAGACCGAGCCCGCCCAGGCCATCAGGATGCCAAGGGAGATCGGCAGGTCCATGTGCACGACGCCGACGCGCAGGCCAGCGAGCGCAGCCTTGAAGAACACCGGCCCGCCGAGGACCACGCTGGCGGTGCCGAGACCGAGCAGCACCCAGCCGAACAGCGCCCGCAAGCCGGCGTCGGCGACGGCCGTGTCGAGCCCGAAGTAGAGGCTGACCGCCAGGATCATCGCGTTCATCGCGATCGCCGAGGCGATGCCGAGGCGCACCAGCAGGGACGAGTCGCGCGACAACGTGCGGCTCGGCGGCGCCATCGGGTAGCCGAGCCGACCAGCGCGCTGCACAAACGCCTCCGCCGCACCACTGCCGAGATCGTAGGTCAGGGTCGCCTGACCGAGCGAGGGCGCGATCCGCAGGTCGCGGCCGCCAGGGATGCGCTTCCACAGCGTCTGCAGCAGCCAGACGCAGGCGGCGCAACGCAGACCCTGCACATCGAGCACGAGCCGCGTCACGGATCCGGCCGAGTGCCGCGCCTCGAGTTCGGGCAGCCATTCGATCGGGGGCGCCTTGGGCACTGCACCAACGGCCCCGGAAGCGCGGCCACCCAGATCGTAGAACCGCGTCAGCCCCTCTGCCTGCAACAGGGCGTTCACAGCCTCGCAACCAGCGCAGCAATACGGCGAGCTACGCCTTTCGTGCGGCACAACGAGGCCACAATGCGTACACAGCCGATCAGCCATCGCGTTCGTCGCCGCGTCCTGCGCCGAATGGCGTGGACGCGGCGGGCATTCCGTCGCAGAGACAACCGATCGGAGCCTCACGTGAGCCGAATGTCACCCTGGTTCGATAGTTTCGTCTCGGCGCCGCCAACCCGGAGCACAACGCGTGAAGAGGCGAGCCGCATGCCTTGGCCTTCCAGGAGGGACCAAGGGAGTATTCTCGTACCACCTCGATCGGATAATTCCGCATGGGGCAGTCGGCGTAGTTCTGGGGGCTTTCGGTTCCACACCTGGTAGCCCCGGGACGCGGAGAGGCGAAGGCCCTCGCCCGCTCGGCCCGCTGACGATGCGGCTGCGCCGACGCGGGCTGGCGGCCCCCGCTTTGCTCCACGCTCGTTGCAGATCGTGCGACGAGCCGCCATCTTGCCGGCGGCCGGCACCCTGAGCGGGCGCGGCATCGTGAGTCTCCCGGAGGCGGCTGTTGCCACTGACCCTGCGCATCCTCAGTTGGAACATCCACAAGTGCGTCGGCGGCCTTGATCGCCGTTACGACCCGGCGCGCACGGCAGCCACGATCGCCGCTTGCTCCCCGGATGT
>JAEUHT010000126.1 GCA_016793265.1 Planctomycetota bacterium
CGAGCGCGCGCAGGCCACCGGCCAGCACCGGCACCCGTTCGCCGGTGCGGTAGAGCACGGCCGCCGGCTGGAAGTCCTGCAGCATCGAGACGCCGAAGCCGTCGCGGTCGGGCCACCACTGGCCGACGCCGAAGCCGTCGAAGGCGCCGCCGTCGAGCCGTCGCAGGCCCGCCAACTCGCGCGCCACGAAGCGCAGCGCCACCAGCCGCTCGGTCGGCCGTTCCCCGACCGGCAGCGGGTCGAGGCAGCCGAGGGCAAGCATGCTGCGACCGTGCAGCTCGGCGGCGAAGCTGGCGAAGGCGCGGCGCGACCACGGCGGCCGGGCGCCGCCGCGCCAACTGCCCGGCGGCGCGATCGGGTCGTCCTGCGGCCACGGCAGCGGCAGGCAGCCGTCGGCAGTGGTGAGCTCGAGCTCGAGCACGTCGGCGCCACTCTGCCAGCTCGGCGTGACCACCTGCTGCAGCATCTCCTCGGGCGAACGCAGCACGCCGCCGGCGTCGACGTCGAGCGCCGCACGCCAGCCGGTGTGCGCCAGCATCGAGGCGCTGCGCGGCCAGGCGGCGACCACCGCCGGCGGCGGCGCGCGGTCCGGGCAGACGAAGATCGTCAGTTGGCGCCCATCGCCGAGGCAACGCTGCACGAAGCCGCGCGCGGTGTCGCGCACCAACGCGTCGTCGTGATCGACGGCGGGCAGCAGCCCGCAGGCCAACACCTCGCCGTTGCCGGGCCGCCAGCGCACCAGCACCGGCATCGACATCGTCGTCGCGGCCCCATCCTGCAGCCGCTGCAGGCGGGCCAGCACTTCCCCCTGCTGCGGCAGCCCGATCGACCAGCCGCACAACGCGGCCTCGCACGGTGCGCCGCCAGCCAGGTAGAAGACGTTCTCGCCGCCGTCTGCGGGCAGCCCTTCGAACAGGTCCGGCGCGCGCCCCGAGACCAGCCGCAGGCCGAGCCGGGCCGAGCCTTCGAGCGCGCGGTTGTCGAAGCCCCAGCGGAAGCCGCTCGCCTCGGGCGCCTCGGCCTCGAACCCGAGCGACGCCGCCAGGGCGGCGGCATGGCCGAACAGGCACAGCCGCCCCCCGGCAGCAACGAACTCGCGCAGGGCCGCCCGCTGCGCCTCGTTGCAGGACGGCGCGCCGGGATCGTGGGCCTGGTCGACGATCACGAGCGTGTGCTGCGCCGGTGCCGCCACCACGAACGGCGCCGTTGGCAGCTCGTCGATGGTCAGGCGTCCAGGGCCGAGCAGGCTGCGCCAGCCCGGCAGCAGCCGCGACCCGCTCTCCTGGCGCCGCGCCTGGCTGCAGCCGACGAGGGCGAACAGGACGAACAGGGCCAAGGCCCATCGCCAGGTCGCCGCCGCGGCCATCCGGCCGACGCGGGTTTGGGATCGAATGCGCGCTACCATCCTTGCCATCGATGAATCGGCACACTGATACCCCGGAGCTTGAGCAGCGTCTGTATTTTCGACAGTGGCTGGCCGGCCGCGACTTCGGCCGCGGCGACCCGATCGCCACGCAGATGGCGAACTTCGTCTACGCCATCGGCGATCGGCAGACCGGCGAGACGGTGCTGGTCGACCCCTGCTACGCCGTCGGCGAGCTGGTCGACCGCGTCGAAGCCGACGGCCAGCGCATCGTCGGGGCGCTGGCGACGCACTACCACCCGGACCACGTCGGCGGCGACCTGTTCGGCCACGGCCTGGAGGGTGTGCGCGAACTGCTGACGCGCTGTCCGTGCAAGGTGCACGTGCAGCGCGCCGAGGCGCCCTGGGTCGAGCGGGTGACCGGCTGCAGCAAGAGCGACCTCGATGCGCACGACAGCGGCGACGTGGTCATGGTCGGCCAGATCCCGATCACGCTGATCCACACGCCGGGCCACACGCCCGGCTCGCAGTGTTTCCTGGTGCAGAACCGCCTCGTCGCCGGCGACACGCTGTTCCTGCAGGGCTGCGGCCGCACCGACCTGCCCGGCGGCGACCCGCGCCAGCTCTACCTGTCGCTGACGCAGAAGCTCAGCCACGTGCCGGACGACGCCGAGCTGTTCCCCGGCCACGCCTACGACCCGTCGCCGCACGCGCCGATGGGACGCACGCGCCGCGACAACCCGGTGTTCCGGCCGCGCAGCGAGGCCGAGTTCCTGCGCCTGTTCGGGGCCTGACGACCAGGGCCGCGGCCGCCGCGCTCAACCGGCGCCCTTGCGCCGCTTCGAGGCCCGCAGCAGCACCTCACGCTCCTGCTTGCTGAGGCCGGACAGGCCGACCTCGTGCAGCCGTTCGAGCGCCTTGTCGACGTCCCGTTCGAGCTCGGCGTCGAGCTCGCGCTGCCGCGCCGCCTTGCGCTGCTGCCGTTCGGCGCGCCAGCGGGCGAACCAACCCACACCGCCGCCGCGCTGCCGGGCGATCCCCTGCTTCCAGGCCTCGGCGTCGACCTGCCACGGCTCCCGCAGCGTGCGGTGGTAGACCAGCACGTGGCGCGCGAGCTGGCGTTCCCGCAGCGACTCGAGCACGCAGGTGAGTCCGATCAGGAAGCGGATGCTGCCGCCGAGCCCGCCGCCGAAGCTGAACAGCATCAGCCCCGCACCGCCGGCGATGCCGACCGTGGTCGCCCACAGGGTGGCGCGGTTCGGGTGCCAGCGCATCGCCAGCAGGGCGCGCAGGGCGCGGCCGCCATCGAGCGGGAAGCACGGCAGCAGGTTGAACAGCAGCAGGCTCTGGTTGATCACCACCAGGTACCACACCGTGTAGCCGTACCAACTGTCGTAGAGCACCGCCGGCGACAAGAGCCGCGACAGCGGCCAGCACACCGCGAGCCACACCAGGTGCGACGCCGGGCCGGCCAGCGCCACCACCAGTTCGGCGCGCGCCGACCCTGCTGGCTCGCTCATGTGGGCGACGCCGCCGAGCGGGCCGAGCGTGATCAACGGCGTATCGATGCGGTACCACCAACCGGCCGCGATGTGCGACATCTCGTGGGCCCAGATCACCAGGAACAGGCCCACGAAGCTGATCGTCGCGTACAGCAGCGCCTCGCCGACGCCCTGGCCGGGCACCCACTGCAGGAACAGCAGCGGCAGCAGCAGCGCCATCCAGTACATGCGCACGTGCACGCCGAAGAACGTGCCGACCGGGAAGCTGCGCAGCAGCGCCCGCAGCAGGCGGATCAGCGGGCTGTCGTGATCGAAGGCGGACACCCCGGCGATCTTAGCGGCAGCCTCGCGGCGCACGCGACCCGCCGGCAGGTTCTGCAGCGGGCCGCGCCGCCGACCGCGACCCGCTCACCAGCACACGACGCCGGCGGCGACCAGGAACAGCGCCATCAGCACCCAGCAGACCCACATCACGACGAGGCGCTGCGGGCTGTCGCGATTGGGTTCGGCTTCGCCAGGCATGGCCTCCCCATCGGCCTCCGGCCCCGCGCCGCCGTAGGGCGCCGCCGCCGGCAACCGCCGCGGTCATGGCGACGAGCGCCGTTCTTCGAGCTCCGCGAGCGTGCGCGGCCAGTCGCGTCGCAGCAACTGAGAGAGGCCACGATCGGCGAGCAAGCGCCCACCACACTGGCAGTTCACGCAGTAGTTGCATTCGTGGTCGGCGTAGCGGATGCGCTGCACCGGGGCCTGGCAATCCGGGCAAGGTCGCCCGTAGCGGCCGTGTACGGCCATGCCGTCGCGGAACGCGGTCACGCGCCGCGGCCAGCCATCGCCGGTCTCGCGACGCAGCCGGTCCGTCCACTGGTCGAGGCAGCGCCTGGCTGCCGCGAACAGGCGCATCACCTCGTCGTCGCCGAGCCGCGACGTCAGCGTCACCGGCGACAGCCGCGCCGCGTGCAGGATCTCGTCCGAGTAGGCGTTGCCGATGCCAGAGAACAGCCGGGGGTCGGTCAGCGCGCGCTTCAGCGTGCGGTTCTCCAGGCGCAGCCGCGCGGCGAAGTCGGCGCTGCTGGCGACTGCCAGTTCGAGCCCGCCGCGGTCGAACTCGGCGAGCGCGGCCCGCCCGGCGACCGCGTGCAGCGAAGCGCGCCGCTTGCTGCCCGCTTCGGTCAGCACCAGCACACCGTGGTCGAAGTCCAAACCGGCGAGGTCGTTGCGCGCCCCGGGCTTCGGCTGGTCCGCATACCACTGCAGCCGACCGGCGATCATCAGGTGCAGCACCAGGTAGTGCTCGTCGTCGAAGCCGAATACGAGGCGCTTGCCGAGCCGTTCGACCGTGCGCAGCGGGCGGCCGGCGAAGTCGTCGAGCGACGGCGTGACCGTGCGCAGCAGGAACGCGCGCAGCAGCCGCACCTGCAGCAGCCGGTGGCCGACGTGCAGCGCGCGCAAGCGCTCCTGGTAGACGGTGACATCGGGCAGTTCGGGCATGCTGGCACCGCTGGCAGCAGCCGCACGCGCGCCGCTGCCGATGAAGCTCCGGCCAACAGTAGAGTTGCCGCCGCGGCTGTCTATCCTGCCTTGCTCATGTCCTTCCCCGAACCGTTCTACAGCTGGCGACCACACCCGTGGCACGGCATCAGCGCCGGCCCCAACCCGCCCGAGGTCGTGCAGGCGTACGTCGAGATCACCCCGTTCGACCTCGTGAAGTACGAGATCGACAAGGTCAACGGTTTCCTGCGTGTCGACCGGCCGCAGCGCACCAGCAGCCAGCCGCCGAGCCTCTACGGCTTCATCCCGCGCACGTTGTGCGGGCGCCGCGTCGGCGCCTTGTCGGCCGGCGCCAAGGGCGGCGACGGCGATCCGCTCGACATCTGCGTGCTCAGCGAACGGCCGATCACGGCCCGCGAGATCCTGGTCAAGGCGCGCGTCATCGGCGGCCTGATGATGATCGACGGCGGGGACGCCGACGACAAGATCGTCGCCGTGCTCGGCGGCGACTTCGTCTGGGGTGACGTCGAGGACATGGCGCAGTTGCCGCAGGTGCTGGTCGAACGCCTGCGCCACTACTTCTCGACCTACAAGCTGGTGCCCGGGGCCACGCCGGTGACGGTGACGCCGTACGACAAGGCCCACGCGCAGACGGTGATCCGCGCCTCGCTGCAGGACTACCACGAGGTCTACGGCGGGCCGCTCTCGGGCTGAGGGCCGCCGCCGGCGAGGTCCCCGGGCCCGGGTCGATCCCAGGCCCGCAGCATAGCCGGCAGCACGAACAGAGCGGCGCCGAGCGCCAGCAGCAGCGACAGGTCGACCAAGAGGCCGAAGGTGTAGGTGCCGCGGAACTCGCTGCCGAGGATGGTCACGAAGCCGACCAGCAGCAACAGCGTGGTCACCACCACCGGCCGCCCGGCGGTCAAGAGCGTCACCTGCAGCGCCGCGCCACGCGGCTGCCCTTGGCGCCGTTCCTCCTGCCAGCGGGCGACGAGGTGGATGGCGTCGTCGATCATCAGGCCGAGCGCGACGCAGAACGAGATCACCGTCAAGGGCCGCATGGTGATGCCTTGCCACGCCATGAAGCCGAGCACGAGGCACATCGGCAGCAGGCACGACAGCATGGCGATGGTGGCGAGCCGCAGGCTGCGGCACGACCACCACACCAGCACCAGGATCAGCACGAACGAGCCGACGAACGAACGTTGCAGGTCCGCGGTCATGCCGACGACCTGGGCGGTGCCGACGAGCTGCAGACCGGCGAGGCGCACCACCAGGTGGTCGAGGTCCATGGCCGCCCGCGTCACCGCGTCGCGGAACTGCAAGAGCGCCGTGCTGCCGAGGTCGCCGCGGAACACCAGCACGCGCGCGGTGCGGCCGTCGCGGGCCAGGAAGCCGGCCGGCAACACCCCGCCGCGTTCGAGCGCGAAGGTCAACAGCGGCGGCACGCCGTCCGCCCACAGGTCGGCGATCGACAGCGTGCGCGACACGCCGGGTTCACCTTCGATGCGTGCACACAAGGTCGCCAGCTGCCGCTGCTCGACGGCGCCGAACCCGGCCTCGGTCTCGACCACGACCTCGCTCGGCATCATGCCGACGAAGCGCGCTTCGTACCACGCGATCTGCTGCATCAGCGCCGACTGCGGCCACAGGTCGGCGGTGAGGCGATGGTCGGTGACCAGCCGCGTCGAAGCGGCGACGCCGACGACCAACAGCCCGGCGCCGACGGCGAGCCAGACGCCGGGCCGCAGCCGGTGCGCGCGCAGCGCCAACCGCACCACGTGCACCGCCGGGTCGGCCGGGCGGCGACCGGCCGCCGTCGCCACGTACGACATCGCCGCCGGCAGCACCGTCATGGTGAACACGAACGCGAAGCCCATGCCGAGCGCGGCGAAGCCGCCGAGGTGCTGCAGGTCCCGCAGCCCCGCGGTGCACAAGGTCGCGAAGCCGAGCACGGTCGTCAGCGACGTCATCAGGCACGGCACGAACAACACCGCGAAGGTGCGCGCCGCCGCCTGCCGCGGCTCGCCGCAGCGTTGCCGTTCTTCGAGGAAGCGCAGCACCATGTGCAGGCCGTCGGCGACCGACATGCACAACAGCAACGTCGGCAGGGTCGACGTCAGCATGGTGATCTCGACGCCGGCGAGCGCCATGACGCCGAGCGTGCTGACCAGGGTCAGCGGCACCACCGACAGCGCCAGCAGCGCCAACAGCCAGTGCGGCACCAGCCAGAACAGGAACACCGCCGACACCGCGGTGCCGATCGGCAGGAAGGTCTGCAGGTCGTTGCGAACGAGGCGGCGGCTCTCGGCGTTGTGCAGCGGCAGGCCACACAGGTTCAGCTGGCGGCCGGCAGCATGCACGTGACGGCGCAGGTCGTCGACGAGCTCGT
>JAEUHT010000169.1 GCA_016793265.1 Planctomycetota bacterium
TGCCCGTGCTGCTGGCGCTCCTGGCGCTGGTTTGGTGGCCCGGCGAGGCCGAAGCACCGCCGCCGCTCGACAGCTTGGCCGAGGCGGTCATGGACGGCGACCTTGCCAACCGCGGTGACGCCGACCGGGCGGCCGTCGCCGCCGAGGCCGCGGCGGACCCAGGCCTCGCCGCCGCGGCCGCCGGCGACAACCTCGAACGCGACGACCTCGTGCCCGAGGCCCCCGGCCCCGAAGGCCCGCGGGTGCTGGTCGTGCGCGGCGAACCACCGCTGCCGGTCGCCGGCGCGGCGGTGTTCTTCGTCACCGAGGCCGACGCCCGGCAGCGCCAGCAGCAGCAGCGGCTCGCGCTCGACCGCTTCGAGCAGCCGGTGCAGCTCGGCCAGCGGCTGACGACCGATGCGAACGGCACCGCGACGCTGCCGGCGAGCCGGGCGCCGTTCTTGTGCGCCGCGCGCCAGGGCGACGACTTCGCCTTCGCCGTGCTGCCGCCGCGCGGGCGCACGGTGACGATGCTGCTGCAGCGCGACGAGACGGTGGTGCTGCAGGTGACCCGCGCCGACGGCAAGCCCGGCGCCGACGTGCCGGTGGCGCTGCTGCAGCACTTCGACGGCCGCGGCGACGCCCAGCCGGTGTGGCAGGCGCACACCGACGGGCATGGCCGCGCCGAGGCCCGCCACTTCCAGCTGCTGCGGGGCAACCCGTCGCCGCTGCCAGCCGAACGCTTCCTGGCGCTGGTGCAGGTGCCGACGCTCTCGCCGGTGGCGAGTGAGTTCGTCGGCCGCCCGGCCGGCAGCGAGCCGATCGTGCTGACGTTGCCGCCGCTCGCCGCAGTCGACGTGCGCCTCGTCGACCACCGCGGCCTCGCGCTGTTGACGCCGGCGACGGTGGGCATCGTCACCGAGCCGGCCTGGCGCACCGTAGCGGACCTGCCGGTGCCGCGGCACCTGACCGGCAGCCGCGTCGACAAGCCGGTCGGCCCGGCCGCGGTGACGCTGCCGTTGGTCGAAGCCGGGGCCGCCGTGCGCCTGTTCGCGCGCTACGCCAACGAGCGCCGCCCTGGCCAGCTCGGCCCGCGGCCGGGCCCGCAGCGCGCCGACGAACGGCTCGCCCTCGACCTGCCGCTGCCGGCGAGCCATGCGGTCGTCGCCGGCACCTTCGTGCACGCCGACGGCAGCCCGGTGCACGACCCGGTCACCGCGGTCTGGTGGCGCGATGGCGTCGAGCAGCTGACCCTGCCGCTGCCGACCGTCGCCGACGGCAGCTTCGACTTCGTGCAGCTCGGCCAGGACACGCCGCACGCGTTCGTGCTCGACGTGCGCTGCGAGCAGACGCGCTCGGACGACACCGGCGACCACACGCTGCGGCTCGGCGCCCGCGTACGGGTGGCGGCGCTGCCACCCGGCCAACGCATCGAACTCGGCACCGTGCGCCTGTTGCCGCTGCCGCCGCTCGTCAGCGGCGTCGTCATCGACGACCTCGGCGCGCCGATCGCCGACGCTCGCATCACCGTGCAGCAGCAGCAGGCGCCGCCGGCCAACGACGCGCGCGCAGCGGCCAACTGGCGCGACGTCTCGTTGCTGCAGACGCGCACCGCCGCGGACGGCAGCTTCGCCATCGACGGCGACCTGCCGGTCGGCGCGCTGCGGGTGCGCGCCGACACCGATCGCCACTTCGCCAGCGAGGTCGAACTCAACCACCAGGGGCAGGTGGTGCGCCTGCAGCTGGTGCGCAACGGCATCCTGCGTGGCCGCGTGCTGCTGCCCGACTGGGTCGCCGACGGCACCGCCACGCTGCAACTGGTGCCGTTCGAACCGGCCGCCCGCCGCAGCGACAGCCGCGGCGTCGACCTCAGCCGCCGCCGCGGTGGCCGCTTCCTCATCGAACCGCTGCGCCCGGGCCGCTTCGACGCCCGCATCACGCTGCGCAACCTGCGCGAGCCGCTGCTGGTGATCCAGGACGTGTTCGTGGTGCCCGGCGAGACGCGCGACGCGCGGCTGACCCTGCTCGACCTGCGGCAGTCGCTGCAGCGCTACCGCCTGCGCGCCGTCGACCAGGGCGGCCAGCCGCTGCGGCTCGACGGCCCGATCCGCGCCCGCCTCGCCAATCCCGACGGCTCCACCAGCGAGGCGGGTTTCCGTTGGCAGCAAGGGCGCGCCGAGCTGATCACCGCCGCGGCCAGCGCCGAGCTGACGTTCTTCGGCCGCGGCTACAAGCCGGCGACGATGACGCTCGGGCCCGGCGACCACGACGTCTTCCTGGAGACGCAGCGGCCGGTGTTCGTCGAAGTGCTCGGCGCGCGCAACCTGTGCGGTCCGACCCGACGGGTGCGGGTCTCGGTCGTGCTCGACGGCGACACCGGGCTGCCGGGTTCACTCGCGGGCATCGACCAGCGCACCGGGGAGCACTTCTCGTTCGCGCGCTGGGACCTCGGCCGCAGCAGCGGCGCCTGGCTCGGCGACAGCGACCTGGTCGAGATCCCGCTGATGCAGAGCGGCACCTACGAGGTGCTGCTGCGGCCGCACCAGGGCAGCAACGAACGTTCGCCGCAGGCTTCGATCCCGCTCGGCAAGTTCCGGCTCGAGCTGGATCCGAACGGCCAGAACGTGCTGCGTGTGCCGGTCGACGCCAACGCCGTGCTGACGGCGCTGCAGCAGCTCGACCGGCCACCGGCACCGAGTGAGCAGCAGCAGCAGCAGCGGCTCTCTCGCCGCGGCCGCTGACGGGCCACCAGCTCAGCCGCCCGGGCCCGCCTCGGCGCGGCCCTCGCCGAAGCAGCGCGTGATCAGCGCCGTCCAGCCGGTCTGGTGCGAGGCGCCACAGCCGCGGCCGCTGTCGCCGTCGAAGTACTCGTGGAACAGGAACAGGTCCCGCCAGTGCGGATCGGCGGCGAACCGTGCGTCGCCGCCCGCGAACGGCCGCTGGCCCTCTGCATCGCGCCGGAACAGGCGCGTCAGGCGCGCCGCCAGTTCGTCCGCCACCTGCTGCAGCGTGCACAGCCGACCCGAGCCGGTGGGGCACTCGACCTTGACCTCGTCGCCGTAGAAGCGGCCGTAGCGCTCGATCGCCTCGATCAGCAGGAAGTTGATCGGCAGCCAGATCGGCCCGCGCCAGTTGCTGTTGCCGCCGAACATCGCCGTCGTGCTCTCGCCGGGCGTGTAGTCGACCCGGTGTTCGCTGTCGCCGACGCGGAAGACGAACGGCGCCGCGCGGTGCGCCCGGGACAACGAGCGCACCCCGTACGGGGACAGGAACTCGGCTTCGTCGAGCAGCACGCGCAGCACGCGCACGAGCTGGCTCTGCGACGGGATCGCCAGCAGCGCCGAGGTGGTGTCGCCGCGATCGACGAAGCTGACGTGGCGGGCGAGGTCGTGCTCGTTGGCGAGGAACCAGCGCATGCGCTTCTCGAAGCCGGGCAGGCGGCGGATCGTCGCCAGCGGCAGCACCTCGACCGCACACAGCGGCAGCAGGCCGACCAGCGAGCGGATGCGCAACCGTTCGCTGTGGCCGTCGTGGTGGATCTGGTCGTAGTAGAAGCCGTCCCGCTCGTCCCACAGGCCGCTGCCGCCGAGCGTGTTCATCGCGTGCGTGATGGCGACGAAGTGCTCGAAGAACTTCGACGCCACGTCCTCGTAGGCCGGATCGTAGCAGGCCAGCTCGAGCGCGATGCTGAGCATGGTCGCGCAGTAGAACGCCATCCAGGCGGTGCCATCCGCCTGCTCGAGCGTGCCGCCGGTCGGCAGCGGCTGGCTGCGGTCGAACACGCCGATGTTGTCGAGGCCGAGGAAGCCGCCGCCGAACACGTGCTTGCCGGTGAGGTCCTTGCGGTTGACCCACCACGTGAAGTTGAGCAGCAGCTTGTGGAAGGCGCGGGCCAGGAAGTCGCGATCGCGCTGGTCCCGCCCGCCGGTCATCTTGTAGACGCGCCAACAGGCCCAGGCGTGCACCGGCGGATTGACGTCGTGGAAGGCGAACTCATAGGCCGGCAGCTGCCCGTTCGGCGCCATGTACCACTCGCGCAGGAACAGCAGCAGCTGGTGCTTGGCGAAGTTCGGGTCGAGCTTCGCGAACGGGATCATGTGGAAGGCGAGGTCCCACGCCGCGTACCACGGGTACTCCCACTTGTCCGGCATCGAGACGATGTCGCGGTTGTAGAGGTGGGCGAAGTCGGCGTTGCGGCCCGCGCGCCGCTCGGGCGGCGGCGGCGGCTGCGCCGGATCGCCGGCGAGCCACGTGCGCACGTCGTACCAGTAGAACTGCTTCGACCAGAGCAACCCGGCGTAGGCCTGGCGCTGGCACGCCGCCGCCTCGGCATCGACGTCGCCGAGCAGCTCGCGGTAGAACGCGTCGGCGTCGGCGCGGCGCGCCGCCATCACCGCGGCGAACTGCGGCCCGAACGCCGGCGCGTGCGCCTCGGCGGCGACCCGCAGCCGCAGCCGCACCACCAGCCGACCGCCGGCCGGCACCGTGGCGACGACGTGGAACGCACACTTGCTGCCGCGCCGCGCCGTGTTGATGGCGGTGCCGTTGCCGCGCACGACGTGCTCGTGGAAGGCGTCCTTGGTGAACGCGAGCGCATCGCCGGTACCGTAGAGCCGCCGCGAGTTGGTGTCGTTCTCGGTCGCCAACACGGCCCGCAGCTCGCCCCCGTCGACCGCGTCGATCTCCAGCGCCATCGCCGGCAGGTCGGCGCCGCTGGCGAGCAGCCGCTCGGCGCCGTCGGCGACGATGCTGCCGCGCGGCCAATAGCCCTCGCCGCTGCGCCCCCACGACCAGGTGTTGCGGAACCACAGCTGTGGCAGCACGTGCAGCGGCGCCGCTTGCGGCCCGCGGTTCTCGGCGACGAGCTCGACCAGCACGTCCTCGGGGTCCTGCTTGGCGTAGCGCACGCGCACGTCGAAGTAGCGATCGCCGGCGAACACGCCGGTATCGACGAGCTCGTACTCACGCTGATCACGGCCACGCTGCGCGTTCTGCTCGCGCAGCTGCCGGTAGGGGAACGCCGCCTGCGGGTACTTGTAGAGCGCTTCCAGCCACGACGCGGTCGGCAGCGCATCGAGGTAGAAGTACTCCTCCTTGACGTCCTCGCCGTGGTTGCCTTCCGGCCCGGTGAGCCCGAACAGGCGCTCCTTCAGCATCTCGTCGGCCCCGTTCCACAAGGCGAACGCAAAGCACAATCGGCACTGGCGGTCGGTGATGCCGAACAGCCCGTCCTCGCCCCAGCGGTAGGCGCGGCTCGGCGCGTGCTCGTGCGGGAAGTAGCCCCAGACGTTGCCGTCGGCGCTGTAGTCCTCGCGCACGGTGCCCCACTGCCGCTCGGACAGGTAGGCGCCCCAGCGTTGCCAGTTGCGTTCGCGGCGCGCTTCTTCGAGCAGGCGGAGGCGTTCGGGCGAGGGCGACCTGGTCATCGCCGCCGGTGTACCGGCGCCGGCCGCGGATGCCATCGCCGGCTCACCCACCCCGCAGGTGACGGCCGAACAGCGCCGGCGGCGGGACCAGGAAGCGCCGGCGCGCGCCGTTCTTCGGCAGCGGCAGCTCGAGCTCGGCCGCGTGCAGCAGGAACACGCCGCGACCGAGGTCGCTCGGCGCGCCATACCGGCGGTCGCCGACGATCGGGTGGCCGACGTGCGCGAGGTGGGCGCGGATCTGGTGCAGCCGGCCGGTGAGCGGCACCAGCCGCAGCAGCGCGCGGTCGCCGATCACCTGCAGCACCTCGTAGTCGGTGCGCGCCGGCTTGCCGTCATCGGCGACCACGGCCTTCTGGTGGCTCGCGTCCGGCCCTTCCTGCACCAAGAGCGGTGCGTCGATGCTGCCGCGCCTCGGCTCGGGCACGCCGTGTACGACGGCGAAGTAGACCTTCTCGACGGCGTCGTCGCGGAACGCCGCGGTCAGCGCGCGCAGGCCCAGCGGACTGAGGCCGATGGCGACGAGGCCCGAGGTGCCGCGGTCGAGCCGATGCGCCGGCGCCGGCTGGAACGTAGCCGTGCGCACCCCGCGGCCAGTGCGTTGCAGCCAGGCGACGAGGTCGTCCTGCTGGCCGCTGCCGGGCTGCGCCGCGAGCCCCGCCGGCTTGTCGACGACGAGCAGGTCGGCGTCCTCGAAGACGACCCGCGGTTCCGGGCCGCGGCCGGCGCGCGGCGGTGCCGGCGGGCGTGGCGAGGCGCCCGGTTCCGGCGCGCTGCCCGGGCCAGCCCCGGCAAGGGCCAGATCGACCTCGGGCAGGCGCAGCACCACGCTCATGCCGGCCAGCAGCCGCAGGTCGGGCTTGGCCTTCTTGCCGTCGACGCGGATGGCGCCCGTGCGCAGGTGCTTGAAGATGGCGCCGAGCGGCACCGTCGGCAGCAGCTTGCGCAGGTAACGGTCGAGGCGTTGGCCGGCCTCGTGCTCGGTGAGCTGGATCGTATGCAAGCCGGCATGACAACACCCGGAGGCGGCCGGCGCCACTGTTCGTGCCGAACGTCGCCGGCTAGCGTCTGCGACCTGCCCAAAGGAGGCGTCATGCGGATCCTGCCGGGACTGGTCGCGCTGCAAGCCATCGTGCTCGTCGTCTTGTTCACGAAGTGGTGCCAGCGGCCGGACGCGCCGCCGCCGCCGGCGACGGCTGCCGGCCTCGTCGCCGCCGACACCCCGGGCGCAACCCCCGAGGCTTCGTCGCCCCATGCCGGGCCCACTACGACGCCGGACCCCCTCGACCGCGAACGCCTGGCGGTCGCCACCAGCAGCATCGTGCTGCACGGCCTGCTGGTCGGTGTCGACCCGCTGCCGGGTGACGACGAGGTCAATCTCGCCTGCCGCCGCGATGGCATCTGGCGGCCGGCCAAGGTGAGCCGCGGCCGCTTCGCGATCGCCGGCCTCAGCCCCGGCCGCTGGCAGCTGCGCTGCGAGAGCCGGGGTTGCCGCCTGCTGCAACTCGACGTGGTGCTCGACCACGAACCCGTGCAACGTCGCGACCTCGAGCTGGTGCGCGCCGTCGTGCTGCCGGTGTTCGTGCGCACGAGCCAGGGCCAACGCCTGCAGACCGAGCTCAGCAAGCTCGGCATCTGGCAGTCGCTGCAGGTGATCGCCACCGAACAGGAGCTGCGCAGCGACCTGGCGCCGACCGAGAACAGCAGCGTCGGCGACCTCGGCGTCGGCCGCCATCGCCGCAGCACCGACCTCAACCAGGGCAACGACCCGAACGGCGACGACGGGGTGCTCGAACTCGACCGCGATCCACCCGTGTTCGCGTCGTTGCTGCTGCGGCACGTGCTGCTGGCGAGCCAGCGCATCGAGCCCGGCCAGAGCGAACTGCGCTTCGTCGTCGACCTCGAAGCAGCGACGGCGAAGCTGGCGAAGGTGCGGCTGCGTGTCGTCGACGCTGCTGGGCAACCGGTGGCCAAGGCCCGCATCGGGCTGTCTTCGGCCCAAGGCGGCGGCGCCCACGCGCTCACCACCGACGACGGCACCGCGACCCTGGAGCACGTGCTGCCTGGCCTCTGCCACTTCGAAGTCGGGGCCAAGGACACCGAGAACTACGCCAGCCACCTCACGCTGGCGCCGGCCGCAGAAATCGACCTCGGCGATGTGGTGCTGCATGCGGCCAGCAAGCTCGTGGGCCGCGTCGTCGACGAGCACGGGCAGGGCGTGAGCTGCTCGCTGCAGTGGACCGCGCTCGATCTGTGGCAGCCGCCGCACCCGCTGCAGGACCGCCGCAACGCCGCCGCCGACGGCGACGGCAAGTTCGAACTCTGGGGCACCGGCGCTGGTCGCCGCTACCTCGTGCGCGCGAAGACGCAGGGCCAGCGCGGCGAACGCGGCACGCGCGTCGGCTTCGCCCACCTCGGCGCGAGCGCGACGCCACCCGCCGAACCGCCGACCATCGTGCTGCACGAGGCCACCATGCTGCAGCTGCGCGTTCGCGAGCCGGGCCTCACGACCTTCGCCGTCGTCGTGCGCGATCGCGACGAACGCCCCGTCGAGGTGCGGGTGATCGAACCGCGCTGGCGCGAGAGCAGCGTCCTGCTGCCAGAAGGCGAGTACGTGCTCGACGTCTACGACGGCGCTGGCACCCGCCTCTCCCACCGACCGCTGCTGGTCGGCACCGAACCCACGACCGTGAACCTGCCATGAAGTCCCGCGCCACCAGGGCCTGGTTGGTGCTCAACATCGCCGAAGCCGCCGGCATCGTCCTGCTGCTGCAGGCGCTCGCCGCAGCACCCGCCGCCGCCGAGAGCGATGCACCGCTGCCGCCGGCTGCAGGGAACCCCGCAACCGTCGCACCGCGGTCGTCGACGACCGCCGAGCCACCACCAAACCAGGCGGCGAAGACGACCGCGACACCGCCGACACCACCGACGACCGCGCCGCCCGCCACCCCCGCCACCGACGACCTCGGCACGCTGCTGCTCGGCACCCTGCAGTGGCCACCCGGCGTCGACCCGAACCACCTCCAGGTGGCGCTCTACGCTGGCGAGGCGACCAAGGCACTGCTCACGGCGAGCCTGAGCGGGGACCAGAACTTCGCCTTCCCCGGCCTCGACGCCGGTGACTACCGCCTGACGACCCGCGGCGACGGCACACGGCCGTTCGAGCGCTGGATCACGATCCCACCCGGCACCGACGTCGTCCGTGTCGACCTGCCGCTGATCGCGAGCTGGATCGTCAAGGTGGCCCTGCTGGCGCCCGATGGCAAACCGCTCGCCGAGGCGCTGAAGGGCCAGCCAGAGCTGCTCGGATCGATCTTCGATGGCCCGGTGCAGGTGATCGCGTCGTGGCAGCCGCTGCCGGCGCAGTTGCCGTTCAGCGACCAGCGCCAGACCCCGTTCACGGTCGGCCAGTGGACGTCGGCGCGCGGCCTGCCCGGCCGCGGCAACAGCGACCTGCCGGCACGCATCGCCGGCACGCTCGAACTGCGCCAGGACCAACCCGCGGTGATCGCTGCCGTGCTGCGCGAGTGTGTGCTGACGCAGGTGCCGGTCGAGGTCGGCCAGCAGGAGGTCACGCTGACCGTCGACCCGGCGCAGATGCGGGCGAAGCTCGCGACGGTGCGCCTGCAGATCGTCGATGCCACCACCCGCGCGCCGCTCGCCGACGCCAAGGTCGGCCTCAACGACTCGCAGAGCTGGCGCCAACCGACGGCGGTCGGCCAAGACGGTGTGCTGCTGCAGGAACGGCTGCTGCCGGGCCGCTACCAGCTCACCGTGCAGGTCGCCGACCGCGTCGCACCGCCGCTCACCGTCGATCTCGTGCCCGGTCGCCTGACCGACCTCGGCCAGATCCCCGTGGCGGCACCGTTCGTGCTGCGCGCCACCGTGACCGGCGGCGACGACGGCGCCGAGCTCAACGTCACCCTGCAGCCGCTCGATGCGATCGAGGTGCCCGGCACCGGCCGCCGCAGCCTGCGCCTCGGCGTGCGGAAGCGAGAGCTGAAGGTCGAGCTCTGGCCCGGCCGCTACCGGCTGCGCATCACCGGCAAGGGTCTCGGCGCGGCGCGCGAGTTCGACACCCACCAGCTCGGCCTTGCCGCGCTGGCGATCGAGCTGCAGACCGAACCCGAACTGCAGCTCGACTCGACGCAGCTCGCCGAGCCCGCGCTGCTCGTGCTGACCGACGGCCGCGGTGTGGTGTGGTGCGATCGCTGGATCACCTGGCAGAGCCGCTGGAACCAGCAGCTGCCGCCTGGCGAGTACCGCTGGTCACTGCGTGGCCTCGACGGCAACGAACGCGCCGGCGCGGTCATGGTGGCGGCCGCCGGCGGCAAGCTCGTGCTGCAGTGACGTTGGCCGCCGTCACCTCGGCAGCGGCAGCGGCGACGGCGGCGCCCCCACCTTGCCGGGCTCCTGACCCGCCGCCGGCGTCGGCTTCGCCACCTCCACCCCACCGGTGCCGATGTACCCCGTCGACACCACGACATCGTCGAACCACACCGTGTTGTCGCGTTCGGCCGCGTGCACGTAACACAACACCCCGGCGCGCTTGAGCCGCACCGCCTCGCTGCTGCGCCAGCGCAGGCCTTGGTAGTGCAGGTGCAGCTCGCCGTCGATCCACATCGCCAGCTCGCCATCGGCCTTGCCGACCTGATTGACGGCGACGCGCAGCTCGACGCAGGTCCATTCGCCGCGCTGGGGCACGAAGCGCCGTTCGGGCTCCGGGCCGAGCATGTTGCCCCAATAGTGCCCGTCGCGGTCCTGCTGCATCTCCATCCAGTACGTGTAGCAGTGCAAGAACCCCGGTGCTGCGACCCGCTGCCAATCGCGCCAGCTGTCGACCAGCGTGCTGAAGTGGTCGTCGCCGGCCGGCCGCAGGCCCGCACCGCCCATGCCGCGCCACTTGTCGGTGCCGGCGACCCCGGTCAACGAACCGCCGGTGTGGTTGAGATTGCCCTGGTCATAGTCGGCGGCGTAGCGGATCCAGTAGCGCAGGTGCAGCGCGTCATGGCCTTCGTCGCCGAGCCAGGCCGACAGGGCCGCCCCGCTCGCCTTGCCCGCGTTCGCCGGCGCCGTGATCTGCAGCGCCGATCGTCCGCCGTGGGCGAGCCCGGCGCCGTCGACGAGCCGCGTGCGGCCGTCGGCCCGCCCCTGCACCTCGAACCAGCGCTCGAACGCCGAAGGCGCCTCGAAGTCCGCCACCAAGAGCAGCCGCCCGGGCCGCCGCAGCCGCGCCAATTCGGCCGGCGCCGCCCGCGTCGCGGTCGTGACCAGCCGCGGCGGCGCCTGGGCGTTCGGCGGCGCCGCCGCCGGCTGCTGACCACACAGCAGGCCGGACCAGAGCAGCGAGATGGCCGAGACCGCCGGGAGAACGCAGGTCGCCATGGGATTCGGACGATAGCCGGTTGCTGGCCACCGACGCAGCACGCTTCCCCCACCGGGCCGTTGCGAGCAAGCCGCCGGTTGGCTAGAGAACGTCCCGCCGCCCCCGATGCACCTCCTCCCGATCCTCTACGCCGTGCTCGGCGCCGCCGTCGCGTATTGGATCCTGCCCTGGTTGTGGCTGCGCGATCGCAAGCGCCAGCTGCTGGTGCGCTGCCGGGAACAACGCGCCATCGCCGTGACCTTCGACGACGGCCCGAGCCGCGAACTGACTTCGGCGATCACGGCCGAACTCGCCGCCGCCGAGGTGCCGGCGAGCTTCTTCCTGCTCGGCGTCAGCGTGCAGGACCACGAGGACATCGTGCGCGACCTGCTCGACCAGGGCCATCAGGTCGGCTGCCACGGCGAAGGCCACGTGCACCATTGGAAGTCGCCGCCGTGGGCCGGCCTCGTCGACACCTACCGCGGGCTGCGGCGGCTCGAACGGGTGACCGGCCTGCCGGCGGCGGCGATGCAGTTCCGGCCGCCGTTCGGCAAACTCAACCTGCTGTCGCTGCTGTTCGTCTGGTGGCATCGCACGCCGATCGTGATGTGGACACACGATGGCCACGACACCCGCACCGACCGCGACCTGACCCCGGCGGAGCTCGCCGACGGCCTGCGCGCGACCGGCGGCGGCGTGCTGCTGCTGCACGACTTCCACCGCCACATCGAGGACGAACGCGCCCAGGTGGTCAACAAGCTGCAGGCAGTACTGGCGCTGCGCCACGAGGGCTTCCGCTTCGTGCGCCTGCGCGACCTGCTGGCGGCGCCGCGACCACCAGCCTCCCGCACGCTGTAGGCGGCGGGCCGCGTCCGGCCTCACTTCGCCGGTTTCGGCAGCACGATCGTCGCCGGCAGCGGCTGCCCCGCCGGCACGAAGCGCATCGAGATCGAGTTGACGCAGTGGCGCGTGTTCTTCGCGGTCATGCGTTCGCCGGCGAAGACGTGGCCGAGGTGGCCCTTGCAGTTGGCACAGACGATCTCGACACGCTCCATGCCGTGGCTGTGGTCGCGGTGGCGCTCGATCGCCCCCGGGAGCTCGTCGTCGAAGGCCGGCCAGCCGCAGCCGCTGTGGAACTTGTCCTGCGAACGGTAGAGCGGCGCGTTGCACTGGCGGCAGAGGTAGGTGCCGTCCTGGTCGAGGTCCGTGTACTCGCCGGTGCCACGATACTCGGTGCCCTTGTGCAAGAGGACGTCCGCCTCGGCGGCGGTCAGCGGGTTGTAGGCCACGGCGATCTCGGCGGGTGGTGAAGGGACGGGAACCGACTCGGCGGCGACGGCAGCGCTCGGCGGCGCCGCAGCCGGCGCGGTCGCGGGCACACTCGCGGCGGGCTGCGCGCTGCCGCACGCAGCGGTCAGCAGCACCAACAGCATGGCGCGTGGTGGACGGCGGGAGGGGCTCATGACGAAGCCATGCTACGACGCCGGCCCGCCGCGGTGCCACGCTTCGCCCCTCAGGCCGGGGCCAACGCCGCCGCCGCACGCGGCGCGCGCCGGCGGTCGAGCCAGAGCCCGCGCAGCAGGAACGCCCACGACAGCAGCACCGCGTAGAACGGCCCGACCAGCATGCAGAGCAACCACGGTCCGGCGGCCTCGGCGACGACGTTGCCGCGCAACATCAGGGCGCCGACCGCGTACGGCAAGGCAGCCGCGAACAGCATGATCGCCGCCAGCCAATTGGCCTGCAGTCCGGGCCAGCGCCGCGCCACCGCCAGCAGCACCGCCGCGATCGTCACCATCAAGGCACCCGGAGCGAACGCGAACAGCAGCGACGGATGGCACGCCGAAGGCAGCGCCGCGGCGAAGGTGGCCGATGCGAACAGCGGCCGCAGGTCGCCGCGCACGAGCGGATCGAGCACGAAGTCGACGTCACCGAGGTTGCTCAGCACGTGCATCGCCGTGCTGGCGAAACTGCCGATCAGGAGCCCGAGGGCCACGAGCAAGGTGGAGAGCACGCGCATGCCGCACTATCGGCCGCCGCTCGTGAACGCCGGCCGGCCGCACGCACCGCCCGATGGCAGCGCCTTCAGGCCTTCTCGAGCCGCGCGCCGGTCGGCGCGTCGACGATCTTCCAGCCTGCCGCGGCGATCTCGTCGCGCAGCCGGTCGGCGGTCGCCCAGTCCTTGCTGCGGCGCGCGCCGTTGCGGGCCAGCAGCTTCAACTGCAGGTCCGCGGGCGCCTCGTTCGTCGCGTCGGGCTTCGGCTCGGGCCCAAAGCACCCGAGCACGTCTTCGAACCGCAGGAACGCCGCCAGCGCCGCGCTGGCCCCGGCCGCCGACGGCTGCGCCTTGTTGCAGACGCCGACGAAGTCGAACACGGCGGCGAGCGCTTCGCTGACGTTGAGGTCGTCGCTCATCACCGCGGTGAACTGGGCGTTGGCCTGCGCCGCCGGCCCGGCGAGGTCGTCGCCGCCCACCCGCTCGAGCCCGTCACGATGACGGACCAGCCGCTGCCGGCACTGCTGCACACGAGCGATCGCGGCGCGCGCCTCGTCGAGCCCCTTCTGGGTGAAGTTCAGCGACTGCCGGTACTGCACGCGGATCAGCGTGTAGCGCAGTTCGAGCCCGGTGTAGCCCTGCTGCAGGATGTCGGCGACGGTGTAGAAGTTGCCGAGGCTCTTCGACATCTTGGTGCCGTCGACGAGCAGGTGCCGCGCGTGCATCCAGATCGAGACGAAGCGCCGGTGCGTGTGCGCCTCGGTCTGCGCGATCTCGCATTCGTGGTGCGGGAACATGTTGTCCTCACCACCGGTGTGGATGTCGATCTGCGGGCCGAGGTAGTGCATCGACATCGCCGAGCACTCGATGTGCCAGCCGGGGAAGCCGCGCGCGCCGCCGCGGAACGGCGCGTCCCATTGCATCTGGTGCTTGTCGTCGGTCTTCCACAGCGCGAAGTCGCGCGGGTCCTGCTTCTCGTCGTTGACGGCGACGCGGGCGCCGGCTTCGAGCTCGTCGAGCACCTTGCCCGACAGCTTGCCATAGCCCGGGAACCTGGCGACCGCGAAGTAGACGTTGCCGTTGACCTGGTAGGCGACCCCTTGCTGCAGCAGGTCGTCGATGATGCGGCCCATCTGCGGGATGAAGTCGGTCGCGCGCGGCATGTGGTGCGGCAGCCGCACCATGAGCTTCTGCTGGCACTCGTGGAACTCGGCTTCGTACTGGCGGGCGATGTCCCACGCCGTGCGGCCGGTCTTGCGGCTGGCGGCTTCGAGCTTGTCTTCGCCGCCCTCGATGTCATCGAGCGTCAGGTGCCCGACGTCGGTGACGTTCATCACCTGCGTGACTTGGTAGCCCTGGTCCTCGACGAAGCGGCGCAGCACGTCGGCGAACAGGAAGCTGCGGAAGTTGCCGATGTGCGGCGAGCTGTAGACCGTCGGCCCGCAGTGGTACATCGTCACCTTGCCCGGCACGAGCGGCTGCAGTTCCTCGAGCGATCGGGTCAGCGAGTTGTAGAGGCGGATCGGCATGCGCCCGCGAAGAGTCGCAGAGCCGGGCCCACGGCGCAACCACGGCGCGTGGTGGAACCCGCGCCGACCGCCGCTACAACGGCCACGGTGACGACACCCGGCGAGCCCCCCAGCGCCAAAGACCAGCAGAGAGCCGATACGCCGCTGCCCACCGTTGCCCTGGCCGGCCGCTTCGAGCTGCTCGACGAACTCGGCCGCGGCTCCTCGGGCACCGTCTACCGCGCCCGGCTGCTCGCCGACTACAAGAGCCAGCCCGCCGGCACCGAGGTCGCCATCAAGTTCCTGCGCCAGGAGCTGGCCGCCGACGAACGGGCGCGCGCCCGCCTGTTCGCCGAGGGTGAACTCGGCCGTTCGCTGCGCCACGACAACCTCGCCACCATGCACGGCGTCGAGACCGTCGACCAGCTCGGCGTGCAGACCACGTTCCTGGTCATGCAGTACGTGCGCGGCACCACGCTGCGCGACTTCCTGGTGCGTTCGGGCACGCCGGTCGAGGACCTCACGCGCCGCATCGGCGCCGACGCCTGCCGTGGGCTGTGGGAACTGCACCGCCGCGGCCTCGTGCACCGCGACGTCAAACCCGAGAACCTGCTGCTGACGCCGGAGAGCCAGCTCAAGATCGTCGACCTCGGGCTGGCGCGGCCGTTCGGCAGCCATGGCGGTGGCTCCGGCAGCGGCTCCGGCAGTGGCGGTTCCCCGGGCCAGCGCGCGAGTTCGTCGGGCCTCGGCGTCGCCGGCAGCATCGCCTATGCGGCTCCGGAGACCCTGCGCGGCGAGCCGGCCGGGCCGCGCAGCGACCTCTACTCGCTCGGCATCGTGCTGTTCGAGCTGACCACGGGCCGCCACCCGTTCGCCGATGCCACCACGCCGGACGACATGATGCACGCGCAGTTGCAAAGCACCCCGCCGCGGCCGTCGCACCTGCGCGCGCGGGGGTCGCCGTTCCTGGAGCCGGTGCTGCTCGACCTGCTGCACAAGCAGCCCGAGGAGCGGCCGCGCGACGCGGCCGAGCTGGCCCGCGTGCTCGACCACGGCGAACGGTCCGAGTACTGGCGGCGCCACGAACAGCGCGCGCCGGTGCTGGCGTCGAGCCGCCGCCTGCTGCGCCTGCGCCGGCCGGCGGAGACGGCGTTCTTCGGCCGCAGCGACGAGATCGAGGCGCTCGACGAGGCGCTGGCGGCGGCGCGCGACGGCCGCGGCCGCACCGTCGTCGTCACCGGCCCCGACGGCATCGGTCGCCGCCGCCTGCTCGACGAGGTGCTGCAGCGCTGGCTCGACGGCCGCGACCCGCCGCTGTTGCTCGGCGGCGAAGCCGACACCGGGCTCAGCTCGGCGGAGCCGTTCGCGAGCTCGTTGCTCGACTGGCTGCTGCGCGGCGACGACCTCGGTTCGCCGAACGCCCAGCACCGCGCCGTCGCCAGCGCCAGGTCGTTGTTCGGCCTCGACGAGACCGACGCCACGGCGGTGGTCGCCGCCGCCAGCGGCCAGAGCCAGGAGCTGCCGGAGGTGCGGGCCGACCGGCTCGCCTCGGCGCTGCAACGGCTGGCTCCCCGCGGCCAGACGCTGGTGCTGCGGGTCGATCGTGCCGACGAGCTCGACACCTCCGGCCGGCTCGTGCTGCACCGCCTCGCCGCCGCTGCCGGCAAGGCCTCGCTGCTGCTCGTGCTCGCCGCCGGCCCCGACTTCGCAACGCCCGACGGCGCCGTGCGGCTCGAACTCGCCGGCCTCGGCGAACGCGACTTCCTGGCCTTCGGCAGCGAACTGTTCCGCGCCGGCGAGGCCGCCACCGACTACCTGCGGCAGGCCCACCAGGTGCTCTCCGGTCTGCCGGGCAGCCTGATCGAGGCGCTCGAGGAACTGAGCGCCGAAGGTGCCTTGCGGGGCCGGCCCGGCGACTACCACGACCTCGCCAGCGACGCCGAACCGCGGCCGGCGCGCAGCCTCGTGGCCCGCTTCCAGGCCCGCGTCGCCAGCTTCGAACCGGCCGCCCGGCGCGTCTTGTCGGCTG
>JAEUHT010000172.1 GCA_016793265.1 Planctomycetota bacterium
GACCTGCTGCGCCGCCTGCGGGAGCTCGGCGTCGATGCGTTCGACGGCGTGCCGGCGTCGGTGCTGCCGCTCGGGTTCGCCGTGCTGCGGCTGGTGGGCGACGACCTCGATGGCCTGGCAGGGGTCGTACAGGATCTCACCGCCGACGACCGGCGGCTCGTGGTCGACGAGATCGCGCCGCGCATCCGACGACTGCGCGAACAGCGGGCGGAGGTCGCGTTCGATCGCGAGACGATGCTGCAGAACCTGATGGCGGCGCGCGTCGCGGCCCAGGATGGCACCGGCCCGCTGGTCGCGCTCGAACGCGAGCTGGCGGCGTTCCAGAGCCGCGTTCCCGAAGCGTCGCGCAGCGGGCGCGAGAACGTCGAGCTGCGGTTGGCGACGACCTGGTGGCGGCTGGCGCGGCGCCGGCAGGATCTGCTGGCGGAACTCGACAAGTCGGCGCCGCGCGGCGCCGTGGTCGAAGTGCGCATTCGTGACGAACGCCTCGACGCCGAGGTCGGGCTCGCTGCTTCGGTGCTGCAGCGCTTGGTGACCGACGGCTGGCAGCGTGTCGATGCGGCCATGCAGTTCGCCGGGGCCGGCCGCCCCTGGAGCCAGTTGGCGTCGTGCCGCATGCAGGTGCGGCCCGGCTTCGACGCCAGCGTGTTGCGCACCCGGCTGACGCTGGATTGTGTGCTGCCGCCGGCCGCGGTCGGGGCGCGGTGGTACCTGGTCGCCAGCCGCGGCGTGCACGTGGTGTTCGTGGTGGCTGCCAATGATGGCGCTTATGCGGCGACGGTCGATGGCGACGCGGCGCGCGAGGAGAACGTGCAGCAGGCCATGCAGCGGGCGCTCGCCGGCGTGCTGGCGGGACCACCGAAGGTGGTGGTGGTGCCCGGCGCAGTGCATCGGCTCAGCCTCGACGTGCAGGCGACGTCGTCGCGCACGCGGGCGCAGGTGCGCGTCGCCCTCGACGGCGTCGAACTCGGGCCACCCAGCGCCGTCGATCTGGCTCCCCAGCAGGTGCCCGATGGGGTGTTCTACCCACTGCAGGAGATCGCCGTGCAGCAGGCGAAGGTGCAGGCGTTCGATCTCTGACGCCGGTCTCGGGATCGCTCGCAGAAGGGCCCTTCGCGTCAGCGTGCTGGCGCGGCGGCGGTGCTGGCCGCGGCGCGGTGCGGGGAGTCGATCGCCAGCATCGGCCGGGCAAGGTCGAACCGCGGCGGCGGCGCCGACGGGGTGGCGGCGCGGGCGTGTTCTTCGGCCAGCAGCGTGGTGGCCCAGGCGGCGCCGTCGGGGCGCCGTTCCTGCAGTCGCGACAACAGCTGGTAGTCCTCGGTCGGGCGCGGGTCCAAGCGCCGCGCGGTGTGCAGCAGGCGTTCGGCGCCGGCGAGGTCGCCGTGGCGCAGGCGTTCGTCGGCGAGCCGGCGCAGGCCGGCAGGCGACTGGTGGTTGGTGACGTGCTCGGCCACGGCGTGGGCGAGCTGCGAGCGCTGCAGCGGGTCGCGTGCGGCGGCGACCGCCAGGAGGCCGAGGTCGTTGGCGGCCACGAAGTCGCCGGCGTCGCCGGCGAGGTGCGCGAGTTCGCCGAGCAGCGGCGCCGGGGCTCCCGGCAGCCGGGCCGCCCGCTGCAGCAAGGCGCGGGCGCCGGTGTCGTCGCCGTTCGCGGCGGCGCGGCGGGCGGCTTGCCACAGGCGATGGCCGACGAAGGCGCCGAGGTTCGGCTCGGCCAGGCCCGGCGTGGTGGCGTCGGGGTCGACGGCCAGCTGCAGCGCCTGCGTCACCGCTCGCTGCGCGGCTGGCGGCAGGTCGCCGGCGATGCGCGCGCCGACCCTGCCGGCCTGGATCTGCACCGTGAAGCGGTGGCTGGCACGAGCGCCGAACCCTGGGCAGGGGTCGTCTTCCCGGCGCACGCCGACCACCTGGTCGACGGCGGTCGGCACCTCGATGGCGAGCCGGCAGGCGCCGCGCGGCAGCCAGTGCCCGGCATCGTCCTGTTCGAAGCAAACCGTGAAGCTGCCGTCGTCGTGAGGCGTGGCCGGCGCCGCCAGCGTCGGCGCCATCGGGTCGGCGAACGGCAGCGCGGCGCGTGCGGCCGCCGCCGTGATCGTCGCGGCGACGTCGACCGGCAGGGCTACGTCGACCACGAAGCCCACGGCGGCGGCATGGCCCACGGTGCGGCAGCCGCAGGGCAGGCCCACCAGCAGCGCCGCGAGCGACAGGTCCCTGAACACGCCGGAGCTCATGACCGGCGTTGCTTCGGCTGGCGACCGCCCGGGCTGGGGTGGCCGGCGCCGCGTCGTCCCGGATCTGGACCTGCGCGCGGCAGTTCCCGGTGGCAAGGGCGGCGAGCGGCGGCGCGCCGCATGTCCTTCTTGGTGAACGTCAGCCTTCGGCGACGGCGAAGGCGGTGGCGACGGTGTCGGTGTGGCTCAGGCTCAAGTGCACGCGGCGGATGCCGAGCTGCAGGGCGCGGGCCTGGGCCGCGCCGTGCAGGGTGATGGCGACGGCGCCGCTCGCGGCGCGCACCACCTCGATGTCGCAGAAGCCGATGCCCAGAGCCCAGCCGGTGCCGAGACACTTCATCACCGCCTCCTTGGCGGCGAAGCGCACCGCCAGCGACGCCGCGGGCCGGCCGCGCTGGCCGCAATAGGCCGCCTCGGCGGCGGTGAAGACGCGGGCGAGGAAGCGGGCGCCACTACGCTGCAGCAGGCCCTCGATGCGGTGGATGTCGACGCTGTCGACGCCGATGTTGACGATCAAGCGACCTCCAACGGCAGCGGTTCGACGCCGCGCGAGGTGAGGCGGAACGCGCACCAGTCCGCCGGCCCGGCCCCGTCGCCGGCGACGATGAGATGCAGGCAGTCGCGCCAGAGTTCGCGGCGGTCCTGCAGCGAAGGCATGGCGCTGCCGGCCGGGTGGCTGTGGGCGAAGCCGAGCAGAATTTCACCGCGTGCGCGCAGCGTCGCCGCTGCCGCCGCGAAGGTGGCGGCCGGCACCACGAACGTGTCGGCGGCGGTGCTGGTGTTGGCGACGGCAAGGAAGCTGGTGACGCGCAGCGCTGCGGTTCCGGCGTGGTCCGCCGCGGCGTCGCCAACGCCACCGAGCAGGCCGATCGCCTCGCGCGGCGCCGCCTGCCGCACAGCGGCGAGCAGGGTCTCCCGGGCGATCGGCGTCAGCAGCACTCGTGGCAGCATCGGCGCGAGCCTACGCAGTGCGGAGCCCTGGGCCAAGGTGCGCTCGCCTCACCAACCTGCCGGTGCCACGATCGGCGCATGCTCGAACCCCTCTATGGCACGCCACAGGCGCACGTGCCGCCGCTCGGTCCGTTGTCGCCGCCGCTGATCCGCGCCAGCACGATCGGCCAGCCCGATGCCGAACGGCTGCGCGCGCTCGGCTCCGGCGAGGCCGCCGGTGAGTTCTACCAGCGTCTCGGCCACAGCAACGGCCGCGCCTTCGAGAGCCTCGTCGCCGGGCTCGAAGGCGCCGACGGCGCCGTCGCCTTCGCCAGCGGCATGGCGGCGATCAGCGCGGCGATGGCGGCGCACCTGGAGACGGGGGATCGTGTGTTGCTGGCCGAAGAGGTCTACGGCGGCACCTCGGCGTTCGCGACGACCGACCTGCCGCGCTTCGGCGTGGTGGTGGAGCGCTTCTCGGCGCTCGACCTCGACGGCCTCGCGGCGGCGCTGCGGCGGCCGGCGAAGCTGGTGGTGTTCGAGTCGCCGATCAACCCGACGTTGCGCATCGTCGACGTGCGCCAGGTGGTGTCGCTGGCGCGCGCGGCGGGCGCCCTGACGATGTTCGACGGCACCTTCGCGCCGCCGCCGATGCAGCGCGCGCTCGACCTCGGCGTCGACCTCGTCATGCACTCGGCGAGCAAGTTCTTCGGCGGCCACAGCGACCTGCTGGCCGGGGTCGTCGCCGGCCGCCACGAACTGCTGCAGCCGATCGAGGGCTGGCGCCGCCGCACCGGCGGCGTGTTGGCGCCGGACCCGGCCTGGTTGCTGCTGCGCTCGTGGCCGACGGTGCGGCTGCGCTTCGAGGCCCAGCAGGCGGCGGCGCTGGCGCTGGCCGAGACGCTCGCCGGCGAGGTCGGCAACGGCACGTTGATCGGGGTCAGCTACCCGGGGCTGCCCGACCATCCGGATCGTGAGCTGGTGCGGCGGCAGATGCACGGCGGCGGCTGCGTGGTGACGCTCGAACTGCCGTCCCTGGCCAGGGCGCGCGCGGTGCTCGATCGGCTGCGCGTGTTCGCGCGCGCGCCGAGCCTCGGCGGCGTCGAGTCGCTGGCGACGCTGCCCGCGTTCACGACCCACGCCGCGCTGACGCCGGCGCAACGGCGGGCGGCGGGCATCGCCGACGGCCTGCTGCGCCTGGCCATCGGCCTCGAAGGCGTCGACGTGCTGCTGGCGGACCTGCGGCAGGCGATGCGCGGCTGACGGGGCGCCACGGCGTCGGGGCGTCGCGATGGCCTTTCGCGCGGCGCCTTGTTACCCTCTTCGCCGCCTTGCCGCCGGGCGGCAGCCGTAGCTCATGAAGTCCAGCTCCTTCGCCGTGGTGGCCGCGTGCGCCGCCGTTCTCCTGACGGGTCCGGGTTCGCTCCGGGCGCAGGCCCCGGCCGACGCCTCGGCGCCGAGGCCGGCGCCGGCGATCGCGGTCGGCGTCGTCGACGTGACGGTGCTGTTCGAGCAGAGCCCGCTGTGGCAGCGGCTCAACAAGGAGCTCAAGGAGAAGCAGAAGCAGTTCGGCGAGCAGGTGCAGAAGGTCATCACGCGCATCGACGAACTCGAGGCCACCGCCAAGCAGTTGCCGCCCGACTCGATGGAGTTCGCCTCGCGCGAGATGGAGATCGGCCTGCTGCGGCAGCAGCGCACCGGCATGAGCAAGCTGCTGCGCGACCAGCTCGACCTCGAGATCGCACGCGCCCAGCTGCAGTGTTACCAGGTGTTCGAGAAGGTCATCGCCAAGGTCGCCACCGCGCGCGGGCTGGCCTTCGTGCTGCGCCGTCGCGAGGTGGAGCCGCCGACCGTCGCCCCCGAGAAGATGTCGTCGACCGAGGTGCTCGAACGGCTGCGCGGCTTCGACATCCGGCAGGTGCTGTTCAACGCGCCCGAACTCGACATCACCGCCGACGTGGTCAAGGAGCTGCGCCTGTTGCCCGATCCGGCGCCGGCCGGCGGCGACCCCACCAAGCCACCGACGGCGAACCAGGGAGACAAGTAGTCCGTGGTCGCCAACGCCCCCGTCGCCACCGTCGGCCGCATGCAGCGCACGCTCAAGAACCCGGTCGAGTACCGCGGCGTCGGCCTGCACTCGGGCAAGGAGATCCGCATCGTCGTGCGCCCGGCCGAAGCCGGCACCGGCGTGTCGTTCGTGCGCACCGACATCGACGACCACCCGGTCGTGCGCGCGCAGGGAAGCAACATGAAGGCGCGGCAGCGCCGCACCTGCATCCAGGACGGCCGCGCCGAGGTCTACACCTGCGAACACCTGCTGGCCGCGCTCTACGCACTCGGCATCGACAACGCCATCGTCGAGATCGACGGCGAAGAGGTGCCCGGGCTCGATGGTGCCGCCGGGGAGTTCCTGCGCGGATTGCGTGAGGCCGGCGCCGTCGAGACGCGGGCGCCGCGCGCGATCTACCAGGTCAAGCAGCCGATCTACGTGCGCGAAGGCGCGGCGAGCCTCGTCGCGCTGCCCGGCACCGGCAAGCTGACGATCGAGTACCACCTCGACTACCCGGCGCAGAAGAACGGCGCGGCCGGTGCGCCTGGTGGTGCGGACTCGGCCGGCAACGGCAGTGTGCCCGCGCACAAGCAGATCGTCGGCTTCGAGCTGACCGCCGACAACTTCGAACGGGAGATCGCGCCGGCGCGCACCTTCGTGTTCGCGCACGAGGTCGAGGCCCTGCGCGCGGCTGGCCTCGGCAAGGGCGCCAACCCGCAGAATACGCTCGTCGTCGGCCCCGACGGTCCGCAGGCGTCGCTGCGGTGGGACGACGAGCTGGCGCGGCACAAGATCCTCGACCTGATCGGTGACCTCGCCAACGCCGGCGTCGACCTCGACGCCCACATCATCGCCACGCGCTCGGGGCACGGCCTCAACATGCAGCTCGTGCACCGCATCCTGGAGGAGCGGGAGCGTGAGCAGGAGCAGGGCGAGGTGCCGAGCGACACCGGCCTCGACATCCGGCAGATCCTCAAGCTGCTGCCGCACCGGTACCCGTTCCTGCTGATCGACCGCGTCATCGAGCTCGACGGCTTCCAGCGCGCGGTGGCGATCAAGAACGTCACCATCAACGAGCCGTTCTTCCAGGGGCACTGGCCCGAGCAGCCGATCATGCCGGGCGTGCTGCAACTCGAGGCGATGGCGCAGCTCGCCGGCGTGCTGCTGCTGCGCAAGCTGGAGAACACCGGCAAGCTGGCGGTGCTGTGGAGCATCGACAAGGTGAAGCTGCGCGGCGCCGTGGTGCCGGGCGACCAGGTGCGCATCGAGGTCGAGACCATTCGCGCCAAGCCGCAGGTCGGCCATGTGCGGGCACGCTGCAAGGTCGGCGGCCGCCTGGTCGCCGAAGCCGAGCTCAAGTTCACCCTGGTCGACGCGTGAACGAGGCAAGCAAGCGGTTGCGTCTCGGCGTGGTGGGGGTCGGTCACCTCGGCAAGCACCACGTGCGCCTGCTCAAGGAACTCGACTGCGACCTCGTCGCCGTCGCCGATCCGAGCCAGGCCTGCCGCGACTTCGTGCAGCAGACTCACGGCCTGCCGGCCTTCGCCGACCACCGGGAACTGCTCGGCAAGGTCGACGCGGTGTCGGTGGTGGTGCCGACGCGCCTGCACAGAGAGGTCGCCAGTTGCTTCCTCGAACACGGCGTCGACGTGCTGGTCGAGAAGCCGATCGCGCGCACGGTCGCCGACGGCCAGGCCCTGGTCGACCTCGCCGAGCGGCACGGTCGCATCCTGCAGGTGGGCCACGTCGAGCGCTTCAACCCGGCGTTGCGCGGCATCGCCGCCATCGGCAGCACCGCGCGCTACATCGAGTCGCAGCGGCTGGCGCCGTTCACGTTCCGCAGCACGGACATCGGCGTCGTGCTCGACCTGATGATCCACGACCTCGACCTCGTGCTGGCGCTCGTCAAGAGCCCGATCGTATCGGTCGAGGCGTTCGGCGGCGCGGTGTTCACGCCGGCCGAGGACATGGCGTCGGCGATCATCAAGTTCGAGAACGGCGCCGTCGCCCACCTGACCGCCAACCGCGTGGCGCTGAAGCCGCTGCGGCGCATGCGCGTGTTCTCGCGCGAGGGCTACGCCAGCCTCGACTTCCAGACCGCCCAGGGCATGGTGGTGACCAAGGCGCCCGGGTGGGACTTCCAGCAACTCGACCTCGATCGTATCGATCGCGCCCAGGTGGGCGATCTGTGGAAGTTCGTGTTCGACGGCCTGCTCAAGGTGCAGAACCTGAAGCTCGACACCGGCAACCCGCTGCAGGAAGAGCTCGTCGACTTCCTGCGTTGTGTGCGCGAACGGGCGCGGCCGCTGGTCAGCGGCTGCGATGGCGTCGCCGCCGTGCAGGCCGCCGAGCAGGTGCTGGCGGCGATCGCGCGCAATCGCTGGCAATGACGAGGTGGCGCGAGCGTGGCCGCGGGCTACACTGCTCCGGCTTCTTTCGGGGAGCTCCGCTCTGCGCTGTCCGCGCCTCTACGCGGGCCACAAAGTTGAACCGATGACCATCTGCCGGGTGCCGACCCTGAGGGCCAGGCGGGAGTCGGAGACGGCGTCGTTCGCGGCGCCGCCGGCCGATACCCAAATGCCCCGGGGGGTGCCCACCTGAACCCAAGGGTTCAACCGGCCTCCGTTGACGGCAGTGGCGGAGCGGAGCCTCTCGATTTCGCGCGCCCGTGCGCTACCTTGCCACCTCGCTTCCCCGCCGGCACCGGTCGTCGGCATGGGTGGCGCGGCGGGCCCGGGTCAGTGGGCGTCGCCGCAGCGGTTCGCGCCACGCCTTTTGCGCGTCGACGGAGGTAGTCATGCGGCAGTTCATCCTGGGCCTCATCGTGGCGGCCCTGGCTTGGTGGGGCTATGGCAAGTGGAACGGCGATGCCGAAGGTGCCGTCGAAGCCTCGCAGCGTCCGGCGCCCGGCGTCAGCGCGGCGGATCGGGTGCTCGACGACATGATGCTGGCAGGCCCCGGCCCTGGCGCGGCGCCAGCCGCCTCCAGCACCGGAGCCGCCGCACCGGTGGTGCCGGTGTCGGCGCCAGTCGACGACGCCACGCTGGCGGCGATCGACAGCCTGCTGACCCGCGTCGCCGCGCGCGACGCCGAGGCGATCGGCAAGGCCTGGTCGATCGTCAGCGCCCGCTCCGCCGCCGACGCGGTCCTGCGGCGGCGCGTGCACGAGCGCCTCGCCACCCCGGGCGACGACTTCGCGGCGATGTTGGCCGGGCTCGGCCCGCACAACGCCTTCTTGCACTCGGCCGAAGGTCGCGCCGCGGCGCAGAAGGTGCTCGACGTGGCCCTGGCGCAGGCGGATCCCGAGGCCGCCGCTGCCGGCACCGCGCTGCTGACGCTGTGCCTGCGCGGTCGCATCGACAAGGGCGACACCGACGCGCGCGCCTTCGTCGATCAGGCCTACCAGCGGTACCGTGTGGTCGCCGACCGCTGGGTGTGTGATCCGGCGAACGTCACCGGCGCCCGCAGCTACACGGTCGTGCGCGGCGACTCCCTCGCGCGCATCGCGCAGAACTTCCGCAAGCAGGGCATCAAGGTCGAGGACGGCACCCTGGCGATCCTCAACCGCATCCACAACGTCAACGCCTTGCAGGTCAACCAGCGCATCAAGGTGCCGGTGGCGCCGATCGTCGCCGTGCTCGAGAAGCGCAGCTTCGGCCTCGCGGTCTACGTCGGCGACCACCTGCTGCGGCTCTATTGGGTGGGCCATGGCGCCAACGACCACACGCCGGTAACCGAGTTCTCGGTGGTGGAGAAGCAGGCGAAGCCGCAGTGGACGGCGCCGGACGGCAACGTCTACCCCTACGGCCATCCGCAGAACATCCTCGGCGAGTACTTCATCAAGTTCCGCCACGACACCTACACCGGCTTTGGCGCGCACGGCACGCCGATGCCGGAGACGATCTGCACGCAGTCGTCCGCCGGCTGCATCCGCATGCTCAAGGACGACATCGCCGAGCTGTATCGCTTCCTGCCGCGCGGCGCCGCGGTGGTGGTGCGGGCGACCGAGTCGATCCGGTGAGCGACGGTCCGCCGCCGTTGGCGGCGGCCCATACCCACGGCGGCCCGTACCCACGGCGGCCCGAACCCGGCCGGCACGGTCAAGGTTGTGGCATGACCAGCGCCCGGACCTTCCACAGCCGTTCGAACGCGAACAGCTCGAGCTTCGCCAACGGCAGCTGCTCCAGGCCGAAGTGGGGCACCGTCACCGGCCGTGCCACGAGCTTCGACTTGTCGACGCCGTCGAGCGGCTGCAGGTCGAGCTGACCGGCGAACGTGGCCAGCGGTTCGCCTTGGTCGCCGGCGGTGCCGTCGTCGCGGCGGTAGCGCACGCGCCAGCGGCTCTCGCGCACGAGAGAGACTTCGAGTGCCTGGCCTTCGACGTCGAGCCGCACGACGGCGTGGTCGTCGTCGAGCCGCGTCGCCGCCGGCACCGTCGCATAACCGGCCACGTGCAGGCCCGGGTTCTCCTGCCGGATCTGCTGCCAGGCCACCGTCACGGCGACGCTGTCGAGGCCCTTCTGCCGGCAGTACTCCTGCGCCAGGCACTGATAGAGCACCTCGGGATCGTCGCGGCGCAGCGCTTCGAGCAGCGTTCGCACGGTGTGCTCGGGCGTCTCGAACGAGACCGGCACCCACGGCGTGCGGTCCGGGCCGCAGAACAGCCGCGCGAGCGAGCAGCAGCCGGCTTGCGGTACGGCGAGCAGGAGCAGGGCGAACAGGCATGGACCACGCATGGGCGAGCATGTTGCGGTGGCGTCGGCGGCTTGCAATGCCCTCGGCAAGGTGTCGCGCGGCGTCGAGCCCGCCCCGGGACGGCTGGCGGTGCCGCGGGAGTTTTTGCGCCGCACGGTGGCTATACTGCTCCGCCCGTTTGCCCGACCGGAGCATCGGTCGTCCCGCCCTGATCCGCAGTCCCGATCGCCCATGAAGCGCACCTCCTCCGTCGTAGGCTCGGCCTTGTTCCTGTTCGCTCCGCTGGCGTTGGGCTGCTCGCTCATGGCCCAGGACCAGAAGCCCGATGCCACCGACAAGGTGCCGACCCCGCGCGCGGTGACCCCGCAGGCCGGGCCTGCCACTGGTGGCAATACGTGGTTCCCGGTCACCAACCAGGACCTCGGCACCTTCTTCGGCACCGGCGAAGCCGCCGGCGTCTACCACTTCAAGAACCCGACCGACCAGACCATCGAGTGGCGGCAGCTGACCGGCAGCTGCCAATGCGCCAAGGCCAAGGTGATGGTCGGCGGCCGCCTCTACCGGCTCACCTCCAAGCCCAACCCGAACCGTCTGATGCGGGTGACGCAGGTGCCCGGCCAGCCGGACCAGGAGGAGCTGGTGCAGCAGATCAGCATCGGCCCGGGCGAAGAGGGTGACGTCGAGGTCCACCTCGACATGAACGGCATCACCGGTGCCAAGCAGGCCAGCCTCGACATCCACACCTCGGACCCGACGCTGCCGCAGATCAAACTCAACTTCCACGCCACCGGCGCCCAGCTCTTCACGGTGTCGCCGAGCGAGGTCAACCTCAACAAGATGACCTGGAACGAGAGCCGCGAGTTCTCGGTGACGGTCGTCTCCCCGCTGCAGAAGGACTGGCGCATCCTGCGCATGGACCCGGCGAAGGGGTTCGACGTGTCGTGGGAGAAGCAGACCAACAACGACAACACGGCGTGGTTGATCAAGGGCAAGTACGGCCCGGTCGACGGCGAGACGGCGGGTGGTGGCGTGCTGAAGTTCTACAGCGACGTCAACGGCAGCGCCTCGTTCACCGTGCGCGTCATGGCGATGGTGCAGGGGCCGCTCGAGGTCAAGCCGGGTGGCTTCCTGACCCTCGGCCTGATCCGTCAGGGCAGCGAGCTGGTGCGCGAGATCTCGTTCGAGCCGAACGACGGCATCAAGCTGGAGGCGACCGAGCTGCGCTTCGAGAAGGCGACCCTGGCCAGCGAGTTCCTGTCGGTGACGCAGCGCCAGGACGGCGACAAGCTGATCGTCGAGCTGCACATCTCCGACAAGGCGCCGAAGGGGCTGGTCAAGGGCGACCTGGTGGTGGCACTGAACCACCCGCTGGTGAAGGAGAAGCGCATCATGTTCAACGGCTTCGTGCGTTGATCCGCGCGCGGGCGAAGGCGCCCGCTGCTCCGGCCCGAGTCGCGGCCGATCGCGCCAGCCGCGGTCGGCCGCGGTCGTTTCCAGGGTCGCGTCGCGGACCGCCGCCGGGCCGCGGACGCATTCCGCGGCTCGACGAGCGCGGCGAGGGACTCCCTGGTATGGTTCCCGCGCCTCCCCTCCGCACCAAGAAGCATGGGCCGTCACGACCTGCCGAGCGCCTTCTCCGACGATCAGCTCCGCGCCTTCATGAAGGCGATCCTGGCCGACGTGCACGCGCTCGAGCGCATGCTCGACGAGGACCGCTTCGAATCGGGCACGCGCCGCATCGGCGCCGAACAGGAGATGTTCCTCATCGATCGCTCCGGTCGCGCCTGGTGCGGCGCCGACGCGATGATGAAGAAGCTCGCGCACCCGCAGTTCACCTACGAGCTCGCGCAGTTCAACCTGGAGTGCAACCTGCGCCCGCAGGTGTTCGGCGGCAAGTGCCTGTCGGCGATGGAGGCCGAGCTCACCGAGCTGCTGGCGATGGCGCGCACCGCGGCGCACGACATGGGCGGCGGCATCGTGCTCGCCGGCATCCTGCCGACGCTGCGCCGCTCCGACCTGACGCTGCAGTCGATGGTGCAGAACCCGCGCTTCCTGGCGCTCAACAACGCCATCTCGCAGGTGCGCGGCGGCGAGTTCCAGTTCCGCATCAAGGGCGTCGACGAGCTCGAGATGATGCACGACAACGTGATGCTCGAGTCGTGCAATACGAGCTTCCAGGTGCACTTCCAGGCCGGCCCGAAGGAATTCGCGAAGCTCTACAACGTGGCCCAGGCCATCACCGCGCCGGTGCTCTCGGTCAGCACGAACTCGCCGCTGCTGCTCGGCCGGCGGCTGTGGCGCGAGACGCGCGTGGCGCTGTTCCAGCAATCGGTCGACGCGCGCTCGACGGCGCACCAGCTGCGTGGGCGGCGGCCGCGTGTCAACTTCGGCGACCACTGGGTGCGCGACTCGGTGTTGGAGATCTTCCGCGAGGACATCGCGCGCTTCCGCGTCGTGCTGGCGACCGATCTCGACGAAGAGCCGGAGGCGGTGCTCGATCGTGGCGGCGTGCCGGCGATGACCGCGCTGCGGCTGCACAACGGCACCGTCTACCGCTGGAACCGCGCCTGCTACGGCATCAGCGACGGCAAGCCCCACCTGCGCATCGAGGCCCGCGCGTTCCCGGCCGGGCCGACCGTCGTCGACGAGATCGCCAACGGCGCCTTCTTCTTCGGCCTGATGGCGGCGGTGTCGCACGAGTTCGACGACGTCAGCAAGCTGATGTCGTTCGACGACGCCAAGGGCAACTTCGTGGCCGCGGCGCGGCTCGGCCTGCAGGCCAACCTGACCTGGTTCCACGGCCGCGAGTACGCAGCCCAGCAGCTCGTGCAGGATGTGCTGCTGCCGATGGCGCGCCAGGGACTGCAGAACGCCAAGCTCGACGAAGGCGACATCGATCGTTACCTCGGCGTCATCGCCGAGCGCTGCAAGCGCGGCCGCACCGGCTCGCGATGGGTGCTCGATTCGCTGGCGGCGATGGGCGAGAAGGGCACCAAGGAGCAGCGCGCGGCGTCGCTGGTGCGGGCGATGCAGGTGCGGCAGGCGTCCGACGCCCCCGTGCACACCTGGGAGTTGGCCGACACCGGCGAGTTCGAGGGCTGGAAGGAGAGTTATGTGCAGGTCGGTCAGTTCATGACCACGGACCTGTTCACCGTGCACCCCGAGGACGTCGTCGACCTCGCCGCGAGCCTGATGGACTGGCGCCACATCCGCCACGTGCCGGTCGAGGACAACGAAGGCCGCCTGGTCGGCCTGGTCTCGCACCGCACGCTGCTGCGCCTGGTCGGCCAGGGCATGCGCGGCGCCGAGCGTACGCCGGTCGCGGTCAAGGACATCATGATCAAGAACCCGGTGACGGTGACGCCGGGGGCGGCAACGCTCGAAGCCATCGAGAAGATGCGTACGCACCGCATCGGCTGCCTGCCGGTGGTCGAAGAGGATCGTCTCGTGGGCATCATCACCGAGCGCGACCTCATCCGCGTCGCGGCGATGCTGTTCGAGAAGCACCTGCGCGAGACGACTGCGGAGTGAACGAGTGTTGACCGCGACGACGACGGAGTTGCGTCGCGAGCTGGGACGGTGGGACATGGGCCGCCCCGGCCCGACGCTGCTGGTCCTGGCTGGCGTACATGGCAACGAGCCGGCCGGTGTGGCCGCCGTGCAGCGTGTGCTCGACACCCTGCAGCAGCGGGAGCTCGCCGTGCGCGGTCGCCTGGTCGCCTTCGCCGGCAACCTGCGCGCCCTCGCCGAAGGGCGTCGTTTCGTCGATCGCGACCTCAACCGCGGCTGGTCGCGCGGCGCCGTGCAGGAGCTCGCCGCGCGGCGCCGTGCGGCCGGCGCGGCCGAGGACACCGAGCAGCGCGAGCTGCTGGCTGGCTTCGAACAGGTGCTGCACAGCGCCGCGGGGCCGGTCGTCTTCGTCGACCTGCACTCGAGCTCGGCCGACGGGCCGCCGTTCTTGTGCCTCGCCGACACCATCGACAACCGCCGGCTCGGCCTCGCCACCGGGGTGCCGATGATCCTCGGCATCGAAGAGACCATCGACGGCGCCTCGCTCGAGTGGTTCGCCGATCGTGGCATCGCCGGACTCGCCGTCGAAGGCGGCCGCCACGGCCACCCCGAGACGATCGCCAACCACGAGGCGGTGTTGTGGTCGCTGCTGGTGCGCCTCGGCATCGTCGACGGTCGCGACGTCGACCTGGCGCCGCACCGGGCGCGGCTCGCGCAGGCCGGCCGCGGCGCGCCGCCGATCGTCGAGATCGTGGCGCGCCATGCGATCACGGCGGCGGATGGCTTCCGCATGCAGCCTGGCTTCGTCAATTTCGCGGCCGTGGCGAAGGGTGCGCTATTGGCCACCGACCGCCGCGGCCAGATCCTGGCGCCGTCGACCTGCCACGTCATGCTGCCGCTCTACCAGGCGCAAGGGGACGATGGCTTCTTCCTGGCGAAGCCGGTGCGACCGTTCTGGTCGTGGCTGGCTGGAGTGATGCGCCGGTTGCGTGGCGACGTGCTGTTGCGCTTCTTGCCCGGCGTGCGGCGCGATCCTGCTGACGCCAATACGCTGCTCGTCGACCGGCGCGTCGCGCGCTGGTATGCCACCGAGGTGTTCCACCTGCTCGGCTTCCGCCGCGAGCGCGAACGTGGCGGCCAGCTCGCGTTCAGCCGCCGGTGGTCGCGGCCGGAGAACCGCCGGTTGTAGCCGTCAGCCCGTAGAACGTCGCCTTGGCCACCGGCGGGCAGAGGTCGGGCGGCAGCAGCAGCGTGCGCGCGGCCCAGATCTCGGTGAAGACGCGGTACTTGAGCGCCGTCTGGTCGAGGTAGGCGACGCCGTCGCTGCCGCCGGTGCCGATGCGGCGGCCGATCACGCGTTCGACCATGCGGGCGTGGCGCTGCCGGAAGGCCAGCATCGCCTGCTCACACTCGATCAGGCCGTCGATGATCTGGCCGGGCCAGCTCAGCAGCGGCAGTGTGCGGTTGGAGTCGACGAACAGGATGGCGACCCGCAGGCGGCGGCAGAACGCCCGTTGCTCAGGCGCCACGTCTTCGGCGGCAAGGTGGCGGCGGGCGCCTTCGAGCTGGCCGCGGTAGCGCGCTTCGAGCCGTTCGCGGTCGGCTGGCGCCAGGGCCTGCACACGCACGGCGTGTTCGAGCGCCCGCTGGTAGAGCACCTCGTGCCCGGCCAGATACTGGCGGGCATAGTCGGCGACCACGGCCTCATCACCCGGCGTGTCGGGGGTGCTGCCCTGGATCGGCGTACGGTGCAGCCAGGCGGCGACCGCCTGCTTCAGCGTCGGCAGGTCCTGCCGCCGGGCCAGCACGCGCGCCAGCGCCGGCGACGGCGAACCGTCGTGGCTCTTCAGCGCGTCGAGGTAGCTGCTCTCGTTGCCGAACGGGATGCGCTCGTCGTCGGCGAGGCCGAGCAGCACCTCGATCTCGCGCATCTGCGCCGATTGGAAGCCGCTCGCCGGGTTGAGCTTGTCGCGGAACGTCAGGTAGTCCTGCGTTCGCATCGTCTCCATCAGCCGGAAGTGCTGGCTGGCGAGCTCGAAACAGACGGTGACGCGGTGCAGGCTGGCGACGGCGCCGGCGAGCGCGTCCTCGGGCACCAGCGGTCTGGCGAACAGGTCGCGCGCGGCGACCAGTTCGCGCAGCACGAGCTTGAACCAGAGCTCGTCGATCTGGTGGATGACGATGAAGCGCACCTCATCGTTGCCGAGCTCCCGCTCCGACTCGGCGACGCCGTTCTGCAGGTGCAGCAGGTCTTCGACGCGGATGTATTCCCAGTAGCTCGCGGGGCGGGGTCGTGCCATCGCGCGCAATCTAGCGCTTGCTGAGGTTGAACGACAACTGCACCCGGTCCTGGCCGGGCAGGATCACGAGCTTCTGCTCGGTCTCCTTCATGTCCATCAGCGCCAGGAACGGGTTGCCGGGGTCCTGGCGGCTCGCCGTGACCTTGTACTCGCCGGGCGGCACACGCTTGCGCAGGGCGAATTGGCCGTTGTTCTCGCTGAGCACGTTGGCGCTGAACAGCGCGCGGCTCGAGGTCGGCGGCGTCAACGGTGCACCATCACGTTTGCCGGCCCCGCCGGGCAGCACGTCGTTGGTCAGCGGCACCGACAGCACGACCTTGATCTGGCCCATCGGCGCGCCGGCGACGTTGGTGATACCTTCGACGATGGCGCCGCGGTTGAGCTGGATCACGCCGGCGTCGACGACCTGGCCTTCGCGTTCGAGCTTGATGTCGATGGCGGTGCCTTCGCAGTAGTCGGCGTGCGAGACGCGCAGCATGTAATCGGCGAAGGCGAGCTTGTTGATGCGGAAGCGGCCCTGGGCGTCGGTGCGCACGGAGGCCTTGGTGTGCTTCTCGGGCATCAGCTGGCGGAACCAGTCGTACAGCTGCGTCTCGGCGGCGAGCCCGCCGTTGAGGTCGGTGTTGACGGTGGCGTTGGCGACCGGGCTGCCACGATCGTCGATCACGGTGCCGGTGATCGAGGCGCCGAGCGTCAGCTCGCAGACGACCTCGACCTCGGGGCCGCCGTCGACGACGGTGAAGGCCGGTGACAGCGTCTTGGCGTGGTCGCGGTCGGTGATCTGGAAGCAGAACTTGCCGCCCGGAACGCCGCGGATCAGCGCCCACTCGCCGTTGTACTCGGTCGGGTAGTCGCCGGGCGTCACGCGCCGCTCGGGGAAGTCGGGCACGTTGCCGATGTTGATCGCGGCGCCCTCGTGGTAGCTCTTGAGGCCGACCGCGAACACCTTCACCGGTTGGCGGTTGGCGGCGAGCACCTTGAGCTTCACCGAGGCCCGTTGCGACATGACCACCTTGGTCTCCTGCTCGCCGGTCAGCACCAGCGGGATGCGGGCGTCGGCGAACTGGCTGGCCACCGCGGCGAGCTGGTAGGGCCCCGCGCGCAGGTTGGGGAAGAAGAAGCTGCCGTCCGGCTCGCTGATCGTGGTGGCGTTGGCCGGCGTCTTGACGCTGAGGCCGATGACGTCGACCCTGGCGCCGGCGATCGGCTTGCCGCGCTGATCGATGATGACGCCGGCGATCGGCTCGCCGCGTTCGACCTTGAGCGTGAACTCGTTGACGCCATCGGCCTTGAGCTGGCTGTTGGTGACCTGGGCCGAGGCGTAGCCGGGGGCCTCGGCGAACAGGTTGACGAGCCCCATGCGCGGCGCGTTGCCGAAGCGGAAGAAGCCGGTGTTGTCGGTGATGGCGGCGACGCCGCGCTCGCGACCCGGCGTGGCGATCACCGCGTGCGACAGGTTGCTCGCCTGCAGGAACACCGTCGCGTTCGCCAGGCCGGCCTGCGTCGCTTCGTCGACGACCCGGCCCTGCACGACGAGGCCCTGATCGAGCAGGATGTTGCCGAGGTCGAGCCAGTCGCTCTCGTGCACCTTGATCTGCTGGCGGTTGACCTCGGGGTTCTCGTCGGAGATCACCCGCAGGTCGACGGCCTTGCTGGGCGTGAGGATGCCGAGGCGGAAGCTGCCGTCCTGGTCCGTGCGCGTGCTGGCCAGCGGCGGCGGCACCTTGCCCTTGCTGTTGGCGAGCAGGATCTTCAGCGGGTCATTGGCGGCGCTCTCGACCAGCAGCACCGGGATGCCGACCCCGGGGCGGCCGTCCGGCAGCACGACGTGCCCGGTCAGGCCCTGCGGCGCGTCGGCGTGGCTGTCGCCGTACTGCGGCACGTTCGTGCGCATGGTGTTGTCGACCGTCGTCACGGCGGCCGGCGGCGGGTCCTGCGGCTTCGGCTCGGGCGTCACCGTGGCCGCAGGGCGCTGCGGGCCGGGCGGCGCCGGCGGTGGTTCCCCGGGCTGGTTCAGGTAGAAGGCGATACCGGCGCCAACGGCGACGAACAGCAGCAGCGGGATGGCGAGCTTCTGGAGGGACACGGTCGTTCGGAGGTTGGTTTCGGAGTGGCCCGCCATGGGCCTGCCGGCTTGTCGGCAGGCCTGGGACGAGTTCGCGACGCTTTTCTTTCGCCGGATCTCGCGCCGCGGTCAACGGGCGTTGGGAAGGTCGATATCACGTTCCACCCGGCGGTCGCCCGGCAGCACGACTACCGTCGTCATCGACCGCTGCAGCTGCAAGAGTTGGTGGAAGATCTGGGCATCCGGCTCCCCGTCGCCGGCGACGGCGGCGCGCAGCTCGTAGGTGCCGGGGGGCACGCGCCGCGGCAGGCGGAAGACGCCGTTGGCATCGGTGATGGTCTCGAGCCGCAGGTTGGGGTGGTCGGGGGCCGCGGTGGCCGGCGACGACAGCACGACCTTCATCTGGCCGGCCACCCGGCCGCCGAGGGTGGCGTGGCCGGTGACCTCGGCGCCGATCGGCAGGCGCAGCGTGCCGAGGTCCTGGGCGCCGTCCTGGTCGATGCGGATGCCGCGCACCAGGGTGCGGCAGGCGTGGTCGTGGTCGAGGCTGAGCTGGTAGTCGCCGTGGGCGAGCTGCGGCAGCACGAAGGCGCCGTCGCTGCCGGTCGTGACCTGCAGCGTCGTGATGCGGTCGGCCAGGCTGCCGGCGACCATCTTGAACAGCGGGTTGTCGGGGTCGGCGCCGGCCGGCAGGGTCGCCACCGTGGCGGAGACCAGCGGCGCGCCGAGCTCGTCGAGTACGATGCCGCGCAGCGTGCCGCCGATCTGCATGGTGACCTCGACGACGGGCGCCGGCGTGGCGTCGTCGCGGCGGCCGCAGGCGAACGGCGGCGACAGCGTCTTGGCGAAGCCCTCGGCCTCGACCTGCAGCACGAAGACGCCGGTCGGCACGTTGGGGACCGTCGCCAGGTCGGTGGCGCCGTCGAGGCGCACGCGCTGGTCGGGCACGTCGACCACCAAGCCGACCTGGCCCCCTTGTTCGGCGAAGTAGCGCCTCAGGCCGAGGCGGTAGCTGCGCAGCACGGTGCCGGTTGGGGATCGCACCAGCACGCGCGCCACCGTGCGCGGGGTCAGGGCGATGTGCAGGTTCTCGGCGCCGGCGGCGACTCCCGGTACCAGCTCGGTCTCGAAGCCGTTCGCGAGCACGCGCAGCCGGTAGTTGCCCTTGACGAGGCCGAGCACCTCGAACTGGCCGTAGGCGTCGCTGTTGCCGATCAGCGCGTCGCCGGCCATCTCGATCGGCTGCGCCTCGATGCGCGCCGCGGCGACGCCGAGCCCTTGATCGTCGACGACGCGGCCGCGCAGGCCGAGGCCGGGCGCCAACGCGAAGTCGACCACGGCCGGAGCGTCGTCGCGCAGCTCGATGTCGTTGCGCTGCGCGCGCGCGAAGCCGGGGGCGAAGGCGCGCACGCGTACGAGCCCGTGCCGCGGCACGTGGTGGATCTCGTAGCGGCCGTCGTGATCGACCACGGCGCCGAGGCCGTTGTCGCCGTTGGGCAACGAACGCCGGGCGGCGTCGTCGAACGCGGTGCCGACGTCGACCTGCACCTGCGCCTCGGGCACCGGGATGTCGGGGTGGCCTTCGACGGTGACGCGGCCGGTCAGCACGGCGCCGGGAACGAGTTCGATGGCGCCGAGGTCGTGCCACTCGTTCGGCAGCAGGCGCAGACCGCTGCGGTGGGCGATGGCGTGCCGCGGTGAGACCAGGAACAGCTCGTAGACCTTGTCCTGCACGGTCGGCAGGCCGATCGCGAAGCTGCCGTCGTCGCCGCTCCGGGTGCTGGCGAGCGGGCCCACGGCGCGACGCCGCTGCTGCTGCATCGGCAGCGCCAAGGGGTCGTTGCTGGCGCTCTCGATCAGGTGCACGTCGATGTCGCGCAGCGGCCGTTGCTGGCGATCGAGCACGAGGCCGCGCAGGCCCTGCGCCGACGGTGGCTGGGGCGGCGTCGCGCGGTCCGCCGGGACCGGCTCGCGCCGTGCGGTGGGGATGATGTCGACGCTCGTGGTATCGGGCGCCTTCGAGGTGGCCCCGCCCGCGTTGGGGACGCCGCCGTTCGCCGTCGCCGTCGGTGCGGCCGGCGGCTGGTCGGACGTGTCGCGCGCGAGCCAGGCGTAGAGGCCGAAGCCGGCGAGCAGCGCGATCACCACGGCGATCGAAGGGAGCAGCTTGCGGTTCATGGTGGCTGCGGCGAACGGGAATGCCGATGCGCTCGGGCGGGACCGGCACGGCAGGCTAACGGACCGGGGTTGGCCTCGCGCCCTGGCAGCGGCGGTTTCCAGACGGTCGACGGCGTCGACATCTTCCGTGCGTCAGGCCGCCGGTGCGTCATGGACACGCCGCGCCGCATCGTTCTGTTGGGGACTTTCCACGCACTGATGGCAGATCAGGATTGTGCGAGTGTGGCGAGAAATCCGTGACCGCATGGGCTTTTCCGTCGCGTAGGGGCGCGCTGACATGGCAAAGGCACTCTCGATGTTCGGGCCAGCGTTTCCGCGCCGCCTCGGTCTCGCGACGGCGAACGCGTTCGATACCCTCGCGCCCGCGGTGGTTCGCAGGATGGTGGCCGCGGCGGCCCTCTTCGTCGGGGCCATGGCGCTCGGACCGGCTCAGAACGTCGTGGCGCAAGTGCCCGGCGGCACTTCGTACGGCACCGGCTGTGGTGGTGCTGGTGGCGCCCCGACGCTTGCGATCAGCCCGCCGATGCGGCCGGGTTTCACCAGCACGCTGTCGATGCAGCACCTGCCCACGAACCAGCCCGGGGTGCTGATGTTCGGCGACTCGCGCACGAACTACTTCGGCATCCCGCTGCCGCTGCCGCTCGCGGGGCTCGGCCTGCCGGGTTGCGAGCTGCTGATCAGCCCGCAGTCCTCCATCTCGTTCTTCACCGGCAACGGCCAGCCGAGCTGGAGCTTCGGCGTGCCGTTGACGCCGGTGCTCGCGTCGCACCCGATCTATCTGCAGGCGATGTTCTCCGATCCGGCCGTCGGCATCGGCTTCAGCCGCGGCTATGACTCGCGCTTCACGCCGATGCCGACGCCGACGACGATGAAGTCGTCGATCACGCAGTTCGGCATCACCTTCCAGTTCGCCCAGCCGGTGCCTGCCGGCCAGTTCGTCAACGGCGATTGGTTCGTGGTCGGCCCGGCGACGCTGGTCGGCATGACGCCGCCGACCACGCTGCTGAACGGCCGCGCTTTGCACGGCGCGATGATCAACCCGAGCGCGTCGACGCGGCAGCAGGGCTACGACGGCGCGATGTACGGCCCCGGCAACGAAGGCGAGTACATCCCGGCGCTCAACGTGGCGCTGAACCTGTCGGCGAGCAACCCGCGGCTGCTGCAGCCGAACCAGTGTCTGATCAAGACCATCAGCAACACCGATCCGACCTACCTGCCGCAGCTGCAGACCTGCGCCGTGCTGACCGTGCTCGCCGAGACGCCGCCGAACGGCTCGTTCCGCCCGCCCTACGCGGGCAACGACCACCAGGTGCGCTACGACGAGCAACTGCTCGACCTGTCGCGGCTCGCCACCTTGGCTCCGGCCAGCGGCATCCCCGACGTCAATCTGCTGCTACCGAAGCTGGAGCGGCCGTGGCTCGACCATGCGCCGGGTTGGACCAGCCGCTACATGCACCCGGTGCTCAACATGCCGGACTACGGCCGCGACTTCACCTCGCTCTACAACGAGGCCGCGTTGTTGTGCAACTCGAACCTGCCGCTGACGGAGCGGCGCGCCTTGGCCATCAAGCTCGTGCAGATCGGCATCGACTGCTGGGGCAACATCAGCAACGGCTGCCGGTGGGAGGGCACCGGCGGGCACGGCTCCGGCCGCAAGCTGCCGATCCTGTTCGCCGGCGCGTTGCTGCGGGATGCCGACATGCTGTCGGTCGGCCAGCAGTTCCTGTCGCAGCGCTTCCTGAACGGCACCAGCACGGCGTTCTTCGGCGAAGACTGCCAGACCTTCTACGTCGCCCAGACCGGCAGCACGATCAACTGGGGCTACGGCGGCTACGTCGCCAGCGACATCGGCACGCCTGAGTACGGCTTCGCCCACGTCAACTGGCCGAGCAACGACCACAAGGTGTGGCTGCAGGACTCCTACCGGCGCTGCTGCACCGCCAATGCCTGGGTCGGCGGCATCGTCGTGGTGCGGGCCATGGGGTTGGTCAGCGCCTGGAACCACCCGGCGCTGTTCGATTACATGGACCGCTACATGGCGACCGAGCCGAGCGGTTGGACGCGCGGCTGGTCCGGCTGGTGCGAACGCATGTGGGACCTGCACAGGGCGAGTCTCTGAGCCTGGCGGGGACTGGCCTGCAGCCTGGCGGGGACTGGCCTGCAGCCGGGCGGGGACTGGCCTGTGAGCCGGTGGGGGACTGGGCTGCAGAAGCGCTGATTCCAGCGCGCGCACATCGGCGCCGCAGTATGGTCTGGCGCTGCACATGTCGCGCGCCTGGGCCCAACGTCTGCGGGGAATGGCCGTCGCCGTCGCCCTCGCGGCGGCGGTCTTCGGCCTGTGCGGCCTCACCGTGCCCGACGCCGGCAACCGCCTGCGCGACGACGCCTTCTACGAGTTCGCCTGGGCGGCCAATCTCGCCGGCGGCCGCGGGCCGACGGTCAGCGACGGCGCGACGACGAGCGGGGTGCAGTGGTTGTGGTGCCTGCTGCTGACACCGTTGGTGTGGTTGTTCGGCGCCGCTGCGCTGCCGGTCGCCGCGCCGGGGCTCGGGCTCGCCCTGCACGTCGCCACCGCCGTGGCTTGGTGGCGCGGATTGCGCGACCGCTGGACCGGCGGGATCGTCGGCCTGTGCTGGCTCGGCCATCCGCTGCTCGTGCGTGAGTGCCAGAACGGCCAGGAGACGGCGCTGGCGTGCTTCGCGGCGACGCTGCTCTGGCTCGCGCGCCGCGGCAGCGAACGGCGCTTCTTGGGCTTGGCGCTGGTCGCGGTGGCCTCGCGCAGCGACCTGTTGGCCTTCGTCGCCGTGTTGTCGTGTTGGCGGCACCGCGGGGCGCTGTG
>JAEUHT010000220.1 GCA_016793265.1 Planctomycetota bacterium
CGCGCGCCAGCAAGATCGCCGCCGATGCCGCCGAGCTGCTGTGGACCCGCTGCTGGGACGAGGGGCTCGGCTGCTTCACGCAGGCCGCCGGCCAACGCCACGTCGATGCCTCCAGCCTGCTGGCGCTGCACTTCGGCTTCCTGCGCGGCGACGACCCGCGCGCCAGCCGGCTGGTCGACACCGTGCAGCAGAGGCTGAGCCTGCCGAACGGCCTGCTGCGCCGCTACGACGTCGCCGACGACTTCGGCGTACCCGAGGCCGCGTTCACGGTGTGTTCGTTCTGGCTCGCCGAGGCGCTGGCGATGATCGGCCGGCGCGACGACGGCCGCGCCCTGTTCGAGACGATCCTCGCCCAGCACAACGGCCTCGGCCTGTTCGCCGAGGACATCCTCGTCGACGGCAAGGGCCAGGCCGGCAACTTCCCGCAGACCTACTCGCACGTCGGGCTGATCAACGCCGCCTTCCGCCTGTCGCGGCCGTGGGACTGATCGGGTATCGAAGCGCGCGCATGCCCATCGTCACCCGCCACGACCGCACCATCCACCACAGCCGCGAAGGCGACGGCCCGGGTGTCGTACTGGTGCCGGGCCTCGGCAGCGGCGCCCGCCTGTTCGGCACGCTGCCGCGCCGCTTCGCCCGCGCCGGCTTCACCTGCGCCGCCATCGACCCGGTCGGCCTGCAGCCATCGAGCCCGCTGGCGGGCGGCCTCTACGACTTCGTGCAGGCCGCCCACGACGTGCTGGCGGTGGCGGCGACGCTGCCCCAGCCGGTGGCGCTCGTCGGCACCTCGCTCGGCGGCAAGGTGGCGCTGACCTGCGCCGCCACCCAGAGCCCCCACGCGCAGAAGCTCGTCATGCTGTGCAGCTCGGCGCTGCAGACCCCGCGCAGCCGCCGCGTCTACCGCTGGTTCGAGCTGCTCTGCAGCGAGATCGAGGGCCGCTGGCTCGGCGAGCTGACGGCACCGTTCCTGTTCGGCGAGACCTTCCTGAACCAGAGGTCCGCGGTCGTCGACGACATCGTGCGCAGCACCAAACCGAGCGAAGAGGGCCGCGCCTTCATGCGCGCACAGGCGCGCGCGTTGCAGAGCTTCGACGGCGAGGCGCTGTGCGCGCGCGTCACCTGGCCGACCTTGTGCCTCGCCGGCGGCGAAGACCTGCTGACGCTGCCGCGCGAGGTGGCGGCGACGGCGGCACGCATCCCGGGCGCCGTGCACGAGTGCTTCGCCGACGCCGGCCACAGCCTGCTGCTCGAGAGCGCCGCTGCGTTCGACCGCGTCGTCGCCTTCCTGCGCGCGACCTGACGGCCCTCAGCGCAGCGGCACGACCACGCTCGCCGCCAGTTGCGGGTCGCCACGTTCGGCGAGCGTCGTGCACAGGACGCGCAGCGACGGCGCCAGGCTCACCGACGACGCCTTGCCGTCGACGGCGAGGGCGAGCGGCTGCCGGCAATCGACGAGGCGCGCGTCGAGCCAGGCTTCGCCGTCCGTGCAGTCCTTCGTCGTCACCACCAGCTGCTGGCCGCTGAGCGCCGCATCGAGTCGCTTGCCCTTGCCGGCCGCCGCCGTGTGCAGCCAATAGTGGTCGCGCACGGTGACGTCGGTCAGCTCCCAGTGCAGCTCGCGCGGCAGCGCCGTGCGCACCAGCGGCACCAGCTTCGCCAGCAGGTCGCGGTCGGGCAGGCCGGTGTGGCCATTCTTCTCGACGAACGTGAACGTGAACGGGTACAGCCCCGGGTGCTGCTTCTGCAGCGCTTCGAGCTCGGCGGCGAACTTCTGGCACCGCTCGGCGCGGCCGTAGGCGGTGTCCTTGCCCCCGACCATGAACGAGAACGGCAGTGTGTGCAGACCGGTGGCGACCGTCTCGCCGTCGGTCGGCGCCGCCGCGCTGCCGTGCACGGCGGCGAAGCGGTGCGGCAGCTTCGGCCCGATCGCGAAGGCGCCGTAGCCGCCGTGGCTGTAGCCGATCGTGATCACGCGGTCCGGGTCGACGTCGCCGCAGACCACGAACAGGCGGATCAGCTGCTCCAACAGCGGGTAGAAGTAGTCGGTGTAGAAGCCGTTCCACTCGTCGGTCGGCGCCCGCAGCGCGCAGTACAGGTAACCGCCCGCCTCGGGGTGGTCCCGGTAGTAGATCTGCATGTGCTGCCACTGCGAGTCGTTCAGCTGCTTCGGCGCGTTGCCGCCGCCGTGCATCGCGATCACCAGCGGCCCGCGGCCGCTGCCGGGCTGGTCGCCGACCTGCTTGACCGTGAACGGGCTCTGCTTGTCGCCGGCGCGCACGACCCTGGCGTCGAAGTCGGCCTGCAGCCGCGGGCGTTCGGCCGCCGCCCACGCCGCCGCGGCGATCGCCCGCAGCCGCGCGTCACCGGCGGCGGTGGCGAGCTCGGCGTCGAGGTTGCGATCGAACTCGAACGTCGCCCGCCGCGCGGCATCGGCGGCGAAGAAGCGATCGAACTGCGCGCGCAGCGCGACCTCACCCGGCTCCTGCTGCTCCGTCGCGGTGCCCAGGTCGAACGGCAGCCCCGTCGGCACCACGCCGCTGCCCGTGCTCCAGCCGCTGCCACCAGGGGCGGCGACCTGCGGCAGGTAGCGCGCGGCGACGTCCTCGCCGAACAGCTCGCCGCCGCCCCAGCCGGGCACGAAGCGCTGGCCGGTGATCGCGAACGACACCGCCCACGGATGGTGTGCCGCATCGGCCCCGGCTGCCTGCGCGGCGTCAGCGACGAACCAGGCGTGGTCGAAGCCGTTCGGGTCGGGTTCGTCGGCGCCGACGAAGCGCCACGCGCTGCCGTCCCAGACCTCGACCCAGGTGTGGTTGCCGTCCTTGTGCGGCCAGCGCACCGACACGAGCCGCGCCGGCACGCAACAGGCGCGGCAGGCGTCGGCGAGCAGGATCGACAGCCCCGTGCAGGTCGCCTTGCCCTCGGCGATCGACTCGCTCGGGCTCGCCAGCGCGCGCTTGCGCCCCGTCGAGTAGTGCACCTTCAGCTCGTCGAAGACGAGCCGGTTGAGCCGCAGCGCCGCCTCGCCGGGCGTCTTGCAGTCGAGCACGCGCGGCAGGAAGCGGCTGGTGAAGTCGCTGCGCCAGGGCTCGCGCGTCTCGTTCGCCTGCGCGTAGGGCAGCACGTGCGCGAAGAACAGCGCGTCCGACAATGCCGCTCCCCACGGCACCGCGGCGCGCGCTTCGTACGCCTGCCGCACCTCGCGCAAGAGGAAGTCGGCGTCGAGCGTCTTGGCGTCGGCGACCGGCAGGTTGGTGAGCAGGAACTGCATCGCCTCGCGCTGCGGCGCCGGCACCTCGCGCCACGCGCGTTCGAGCTCGCCGCGGTTCTGCGCGGCGAAGCGGAACGCCTCTTCCCGGTCGGCCCCGGGATCTTGAGGCAGGGCGAGAGAACACGCCAACAGCGGCCAAACGAGCAGCGACAGCATGCGCGAGTTGTAGCCTGCGGCGGCGGGCCGATGCCATGCCGCAGACCGACGCCGGGCCGCTCAGCCGGTGCGCAGCGTACCGTGCACGAACATCCAGAGGCCGGTGCCGGTTGCGGTCAGCACCGACAGCAACCAGGCCACCACCGCCACCAGGTGCCAGCGCCGCGCCTTCGGCTGCCGCCACAACCACAGGCCGGTGAGCACCACCGGCAGCGCCAGCAGGCCGCCGGCCTTGGCGAAGATCAGGTGCGTCGCCTTGATGTCGGCCGGGAAGTCGTAACGCCGCATCAGCTCCTCGGTCAGCACGATCGTGACCACGAGCACCACCATCGTCAGCGGCCCGACCCACAGGTGCAGGCGGCGGCGGTGGCCGAAGCCGGTCACCAACGAGGTCACCAGCAGCAGCACGGTCAGGCAGAAGGAGATCCAGAACGGCAGCGTGTCGGACATCGGCCGAGCAGTGTTGCGAGCGCCGCCCCGGGACGGAATAGCCCACCCGGCAATGCTGCCGGAACTTCGCAGCCCAGGCCAGGTCGGGACAAGTCGACCCCGGCATCTGGCCGATGCAGGGCCGGAATGGAGCGGGACCTCACCCAAGACGAGTTCAAGCGGTTCCACGACCTGATCTACCAGGTCGCCGGCATCCACTACCCCGTCGAGAAGATCAGCCTGCTCTCCAACCGCATCCGCCGCCGCCTGCGCGCCGCGAAGGCGGCCAGCTACGACGCCTACCTCGGCCTGCTCGGCAGCGGCGCCCAGGGCGCCGAGATGCAGGCGTTCCTCGACTCCATCACCACCAACGAGACCTACTTCTTCCGTTGCCAGCGGCACTGGGACTTCTTCCGCCAGCAGGTGCAGCAGAAGCAGCAGCAGGGGGACCTGCGCCGCAACGGCCTGCGGCTGTGGTCGGCGGCGGCGTCGACCGGCGCCGAGGCGTTCACGATGCTGATCGTGCTGCACCAGGTGCTCGGCGACAACTTCGGCGGCGTGCCGGTCGAACTGCTCGGCACCGACCTGTCGAACCAGGTGCTCGAGGAGGCCCGGGCCGGCGCCTTCCGCCCCTATGCGTTGGCGCAGACGCCGCCGGAGATCGTGCAGCGCTACTTCACTCGCACTTCGGCCGACCAGTTCGTGTTCGACAAGAAGCTCGCCGCGGTCGCGCGCTTCCAGCGCCACAACCTGATGGACCCGCTGCCCGGCAGCAAGCCGTTCGACTTCGTCTTCGTGCGCAACGTGATGATCTACTTCGACAACCCGAGCCGCGAACGTGTGCTCGGCAACGCCTTCCAGGTGACGAAGCCGGGCGGCTTCCTCGTCGTCGGCGAGTCGGAGAGCCTGCTCAACGTGAAGTCGCAGTGGCAGTACCTGAAGCCGTCGATCTTCCAGCGCCCGGCCGTCGACGCGCCGACCGCGCCGAAGCCGGTCGGCCGCGCCTGAGCCGGCCGCAACGCGCGTTGCCACCGCCGCCCCGTCGCCGCCCGGTGCGTGCGGCCGCGAGCGCCGCGGGCGCCGCCCCCGCCGCGCCGCGGCGGTCACCTTGCCAACGTCGCGGCCGCCGCGACAATCGCCCCACCTCGCCGCACCATGACCTCGCCCGCCCCTCTCGACCGCCCGAGCCCGGAGCGCCTGACCCTGCTGCTGCAGGCCGCCGGCAGCGGTGACCCGGGCGCCATCGAAGCGCTGTTCGCGCACACCTACCGGGAGCTGCGTGCGCTCGCGGCTCGCCAGCTGCAGCAGGAACGCGCCGGCCACACGCTGCAGGCGACCGCCCTCGTGCACGAGGCGTTCCTGAAGCTGATGCAGCAGGACAGCACCGGCGCGCGCACGCCGGCCGAGTTCCTCGGCGTCGCGGCGCTGGCGATGCGGCGCATCCTGGTCGACCACGCGCGGCGGCGCGGCCGGCTGAAGCGCGGCGGCGGCGAAGCGACGACCGTGCTCGACGCCGTCGCCGCGACCTGGAACGAACGTGCCATCGACCTGGTCGCGCTCGACGAGGCGCTGACCGAACTGGCCACGCGCGACGCCACCAAGGCCCGGCTGGTCGAGCTGCGCTTCTTCGCCGGCGCCACCATGCCGGAGGCGTCCAGCATGCTGCAGCTGCCGCTGCGCACCATCGAACGCGAATGGACGCTGGCGCGCGCTTTCCTGCGGGCCCGCATCGGCGACACCGAGCCATGAACGACGGCGACCGCTGGCGCCGCACGGAGTCGCTGTTCGCGCAGCTGCTCGAGCTGCCCGCCGGCGAACGCGAAGCGCACCTCCTGGCGGCGGCCGGCGACGACGCGGCGCTGCGCGACGAGGTGCGCGCCCTGCTGCAGGGCCACGCCGATGCCGGCGACAACTTCCTCGAACCACCAGCCGCGGCGGCCGCGCCAGGCCGGGGCCTCGTGCTCGCCGGCTGCCGCCTCGACCACCTGCTCGGCGAGGGCGGCATGGGCACGGTGTGGCGCGCGCGCGACCTCGATCTCGGCCGTGACGTCGCCGTCAAGGTGCTGCACGGCGGCGTGCTGTCGCGGCTCGAACTGCAGCGGTTCGAGCAGGAGGCGATGCTGCTGGCGCGCCTGCGCCACCCGTCGATCGCCACCATCCACCGCAGCGGCCGCGCCGGCGACGGCGCGCTGGCGCCGCCGTTCTTCGTCTTCGAGCTGGTCGAGAACGGCGCCCCGGTCACCACCTGGGCCGCGGCGCACGGCCTCGACCGCCGGGCCCGCGTGGGCTTGCTGGCGCAGATCGCCGACGCCGTGCAGCACGCCCACCAGCGTGGTGTCGTGCACCGCGACCTCAAACCGGCCAACGTGCTGGTCGGCGACGACGGCGTGCCGAAGGTGATCGACTTCGGCATCGCCCGCACCCTCGGTGTCGACGACCGCCACACGCAGCCGGGGCAGCTGCTCGGCAGCATCGCCTGGATGAGCCCCGAACAATGCGCCGGCGATGCCGCCGCCATCGACGCGCGCACCGATGTACACGCCCTCGCACTGCTCGGCATCGAGCTGCTGACGGGGCAACCGGCGTTCGCCGTCGCCGGGCTGCCGCTGGCGCAGGCGCTGCGCACCGTCGCCGAGACGCTGCCGCGGCGGGCCCGACAGCTCGACCCCCGCATCGACCGCGACCTCGACGCCGTGTTGGGCAAGGCCTGCAGCCGCGTGCCGGACGACCGCTACGCCAGCGCCGGCGCGTTCGCCGACGACCTGCGGGCGTGGCTCGCGCACCGCCCGGTGACGGCGTCGCCGCCGCGGGCAGGCGCGGCCCTGCGTCGGTTCGTGCGGCGCAACCCGGCGCTGGCGGCGACCAGCGCGCTCGCGGTGCTGATCCTGCTGGCCGGCGTCGTCGTCAGCACGCACTTCGCGCTCGCCGCGGCCGAACGCGCCGCCGCCGCCGAGCGCCAACGCAACACCACCCAGCAGCTCGCCGACTCGCTGCAGGAGATCATGCGCGCCGGCAACCTGCTCGGCGCCGGTCGCGACGTGACGATGCGCGAGGCGCTCGACGCCGCCGCCGCCACGCTGGCGCGGCGGCCCGGGCTGCAGCCGGCGGTGCTCGCCGAACTGCACCTCACGCTCGGCGGCGCCTACCGCTCGCTCGGCCGGCTGGACGCCGCCGACACCCACCTGCGGGCGGCGCTCGACCTGCTGCCCGGCGAACAGTCGGTCGACACGCGCGAACTCGAGGCCCGCATCGACATCGCGCTGGCGGCGCTGCGGGCGCAGCAACAGCACGCCGACGCGCTGCCGCTGCTCGACCGCGCCGAAGCCCTGCTGCTCGCCGCGCGCGGCGAGCGGGCCGCGGCGCTCGCCGAGCTGCGGGCGCGCCGCGGCGGCATGCTGGTCGGGCTGCACCGCACCGCCGAAGGCGAACGGGTCTTGCGCGACGTGCTGCCGCTGCTCGCCGGAGGCCCGCCGACGACATTGCTGGCCGAGTGCCAGGCCAACCTCGGCACCGCCTGCTTCGAGCTCGGCCGGCTCGCCGACGCCGAGACCGCGTGGCGCGCCGCGATCGCCGCGTTCGACGCCACCGTGCCGCAAGAGCACCCGTACCGCGTCAAGACCCTCGGCAACCTCGCCAACGTGCTGCGCACACGCGACCCGGCGGCGGCCGTCGTGCTGGCCCAGGAGGTGGTGACGATCACCGAGCGCCGCTTCCCCGACGGCCACACCGATACCGCCCAGGCCCAGGCGCAGCTCGCCTTCGCGCTGCTCGAGGCCGGCGACCGGCAGGCGGCCGAGGCCCGGTTCCGCGCCGCCGTCGCGCTGCGTGAACGGCTGCAAGGTGCCCGGCACGCGGCCACGCTGTCGGCGATCACCGACCTCGGCTACTGCCTGCTGCAGTTCGGCGAGGCCGCCGCGGCGCGCCGCACCCTCGAGCCGGTCTGGCGCGCCTTCGCGCCGACGCCGGACACGGCGCCCGCCGCCGCCACCGCGCTGCTGCTCGGCCTCGCCTGCTGCCGCGACGGCGCCGCCGCCGACGGCGAAGCGCTGCTGCGCACGGCGCTGGCGACACGCAGCCGCCTGTTCGGCGCCGACAACACCCGCGCCCAGATCGCCGCCAGCGCGCTCGGCGAGTGCCTGCTGGCGCTCGGTCGTCGCGACGAGGCCGAACCGCTGCTGCGCACCGCCGCGGCGGCGATCGCCGCCGCGTTCGGCGACGACCACCGCGAGACCCGCGCGGCGCGGGCCCGCCTCGAACGGCTCGCCACCGTTCGCTGACGCCGCAGCCCAGGCGTGACCGGCGTCGCACCGCCGCCTACGCTCTCGGCATGAGCAAGGTCCTGACCGGCGCCCTGGACGGCCGCGGCCGCCGCTTCGCCATCGTCGTCGCGCGCTTCAACGAGGTCGTCACCGAACGGCTCCTGGTCTCCGCCCGCCGCACGCTGCAGCAGGCCGGCGTCGCCGACGCCGACGTCACGGTGGTGTGGGTGCCGGGCGCCTTCGAACTGCCGCAGGCCTGCGCCTGGCTCGCCGCGAGCGGTCGCTTCGACGGCCTCTTGCTGCTCGGTGCCGTCGTGCGCGGCGGCACCGACCACTACGAGTACGTCTGCAGCGGCGTGACCCAGGGCACCATGCAGGCGCAGCTCGACCACGGTGTGCCGATCGGCTTCGGCCTGTTGACCTGCGCCGAGATGGCGCAGGCGCTGGCGCGCGCCGGTGGAGATGCCGGTGACAAGGGCGCCGACGCGGCCGCCGCCGCGCTGATGATGGTGAGCCTGCGTTCCCAGATCGGGACGGCCGCCGCCGCCGGCCCCGCCAGCAGTTGATCACCCGCACCGCACTGCTAGAGTGCGCGCCCCCTGTTTCCTCGGAAACCGCTCCTTGCCATGACCGCCCCCATCCGCCGCCGTACGCGCGCTCGTGAGATCGCGATGCAGGTCCTGTTCCAGTTCGACGTGCGTGGTGAAGCCTACGCGGGCGAACTCGGCAAGACGGTGGCGGCGATGTGCGCCGAGGAGTGCGAGGCCGACAACGACGTCGTGACCTTCGCCGTGCGCCTGGTCGAGGGCACGCTGCAGCAGCGCGCGGCGATCGACCAGCGCCTGCAGTCGGTGACGCGCAACTGGGACCTGCGCCGCATGGCCAACGTCGACCGCAACGTGCTGCGCATGGCGATCTACGAGCTGATGTGCTGCGCCGACGTACCGCCGAAGGTGGCGATCAACGAAGCGATCGAGCTGGGCAAGAAGTTCTCGACCGCCAACAGCGGCGGCTTCGTCAACGGCATCCTCGACCGCGTGCGCATCGACCTGGAGCAGGAGCGGCGCGCGGGCGGCGGCACCGACGGTGCGGCCAAGGCCCCCGAGGCCGGCCCCGGCGGCCCGGGTGCCGCCGACGCGGCGACGTAGCGCCACCTTCTGCCGCCGCGCGCTTCCAAGCGCCGCCAGCAGGCGCCAGACTGCGCGGCCCATGGTGTTCGGCAAGCTGCTCAAGGCGCTCAAGAAGACGCGCGACGTGTTGACCGCGGGCCTGTCCCGCCTGTTCTCGGGCCGCAAGCTCGATGAAGCGCTGATCGACGAGCTCGAAGAGGTGCTCTACAACTCCGACCTCGGCCCGGTCGGCACCGAGGTCGTCGAGCAGCTCAAGGTCGCCTACAAGAAGAAGGAAGTGCGCGAGACCAGCGAGGTGCCGGCGTTCCTGCGCCAGCGCCTGGTCGGCATGCTGCAGGGCGCCGAGGCGCCGCTCGTGCGCGCGGCGAAGGCGCCGACCGTGGTGATGATCGTCGGCGTCAACGGCAGCGGCAAGACGACCTCGATCGCCAAGCTGGCGCGCCACCTGCAACAGCAGGGCCACTCGGTGCTGCTCGGCGCCGGCGACACCTTCCGCGCCGCCGCCGTCGAACAGCTGTCGCTGTGGGCGACGCGGCTCGGCATCCCGATCATCAAGCAGGCCACCGGCGCCGACCCCGCCGCGGTCGCCTTCGACGCCGTCTCGGCCGCCGTCGCGCGGCAGGTCGATTACCTGCTGCTCGACACCGCCGGCCGCCTGCACACGCAGAAGAACCTGATGACCGAGCTCGAGAAGATCGTGCGCGT
>JAEUHT010000239.1 GCA_016793265.1 Planctomycetota bacterium
CTGCTCTTCGCCGCCCCACAGGCAGAAGCGGATCGTGCGCTTGGGCTTGGCGCCGACGGCCATCAGGATGCGCGCGACCTCCATCGTCGAGGTGGCGCCGGTGCCGTTGTCGGTGGTGCCCTGCGCCTGGTGCCACGAGTCGAGGTGGCCGCAGACGATCACGACCTCGTCCGGCCGTTCGCTGCCGGGGATCTCGGCGATGACGTTGTAGAGCGGGATGCCGCCATCGCGGAAGCGGTTGTCGATCTCGAAGCTCGCCGTCACCACCTTGTTCTCGTCGAGCAGCGCCGCGATCTGGTCGGCCTGGTCGGCGCGCACGGCGATCTCGGGCAGCGTCGGCACCTCGGCCAACGGCCGCATCGCCGTGCGGTGATCGCCGAACACACGCACGCGGTTCGGGAAGGTCTTGTCGGGGTCGCCGGCGCGGTAGACCCAGCCGAGCATTCCAGCCGCCGCACACGCCTCCCGCACTTCCTTGCCGGGGCGCTTGGTGAAGTAGAGCCACTTGCCGCCGACGGTCTTGTGCGTGATGTCGGCGACCTCCTCGGGCACCTTGACGATGACGCCGACCTGCGGCCCGTCGGTGCCGGCGGTCCATGCCTCGGTGGCGACGTAGAGCTCGAGGTCGATCGGGCTCAGCACGCGGCCACGCCAGCCACCGCGGTTCCAGGCGAGCTTCCAGTCCGCCCACTTCTCCATCGTCACGCTCGGCACGCCCATCGCCTGGAACTCCGCCGCCGCCCACGCCGAGGCCGCGGTGAAGTTGTCGGAGCCGGTCAGGCGGTGGCCGATCTTGCCGGTCAGGTCCCGCAGGAGCCGCATCGCCTGGCTGTGGTCGATGCCCTCGGCGCGGATGCGTTCGGCGAGGTCGGCGGCGATCGGCGGGGTGGTCGGCTGCTGCGCGAGCAGCAGCGGCAGGACCAGGAACGGGAGCAAGGCGGACGGGCGGATTGCCAGCATGAGCACCTTCGAGTTGGTGGACGAGCCCTGGTTCTACGCGGCAGCGGCGCCGTTGCGAGGTGGTAGCGCGCGGAACCAGGCCCAGGGCGAAGCCGGCGGCTACAGGTAAGCCGCGAGCGCCTGCCGCATCTCCTGTTCGCTGCGGTCGGCCGTGAACTCGGTGAAGCCCCGCCGCAAGTACTCGGCAAAGTAGCCGCGCAGTTCCGCCGCCGTGCGACAGCCGCCGTTGTCGCCGAACTTGGTCACGAACGGCGTGAAGTGCGGATACAGCGCCTCGGCGCCCACCTTGCCCCACCAGTCGCCGTGCATCGTCGTCTGGCAGAAGTTGCCGATCAGGATGTCGTCGAAGGCCTGCCACGACACGGCCGCCAGCAGCGACTGCCGCGGCGTCGCGAAGGTGATGCCGCGCCGGTGTCCGGGCGCGATGTCGATGACGTGGTCCTTGCCGCCGACGCGGAAGTTGACGAAGCCGAGCACCGAGTGCAGGTGTTCGAACGAGGTGAAGTAGGCGCGCAGCGCCTTGACGTCCTCGGCTTCGAGCGGCGTCGTCCAGTCGTCGCCGAACACCGCCGGGTCCTGCAACGGCCCGTCGTTGGCGGGCGGATCGATCTTCTCGTAGCTGCCGGTGTGCAGGTCGTACTGCACGAACGCGGGCAACAAGGTGCGGCGGCCGCCGTCGAAGTCGATGCCGTGGGCGTCGATCGGCGTCGCGTACTCGTCGGCCCAGCCGCTGTCGGTGCGGTTGTAGCGGTGCATCGCGCTCGACGGCGCGAAGATGTCGAGGTCGTAGTAGTCGAGCGTCGCCTTGATGCCCGGCCCGCACGGGATCTTCTGCGCCGCCAGCGGCGGCACGCGGCGCCCCTGCTCGTCGACGAAGTTGATCATGTCGGCGTCGCCGTAGCCGGTCAGGCACGCCAACACCGTGCGCTTGTGGAAGCGGTGGCGTTCGCGGTCGAGGAACCGACCGCTGCCGCGATTGCCGGCGTCGTTGGCGTCGATGATCAGGTGGCCGTCGACGTCCATGACGAGCGTCGCGTCCTGGTTGTAGTTGGCGAGCGAGGCGATGCGCACGCGGTCGCTGACCGGGAACCACTGTCCGCACGGCAGCACCTGCACGGTGAAGCCGAGGCCCCGCAGGTCGCGCGCGATGCGGCCGCCGAAGTGGTCCGGCAGCAGGATCGTCTTGTCGCGCAGCCGCTCGAGCGATTCGAGGCTCAGGTGGTCCGGGTGGCCGTGCGACAACCACAGGTAGCGGCAACGGGCGACGTTCGCCTGCTGTTCGGCGGGCACGGCGTGGCTGAGCCGCCAGCTGCCGAAGTAGGCGGTCCCGGTCAGCCACGGGTCGGTGGCGAGCACGGGGCCGCGGTCGTGCACGATGAGGCAGGCGTTGCCGATCGTCTCGAAGCCTAGGTCCATGGTGGCGGTGTATCGGCGCCCGGCGGTCCGCGCCACGACCGGCGGCGAAGAAGCGACAGCGGCGACGGCGCGGCCGATCTATGCTGCGCGCCGCTCGCGACGATGACCCTGCCCCCCGCCCCGAGGCCCCCGTTCGTACCGGCGCTCTTGCGCGCTGGCGCCGTTGCCTACGTGTTGGCCGGGCTGTGGCTCATGGTGGCGGCGGCGCCGCGCGTGCCGTACGCGGATCCGTGGCGGTTCCTGGTCGGCTTCCTCGACACGCCGTTCCCGGCCAGCGCCCTCGCCGCCGACAACGGCCACCGCGAGGTGCTGCCGAACCTCGTGCGCATCGCCGAGCTGCGCTGGTTCGACTACGACCAGACCTTGCAGATCGGCCTGGCCGCGCTGCTGGCGGTGGTGGCGCTCGGCCTCGCGGTGCGCCGCCTGCGGCCGGCGCCGGTGGCGGTGCGCGCTGCGGCGCTGCCGCTGCTCGCCATCGGCATGTTCTGGTTCGGCAACGAACGCAAGCTCGCGCACGGCAACGAAGCCCTGCCCCTGTTCCTGGTGCAGACCTTGCTGGCGCTCGGCCTCGGCGCGCTGCTGGCCCGGCGCCGTTCGGCGCCGGCGGCGTGGTTCGCCGGCGGCTGCGGCATCGCCGCGACGATGACCTTCGGCGCCGGCGCCGCCTGCTTGCCGGCCTTCGTGGTGGTGGCCTGGCTCCTGCGCGCACCGTGGCGGCAGTGGCTGCCCCTGCTGGTCTCGGCGGCGCTCGCCGCGGCCCTCTTGCTGCTCGGCAATGCCGGCGCCGAGCCGGCCGCCGGCTTCGCCCCGCTCGATCGGCTCGACCAGCTGCTGCGTTGGCTCGGCGCGCCGTTCGTCTGGCTGCTGCACCCGCTCTTGGCCAGCGATCACGCCGCGCGCTTGCCGACCGACCTGCTGAGCGCACCGGCGCTGCTGGTCGCCCAGCCGGTCGAAGCCGCGTTCGGACCGTCGCTGGGCGCGCGCTGGCCCGCGGCCGCGTTCGGCCTGCTGGCGCTGCTGCGGCTCGTCTGGTCGACCTGTTGCCACCGCCGCGACCACGACCCCGCCCCGCAGCGGACCTTCGCGCTCGGGCTCGCCTGGTTCGGCCTCGGCGTCGGCGGACTCGTCGTTGCCGCCCGCTTCCACTACTTCCAGCAGCACCCCGAACAGCTCACCACCGCGCGCTACGTGCCGTGGTCGATGCTGCTGTGGACCGGCCTCGGCCTCGACTTCGTGCTGCAGCCCGGCCGCCGCGCGCGCACGGCGAACGTGCTGGCGCTGGCCTGCCTCGTCGCCTTCGTGCCGAGCTCGTGGTGGACCGGCCGCGCCGCCTGGAAGCGCTGGCGCACAGCGGAGCTGACCGCTCTCGGCGCCGCCGTCGGCGCGCTCGACCGCGACTTCCCGCTGGTCGAGACGCGCGAACTGGACCTGCTGGCGGCGGTGCCGCGACTGCAGGCCCGGGGGGCGGTGATGTTCGCGTGGCCGGAGACGAAGGTGCTCGGCGAACGGCTGCCGCCGGAACGCTGGCAGCAACTCGACCACGTCGACGACCTCGTGGTGAGGGCGACGACGAACCTCTTCGCCGGACCATGCGCCGCGGCCACCTTCGTCTTGCCGGGCGCACCGATCGGTCGGCTGCTGCTGGTCGACGGCGACGACGTGGTGGTCGGCCTCGCCATGCACTGCGGCCCCGGCCACACCTGCGCCGGCTGGCTGCGGCGCGAGGTCCCGGCGGCGGCGCTGCGCGTCGGAGTGCTGCGCTGATGGCCCTGCCCGGCGGCAGGCCGGCTCGTTAGGCTGCCGCCTCGCGTGACCACCTCGCCCCCGCCCGCCGATCCGAGCCAGCAGTTCGAGGACCTGCTCACCCGCGCCCTCGACGCGCTCGAGCAGGGTGGCCAGGCGGCCGTCGAAGCGCTGCTCGCGGCGTCGCCACAGCAGGCCACGCGCCTGCGCCAGCACCTGCAGCGACTCGATCACCTCGGATTGATGGCGACGCCAACCGGCAACGAGGCGGCCGCCGGCGTGATGCCGGAGCGCCTCGGCGACTTCCGCCTGCTCGAACGCCTCGGCCAGGGCGGCATGGGCGTCGTCTACCTCGCCGAACAGGAGTCGCTCGGCCGCCGCGTCGCGCTGAAGCTGATCCGGCCCGAGCACAACCTCTTCGACGGTTCGCGGCAGCGCTTCCGCCGCGAGGTCGAAGCCGTGGCGCGGCTGCAGCACCCGGGCATCGTGCCGGTCCACGCCACCGGCGAAGACAACGGCGTGCCGTGGCTGGCGATGGAGTACGTGCGCGGCGCCTCGCTCGACCAGGTGGTGTCGTCGCTGGCCGGCAGCCCGCCGGAGAAGCTGCGCGGCAGCGACCTGCTGGCGGCGGTCGCCGCGGTCGCCGCGCCGGGCAGCCCGCCCCCCGACGATCGCCACTTCGCCACCAGCACCTGGGTCGATGCCTGCTTGCGGCTCGTGCGCCAGGTCGCCAGCGCCCTGCACCACGCCCACCTGTGTGGTGTGCTGCACCGCGACGTCAAGCCGAGCAACATCATGCTGACGCTCGACGGCCGGCCGCTGCTGCTCGACTTCGGCCTCGCCCGCACCGAGCTGTCGCCGCGGCTGACGGTGAGCGGCGGCGTGCTCGGCAGCCCGGCCTACATGTCGCCCGAGCAGATGCGTGGCGAACACGATCGTATCGATGCCCGCACCGACGTCTACGCGCTCGGGGTGACGCTGATCGAGCTGCTGACCCTGCAGTCACCGTTCGCCGGCGACTCGGCGGAGGCCACGCGCACCCGCGTGCTGGCCGGCACGCTGCCGCCGCTGCACCGCCGCAACCCGGCGATCGCGCGCGACGTCGAGATCGTCTGCCGCAAGGCCACCGACGCCGAGGCGGACCACCGCTACGCCGACGCCGCGGCGTTCGCCGAGGACCTCGACAACCTGCTGGCGCTGCGGCCGGTGCGCGCCGTGCCGCCGTCCACGCTGACGGTCGTGCGTCGCTGGACGCAGCGCCACCCGGCGCGCGCCATCGGCCTCGCCGCGGCGTTCTTGCTGCTGTGCGTGGCGCCGACGCTGTTCCTGCTGCAGCAGTGGGCCGCCAACGAGAGCATCCAGGCGGCCCTGGAGCGGGCGCGCCGCGACCGCGATCGCGCCGTCGAAGCCGTGCGGACCATGCTCGTGCAGGTGGCCGGCGAGGACCTGCTGAACGTGCCCCTCATGCAGCACATACGCCGCAACCTGCTGGCGAAGGCGCGCGGCCTGCACGAGCAGTTCCTGGCCGACAGCGCCGACGATCCGGCGATGCTCGACCAGGCGGCTGGGTCGGCCCAAGAGCTCGCGCTGGTCGACGCCGAGTCCGGCCAGCTCGAGCTGGCGTTGACTTCGGCCCGGCGCGCCGTGCGCCTGGCCCGCGACCGCATCCAGCGCGAAGACACGCCGGCGGCCCGTCGGCAACTGGCGGAGGTGCTGTCGCTGCAAGGCCGCGCCGAGCTTGCCATGTCGCGCAGCGAAGCCGCCGAGCCGTTGCTGGACGAAGCCCGGCGCACGCTGGACACGCTGCCCAGCACCGGCGACGGCGGCCCCCGCGTGCTGATCGAGCGCATGGCGGTGCTGCGCGGCCAGGCCCTGCTCTACTCGCAGGGGGGCCGCTACGACGAGGCCACCCGGGCGCGGCAGGAGGTGTTGAAGGTATGGTCCGAGCTCGAGCCGGCGGTGCGTGGCGACGAGTCCTGGCGCACCGCCTTCGACCAGGCCTTCTGCACGCTCGCCGACCAGATCTGGACCGAGATGAACACCCAGCACTGGGACACCGTCTCGGCGCTGCTCGAACGTGCCGACCGCATGCGATCGCAGGTCGAACTCGCGACGATGCCGACCTCGACGCAGCACGCCGCCACCCGCCTGGAGATGGTGCGCGCCCGCCAGCCCGACCAGGAGCCGGCGGCGATCGAAGGTGCCCTGGAGGCCGCCCGGCAGCTGCTGCAGCCTTCGCTGCGCATCAACCCCGAGGACGCCCTGGCCATCCGGCTCGAAGCCGGCGTTCTCAACAGCCTCGCCCTGCTCCGCCGCGCCACCGAGCGCAAGGCCGAGGCGACGGCGTGCATGCAGCAGTCGATCGACCGGCTGCAGCGGCTGACCGAGCTCGATCCCGGGGTGATCGAGAACCGCGCCAACCTGGCGGTCAACCTGGTCAACCTCGGCGCCTGGCGGCAGGAGGATGGCGAGCTCGACGCGGCGCTGGCGCTGTTCGCACGTGCGCGCGAGCTGCTGGTCCTGGCGCGGGCCTCGGCCCCGGACCGCCCCGACTGGCTGCTGGCCGAGTACAACGCCACCTGGTTCCTGGCCCAGGTGCACGGCGAACGACACGAACCCGCGGCCCAGGCCGAGATGGCCGCCCAGCTCGCCACGCTGCGCCCGGACGACCACAAGACGCTGCGCATCGCCGCCGGCCTGACCGCGACGGCGATCGCCGACCTGCCGCAGCACGCGCCGGCGGTCGCCGACCGGCCCGCCCGCCAGCGTGAGCTCGAACAACGCGCCCTCGGCTGGCTGCGCGACGCCGCGCGCCTCGGCAACACCGACCACGACTGGCTGGCCAACGGGCCGGAGTTCGCGCCGCTGCGCCGCTGCGAGGGCTTCGCCGACATCCTGCGCGAGATCGCCGCCAACAAGGCCCGCAAGGGCGCCGCCGACGGCCGCTGATCAGGCCGCCGGCGGCTCGTCGAGCAACATCGACAAGCGCGCCTTGGCCCGGTGCAGCAGCGCCCGCACGGCCTCTTCGCTGCGGCCCATCTGCACCCCGATCTCGGCGCGGCTGAGCCCGGCCAGGTGCGCCAGCGTGATCACCTCACGCTGCTCCTCGGGCAGCTGGTCGATGGCCGCTTCGAGCCGCGCCACCTCCTCGGCGCGCAGCACCCGGCCGCTCGGGCTCGAGATGCGCGCGTAGGCGGCGCCGAGCGGACCGAGGTCGTCGCCGATCGGCACCTCGCGGTCGGCGGCACGTTTCTGCCGGCCGAGGTCGCGGGCGCGGTTCTGCACCTTGCGCCGCGCCATGGTGTAGAGCCAGGCCTGGAACGCCTCGGCGCTCGGGTGGCGGAAGCGCGCCTTGTGGGTCAGGATCTCGCGGCAGATCGATTGCACGAGGTCGGACACCGACTCGCGGGCGCGCAGCTGCGGCCCCATGTGGGCGCGTACGAACGCCCGCACCCCTGGCAGTTGCTCCTGCAGCAGCCGGTCGAGGGCGGTCGTGTCGCCCTGGGCGGCACGTTCGGCGAGCACGAGGGTGTCGTCCATCCGGCCGCCCATTCTGCCGGATCCGGCGTCACGCCGGAACGGGGGCGGGGATGTCGCCGGCATGAAACCCCTGCTCAGTCTCTGTCTCGCGGCACTGACCCCCCTGCTGGCCGCCCAGGACGACCGTGACCGCACCACTGCCACCGGCGCCATCTGGATGACCGGGCAGTCCACCAGTGACCTCGGCGCCCTGGTAACGGCCGGTTGGCGCTTCACCGATATCGAGATCGAATCGACCACCACACCCACCTTCACCGTCGCCGCCGTGCCGAACAGCGGCAGCTACGCCAAGGCCTGGTGGTATGCGATCGGGGTCACCCCGACCCAGCTCAGCGCCTCGCTGAGCGCCAACAACGCCCGCCTGATCGACATCGAGCCCTACGACGACGCCGGCACCACGAAGTTCGTCGCGCTGATGATCTCGAACACCGGCGCCGACGCCAAGGCCTGGGCCTGGTACTACAACCAGACCAGCGCCCAGGTCGGCAGCAACCTGACCAGCAACAACGGCCGCCTGACCTGCTTCCGCCGCTACCAGACCGGCGGCGTCGACCGCTGGGCGACGGTGATGATCGCCAACACCGGCGCCGACTTCCGCAACTGGGGTTACCTCTACGGCGCCAGCGCCGCGACCATCAGCCTCAACATCGCTCTCAACGGCAACCGCATCTACGGCCTCGAGCGCGTCGGCGCCGACAGCTACGACGTCATCCTGATGCAGGCGAACGTCTCCGCCTGGTGGTACTACTTCGACCAGACGGCGGGCGCGGTCACCGAGCTGCTGCAGCAGAACCTCGGCCGCATCGCCGACATCGAACGGCACTCGACGCTGCTCGGCACGCGCTACAACGTCGTCATGCTCGACAACGCCAACCCGCTCGAGCAGACCGCGCGGCAGGAGTTCCTCGGCGCGCCGGCCGCCGCCCGCGGCGATTACGGCTTCTTCCTCAAGGAAGTGAACGGCCCGGTGCTGGCCGAGATGCGCGCCGACACCACGTTCGAACCGGCGAGCACGATGAAGACCGTCTACCACGTGCACGCCATGCGCCGCGTCGCCCTCGGCCTGTCGAACCTGTCGACGCTGATCAACAAGCCGCTCGACTGCGGCGTGCCGGGCAGCAACCAGACCATCGAGCTGACCCTGCGCCAGATGATGGAGAACTCGGACAACTACTCGACGCTGGCGATCTCCAACCACTACGGCCTCGGCAACATCAACACGACCGCCGACGCGCTCGGCATGAGCAGCACGAACATCAACTTCACCATCGGCTGCAGCGGTCCGTCGCCGGAGAGCACGCTGACGCTGCGCGACCTCAGCACGCTGCACGAGGCGGTCGCCAACGGCTACCTGCTGAGCCGGCGCGACGAGTTCTACGACCTGATGGCGGAGAGCCTGTCGTTCCCGAGCTGGGGCACCACCGACCTCGACGACAGGATCGACGCCGAAGCGCTGGTGCTGGGCCTGCCCAACGCCGTACGCGATGCCTTCAAGAACGAGCTGCACCTCGCCTACAAGCCGGGCGGCATCGGCTGGACCAACCCCGGCGTGTGGACCTTCTACTACGCCGAGGGCGGTTGGATGTCGGTGCCGTTCAAGAACGCCGCCGGCACCATCACGCCCAAGCAGTACACGTTCGGCGTCTTCAACTACAAGTTCACCGACATCGCCAACGAGGTGCCGGGCCGCAACGCGATGAGCGACGCCGAGCTCTCGCTGGTCTGGGACCGGGTGCGCGCGGCGATGGCGACCTGGGACAACCACGTCAACGGCCAGCTCACGACGCTGCTCGGCGCCGGGTGCGCCGGCAGCAACGGCACGCCGTCGCACTCGGCGAGCGGCACGGCCGAGGTCGGCCAGAGCGTGACCTACCAGGTGCAGAACGCGCCCGCCAACACCTTCGCGCTGCCGATGTTCGGCTTCCAGAACCAGACCTGGAACGGCTCGCCGCTGCCGGTCAACCTCGCCTTCGTCGGCGCCCCGGGCTGCCTCGTGCGCATCGACCCGGCGATCGTCTTCACGACACTGACCAACGGCAACGGCGTCGGCAACTTCGTGGTGTCGTTCGCCAACGACCCGTCGCTGATCGGCGCCCAGCTGTTCTCGCAGTTCCTCGTGCTCGACATCGGCGCCAACCCGTTCGGCTTCACCACCTCGAACGCGGTGCGCACAACGCTCGGCGGCTGGCTGTAGTCGCGAGTCTTCACGGTGCGTGCGGTGGCGCCTTCGCCGGCCTTGCCGCACGCTATGTCGATGCGAATCGCCGCCGTGCTGAAGTCCTGCCTCGTGCAGGGCATCACCATCCTGCCCGCCCAGCAACTGCCCGTCGAACGTCTGCTGCGCGACGCCGCGCCAGACGGACCGGTGGTCGTCGCCCACCGCGGCGCCAGCGAGCAGTTCCCCGAGAACACGCTGGCGGCGCTGCGCGCGGCGGTGGCGCAGCAGGCGACGGTGGTCGAGTTCGACGTCTACCAGACCAAGGACGGCGCCTGGGTGCTGCTGCACGACGCCACCGTCGACCGCACCACCGACGCGGTGGCGAAGCTCGGCCGGCGCGACGTGCGCATCGACGAGCTGACGCTGGCCGAGGCGCGCACGCTCGACGCCGGGGCCTGGAAGGGCGCCGCGTTCGCCGGCGAACGGCTGCCGACGCTGGCCGAGGCGCTGCAGGCGGTGTTCCCGGCCATCCCGATGATCGAACGCAAGGGCGGCGACGCGGCGGCGCTGGTGCAGGAGCTGCGCCGGCTCGATGCCGTCGACCGGGTGCTGGTGCAGGCCTTCGACTGGCCGTGGCTCGAGGCCGTGCACGCCGCCGAGCCGAGGCTGCTGCTCGGCGCGCTCGGCAGCAAGGCGCTGACGGCGCCGCAGCTCGCCGCGGCGCAGCGCACCGGCGCGCGCCTGGTGCACTGGGACCACAAGTCGATCACCGTCGAGGCGGCCGCCGCCGTGCACCGGGCGGGGCTGCTGCTGGGCGTCTACACCATCGACCTCGACCTGCTGCTGCTCGGCGCAGCGGCGATCGGCTGCGACCTCGTCACCACCAACCGGCCGGCGCAGGTGCTGGCGCTGCGCGCGCCGGCGCGGCGCGTTCACGGGGCGGCGCGGGGCTGACCGGCCGACCTGCTATCGTGCTGGGGTGCTGCAGGCCTTCCACCCGACCGTTCAACGCTGGTTCGCCGCGCGCGTCGGCCAACCGTCGCCGCCGCAGCAACAGGGCTGGCCGCGCATCGCCGCCGGCGAGCACGTGCTGATCGCGGCGCCGACCGGTTCCGGCAAGACGCTGGCCGCGTTCCTGCACGCGCTCGACGCGCTGCTGCGGCAAGGCGACGCGCTGCCCGACCGCCTGCAGGTGGTCTACGTGTCGCCGCTGCGGGCGTTGGCCAACGACGTGCAGAAGAACCTGCAGCAGCCGCTCGCCGAACTGCGGGCCCAGGACGCCTCGCTGCCGGCGGTGCGGGTGCTCGTGCGCAGCGGCGACACGCCGGCCCACGAACGCGCGTTGATGCTGGCTGTGCCGCCGCACATCCTCGTCACCACACCCGAGTCGCTCTACATCCTGCTGACCACGCGCCGTGGCCGCGAGCTGCTCGGCAGTGCCCGCACGCTGATCGTCGACGAGATCCACAACCTCGCCGGCAGCAAGCGCGGCAGCCACTTCGCGCTCACCTGCGAACGCCTCGACCGCCTCGTCGCGCAGCGCGGCGGCAGCCTGCAGCGCATCGGCCTGTCGGCGACGCAGCGCCCGATCGAACAGACCGCCGCCCTGCTGGTAGGCGACGGCCGCCCGTGCACGATCGTCGACATCGGCCACCGCCGCGAGCTCGACCTCATGGTCGAGGTGCCCGGCGCGCCGCTCGACGTGATCTGCACCGGCGAGATCTGGAACGAGGTGTTCCAGCGCCTGCAGCAGCTGATCGACGGCCACCGCACGACGCTGGTGTTCGTCAACACCCGCAAGATGGCGGAGCGTGTCGCCGCGCGCCTCGGCGAGCTGCTCGGCAAGGACCAGGTCACCAGCCACCATGGTTCGTTGTCGAAGGCGCGGCGCCTCGACGCCGAACAGCGGCTCAAGCACGGCCAACTGCGCGCGCTGGTGGCGACCAGCTCGCTCGAGCTCGGCATCGACATCGGCGACGTCGACCTCGTCGCCCAGATCGGTCCGACGCCGTCGATCGCCGCGTTGCTGCAGCGCGTCGGCCGCGCCGGCCACGGCATCGGCCGGCTGCCGAAGGGCCGCCTGTTGCCGCTGACCCGCGACGAGCTGCTGGCCTGCACCGGCCTCATGCTGGCGGTGCGCCGCGGCGACCTCGACCGCACCGTGCTGCCGACGAACGCGCTCGACCTGCTGGCCCAGCAGGTGGTCGCCGCCTGCTGCGACGAGATCTTCGCCGAAGACGAGCTGTTTGCCCTGGTGACTCGGGCCTGGCCCTTCCACAGCCTGCCGCGCGAGCGCTTCGACGCGGTGCTGGCCCTGCACGCCGGCGGCCGCGCCGCGCTGCTGCACCGCGATCCGATCCACCACACCGTGCGCGCCACGCGGCGCGCCCGCCTGACCGCGGTCACCTGCGGCGGCGCCATCCCCGACGTCGCCGACTGGCAGGTCGTGATCGACCACGACGACACGCCGGTCGGCACCGTGCACGAGGACTTCGCCATCGAATCGTCGGTCGGCGACGTGTTCCAACTCGGCACCACGAGCTGGCAGATCCGGCGCATCGGCTCCGGCCAGCTGCGCGTCGCCGACGCCCACGGCGTGCCGCCGAGCCTGCCGTTCTGGATCGCCGAAGGCCCCTCACGCAGCGACGAGCTCTCGGCCGCGATCAGCGACGTGCGCGAACACGGCCACGACGTCCCCTACCTGCGGCAGCACTGCGGCCTCGGCGAGGCCGCTGCCGAGCAGCTCGCCGACCACCTGCGCCGCGGCGCCGAAGCACTCGGCGCCATGCCGAGCCAGCAACAGCTCGTGCTGGAGCGCTTCTTCGACGAGACCGGCGGCCAGCAGCTCGTGCTGCACAGCCCGTTCGGCAGCCGCGTCAACCGCGCCTTCGGCCTCGCGCTGCGCAAGCGCTTCTGCGTCGGCTTCGGCTACGAGCTGCAGGCGGCCGCCAACGACGACGCGCTGCTGATCTCGCTGAGCCCGGTGCACAGCTTCGAGCTGGCCGACGTCTGGAGCTTCTTGCATCCGGCCACGGTCGCCGACGTGCTGATCCAGGCCATGCTGCCGGCGCCGATGTTCCAGAGCCGCTGGCGCTGGAACGTCAGCCGCGCCCTGCTCGTCGAACGTTCGCGCGGCGGCCGGCGCGTGCCGGCGCCGCTCTTGCGCTTCCGCGCCGACGACGCCTTGGCGGCCGCCTTCCCGCAGGCCCAGGCCTGTCCGGAGACCTTGCCGCCGGGCCCGATCCCGGTGCCGCGCGAGCACCCGATCGTCGGCCAGACCATCGACGACTGCCTGCACGAGGCGATGGACCTCGCTGGCCTGCTGCGGTTGCTCGGGCGCATCCGCGACGGCAGCGTGCGCACCCGCGAGGTCGATTGCAGCGCGCCGTCGCCGTTCGCCGACGGCATCCTGCACGCGATGCCATATGCGTTCCTCGACGACGCGCCGCTCGAAGAGCGCCGCAGCCAGGCCGTCCGCTCGGCGCAGCGTGGCGCGCGCCGCGGCCACCACGACGGCGACAGCGAGCTCGACGCCGACACGCTGGCCGAGGTGCAGCAGGAGTGCTGGCCCGACCCACGTTCGGCCGCGGAGCTGCACGAGGCGCTCGGCTGGATGGGCTGGCTCGCCGACCAGGAGGTGGCGCCCGGCTGGCGCACCTGGCTCGGCGAGCTCGCCGCCGACGGCCGCGCCGAACGCCACGGCGAGCGCTGGTTCGCCGCCGGCGCCGACCACGAGCCGCGCGCGGCGTGGCGAGGCCGGCTCGAAGCGGTGATCCCGGTGTGGAGCGACGCGGTCACGGCCGCCGACGACGAAGTGCTGCGTGCGCTCGAGGCCGAGGGCACAGCCATGCGCGCGCGCTGCGGCGGCCGCAGCCTGTGGGCGCACCGACGACTGCTGGCGCGGGTGCGTGCGCGCATGCTCGAACGGCTGCGCGCCGCCGTGCAGCCGGTCAGCCAGGCTGACTACGAGCGCTTCCTGCTCGGCTGGCAAGGGGCCGCCGAATCCACGCGGCGCGCCGGCCCCGCCGGCCTGCAGGAGACGTTGCAGCAGCTCGCCACGGCGAGCTTCGACGCCCACGACTGGGAGCACACGGTGCTGCCGCGGCACATCGCCGATTACCGCCGCGAATGGCTCGACCAGGCCACGCTGTCGGGCGAGTTCGTCTGGCTGCGGCTGTGGGGTCCGTGGCGCTCGGCGATGAGCACGGTGCCGCTGTCGCTCGTGCGCCGCGAGCAGTTGCCGCGCTGGCTCGAACTGCCGCGCGAACGCGCCGACGTCGCCACGTTGACCGGCGCCGCCCGCACCCTGCACACGCTCCTGCAACAGCACGGCGCCCTGTTCCCCACCGACCTGCAGCAGCACGCGCGCTTGTTGCCGAGCCAGCTCGAAGACGGGCTCGGGGAACTGGTCGGCCTCGGCCTCGCCACCTGCGACTCGTTCGCCGCCATGCGCCAGCTGGCGGTACCGCCGAGCCGCCGCCACTTCCCGCTGTTCGCGGTCGGCCGCTGGAGCCTGCTGCCGCTGCCCGCCGCCGATGCTCGCGCCAGCGACGCCGCGATCGAGCTCGCCGCGCGTTCCGCGCTGCACCGTTTCGGCGTCGTCAGCCACGGGCTCCTGTTCGCCGAGAAGTTCCCGCTGCCCTGGCGCCTGCTGCTGCGCACGCTGCGTGACCTGGAGCTGCGCGGCGAAGTGCGCGGCGGCCGCTTCGTCACCGGCCTGGCCGGCGAACAGTATGCTCTGCCGACCGCGATCGCACCGCTGCGCGCGGCGCGCACGCCGGTGCCGGTCTGAGGCCGACGCCAGCGAGTCCGAGTCCGCCGATCAGGACCCTGAGTCTGCGCCAGGGCACCGAGGGCTTCCTGCCCGTCGACATCTTCACCAAGGCGAGTTCGCGAAGGATCACATCCCCGGCGCGCGCAACGTGCCGTTCGGCACGGCCGGCTTCGCCGCGGCGGTCGCCGACAAGGCCGCCGGCAGCAAGGCGCGCAAGGTGGTGCTCTACGGCTGCGGCGGCGGCATGGCGTCGTGGCACGAGAGCCAGCGCGCACGCCTGGCGGTGCGCACGAAACCGGTCAGCCGCGCAGTGGGCGCCTTGCGCCGAGGGTCGACCCCGCAGCGCAGCATGGTGCGGCGCCCGCGCTCAACGCGGCTTCGTCGCGTCCACCGGCGTCGCTTCGGCTGCGTCGATCGGCGGCGGCGCGGAGACCTCGATCGTCACCAGCTTCGCCGCCTTCTCGTCGGCGGCGAGTTCGAACTCGGCGCGGCCGAGTGGCGCCTGATCGCCGCGTTGGTTGCGCCCGACGGCCAGCTGCGAACTGCTGCCGCGCGCCAGCAGCGTCACCTTGCCCGCCGGCAGCCACAGGCGCACCGTGGTCTGGCCGGGCGCGACCGGCACGCCGCTGCCGCGGTCGTAGTCGTCGTTGCCGAAGACGACGTTGCCGGCGTTCGGCTGCGGCGGCTGGTGGCGGATCTCGAGGCGATCGATCCACACGAACGGCCCGGCGTCGGCCGGTGGCGTCAGCGTCACCGTGACCTCGGTCAGGGCGACCGCGAGTTCGTGCACGAGCTCACCGTTCGGGCCGACTTCGAGCCGTTGCTGCGGGCTCGCCAGCAGCACGCCGGTCGCAGCGTCGACGACGCACAATCGGTGCGGGCCGCTGCCGACCGGCAGTTCGAACCTGCCGCCGACGGCGACCAGCGCGCGTGGGCCGTCGTGCTGGAACTGCGAGTAGAAGACGTTGTGCCCGTTCTGGTCGTCGATCGGGATGGCGACGACGACCGGCACCTGGCCTTCCGGCACGGCGCGCGGATGGCGCAGCGTGCCGCGGATGCGCCCGGGGCGATCGACGCCGAGGTCGAAGTCGCGCGCGATGCCCTCGGCGCGCACACGCAGCGGTTCGATCGGCACGAACAGCGAGCCGCCGCCGCGCGGCGGCCGCGGCAGTTCGAGCACGAGGAAGTAGGCGGCGAGGGCAACGCCGTCGATGGCGAACGTGCCGTCGCTGGCGACGTCGGTGCGTTCCTTCGGCACCGAGGAGCCAGCGTTGCTGTAGATCGAGTTGGCGGTGAGGCGCGGGGCGGGGATCGGGTGCAGGAACACCTTGCTGCCAGCGGGCAGGTCGAGGCCGGTGAGGCGGCCGGCAACGCGGGCGCCGGCGGCGAGCTTGACGTCGAGCCCCTGCTTCTGTTCCTCGGCGGCGAGCGTGAACTCGACCGGGCCTGGCCGCGGCCGTTTGCCAGGCAGCACGCGCAGCACGAAGTCCCCTGCCGCGAGCTGGTCGAGGCGGTAGCTGCCGTCGGCGCCGGTCTCGACCGCCAACTCGGGCACTTCGTCCTCGTTGCCGAAGCGGCCCTGGCGCGGATCCTGGCGGCGCTGGGCGAAGACCTTGGCGCCGGCGATCGGCTCGCCGGTGCGTTCGTCGAGCACGCGGCCCGTCACCGTCGCTTCGCGCGGCAGTTCGACGACGAGCGGTCTGGCGGTCGCGATCGCATCGACCTCGGGCCAGGCGACGTCGCGCAAGGCCGTGGGAGCGAAGCCTGGTGCCCGCACGACAATGACGCCGGTCTGGCCCTCGCCCTCGTTCGGGCCGCGAACCGTCGCCTGGTGGTCCTCGCTCGCGGCGGCATCACGCAGGTGGACGCCGGCGAGGTAGTCGAGGTAGGCCTCGTTGCGCAGCGCGAACTCCTGCCAGATCGAGACCGCGCGCATGCCGGGCACGGGCTCCTTCGTGCCCTTGGCGAACGCCTGCACGGTCAGCGTCGCCGTCGCCTTCGTCGCGGCGACGGGCGCCGCGATCGGCAGCACCAGTTCGAGGTTCGACACCGGCCCGCTCTGCAGCGCCGACTGCGTCGTCGGCGGTTGCGTGCGTCCGCGCGGGGCGTCGTTCGGCGTCGGCTGGCGCGCGTGCACGCGGAAGCGGCCAGGTTGTTCGGTCCACAGCTCGAAGGTGCCGTCGTCGTCGCTGCGCACCGGCGTCGTGTTGCCGCGGCGTTCGTAGGTGGCCCACACCGAGGCGCCGGCGACGAGGCCGCCCTTGTCGTCGACGACGCGGCCGGCGATGCGGCCACCCGGCGGCAACACGACCTCCAGTGGCGCACCCGCCGCGACCGCCGGCAGCCTGGCACGATGGAAGCCCTTCGCCGCGAACTCGACCGCGGCCCCGACGGCGAGCCCACACGGCAGTTCGAAGATGCCGCTCCGGTCGGTGACCGCACGGCATTGCACATTCGACTGCGGCCCGCGCAGCGTGTGCTGGCTGTCGAACAGGTCGCGCAGCGTGACGACGCAGTCGGCGATGCCCTTGCCGTCGGCATCGCGCACGCGGCCGAACAGGCGCGCACCATCGGGCAGCGCGATGTCGCCGACGTCGGTGTCGAGGCGCGGCTGGGGTTCGTTGCGACCCGGCGTCGGCATCACGGCACGCGTTTTCCCGAACTGCCAGCGGATCGGCGGCTGCACCGCCGCGAACCCCCTGGCGGCGATCTGCAGCACCGGCTGGTCCGTCGGTTCGCCGCTCGGCAAGGTCGGCGCCCGCAGCACGAAGCGGCCGTCGTCGCCGGTGCGCACCTCGGGCTCGGCCAGCAGTTGCGCGGTCGTGAACTTCGCCACCGGCACGAAGGCAACCGCCGCGCCCGCGACGGGCTTGCCGACGCCGTCGACGACGCGACCGGACAAGGCGATCGTGGCCGGCTCTTGCGCCGCGAGCGGCGAGGGCAGCGGTGCTCCGGTCGCGAGGGCGACGAGCAGGAACGAGACGAGGCATCCGCGGGTCATCGACTTCCTCCGGGTTCGAGGTCGGCAGCGTAGCGTCGCCGCCGGCACCGAGGCGAGCGTGGCGTTCGCGCATCGCCGTCACCGTGGGGTCCGCGGACGGTGCTGCCCGGCGGAACTTCCCGTCCGCCAACTCCACCAGCCCCTCCGCCGCGATCGCCGGACGACCCGCATGCCGGCACCGATGCTCCAGACGATGCCGGTCGCGACCTTGGACCACGCTGCTTGCTCGTGCACAGGACACCCGAAGATGGCGAAGCACCGTTTGCGAGAGCTGCCGGGCGAGTGGCTCCTTCGCAGGGTCGCCCCAACGGATCGTGGGCCCGGATCCGCCGCGGCACTGCGCCCGGACGCCACCTTCTCATGGCAGGCAGTCAGGCTGCGGTCCAGCCCCACCGGAACCCGCGCCACCACTCGGCGGCCTGCTCGGGACCTGCTGCTGCGCCGCCCCCAGGAGCTGCTTCTGTGGCGGAAGCAGGGCGAACGGCGGAGCCGGCCGAGTCGCCGCACGAACCGTCGCTGCCGCGAGCGGCTCGCCGCAGGACATGGTAGCGTGGCCCGCTCGTGGCGAGCGCCACGGTGTCCAGGAAGGAACTCGAGGGTTGCCATGCACGCACGCTGTCTCTCGTGGTCGTGTCTGCTGTTCGCCGCCGCCTTGCCCGCCCAGGTGCTGGTCGCTGACGTCAACACCCAGCCGCCGCTTGCCGACGCGATCGGATCGGGCCCGGGCTCGTTCGTGACCGCTGCGGGTCTCTGCTACTTCGTCGCCGGCGACGGCGTGCGCGGCAACCAACTGTGGGTCAGCGACGGCACGCCGGCCGGCACGCACGTGACGCGCATGATGCCGCGCGACGATCTGTTCCAGCCGCAGGGATTCGTCGAGCTCGCCGGCGTCGTCTACTTCACGGCCTACTCGCTCAGCGAACAGTACGCGCTGTGGCGCAGCGACGGCACCGCCGCCGGAACCTACGTGCTGCGCAACTTCACGCCGCCGTCGTTCGGCTTCGCGGTGCGCCACTTGACCGTCGCCAACGGCAGCCTGTGGTTCTCGGCCAGCGATGGAGTGCACGGCGAAGAACTTTGGCGCAGCGACGGCACCAGCGCCGGTACCACGATGGTGCTCGACATCGACGTGGGCTTCACGAGCTCGTTGCCAGGGCCGTGCGCCGCTGCGAACGGCATCGTGCTGTTCACGGCGACGATCGGGGCGGACCGCGAGCTGTGGCGCAGCGACGGTACCGCCGCGGGCACCTTCCGGCTCGTCGACATCGTGCCCGGCCCCGGCGGTTCGTACCCGCAGTACCTGACGGCGTTGCCCGGCGGTGTGGTGTTCACGGCCTTCACTGCGGCCCTCGGCAACGAGCTGTGGTGGAGCGACGGCACCGCCGCGGGCACCCAGCTGCTGTTCGACGTCGTGCCGGGCGCCAACAGTGCCTCGCTGCAGAAGTTCGTCGCGGCCGGCCCGCGCGCCTACTTCACCGCGGCGACCGCGACCGGCACCGAACTGTGGAGCACCGACGGCACGGCGGCGGGCACCGGTCTGGTGCTCGACATCGCGGTCGGCGCCGCCTCGTCGTCGCCGGAACAGCTCACGGCGTTCGGCAACCTGCTGCTGTTCTCCTCCGACGACGGCAGCAACGGGCGCGAGCCGTGGCGCAGCGACGGCACGCCGGCCGGCACCTGGATGCTCGCCGACCTCGCGGTCGGGGCTGCGTCCTCGACGCCGCTGCACTTCGCCAGCGCGGGAGCTGCGTTCTACTGCGATGCGGCGACCGCGGCCGGCGGTCGGACCCTGTGCCTCGGCAACGGCGCTGGCGTCGTCGGCGTGCGCAGCTTCGTGCGCATCGAAGGCATCGGCGCCTTCGGCGCGCAGGCGTTCTGCTGCGCAGACGATGGCGTGCTCGGGCTCGAGCCGTGGCTCACCGACGGCACGTTCGCCGGCACGTCGCTGCTGCTCGACATCCAGTACACGGCGCGCGGGTCGTCGCCGACCGGCTTGACGGCGCTCGGCGACGATCTGCTCTACACGCCCGACGACGGGCTGCTCGGGCGCGAACTGTGGCGCGTGCCCGCCGGTGGGCAACCGACGCTGCTCGCCGACGTGTCGCCCGGGGCGCCGTCGTCCAACCCCGCCGGGTTCGTCGACTACCGCGGCCGGCGCTGGTTCACGGCCAGCGATCCGGTGCACGGCACCGAACTGTGGAGCACCGACGGCACCGCGGCCGGCACGCAGTTGTTCGCCGACCTGACGCCGGGCCTCGTGTCGACGAGCATGGCCATGCTGACGGTGGCGGCAGATCGCCTGTTCTTCGTCGTCGGCGCCACGCTGTGGGCGAGCGACGGCACGGTCGCCGGCACCGCACCACTGCGCACGTTCTTCCTGCGCCAGCCGTTCCCGACGCTGCCGTCGTCGCTGACCGCGTTCGCCGGCAAGCTGGTGTTCGCCGCCGACGACGTCAGCACCGGAGTGGAACTGTGGCAGAGCGACGGCACGGTCGCCGGCACCACGCTGTTGCGCGACCTGCGGCCCGGGGCCGGCTCTTCCGGGCCCGATCGGTTCGCCGTCGCCGGCAACCAGCTGTTCTTCCGCGCCAACCACGACCTGTACGGCTTCGAACCGTGGGTCAGCGACGGCACGCCGGCCGGCACCACGGTGATCGACGTGGTGCCAGGTGGCGGCAGCAGCTTCCCGGACCACATCACCGCCGCCAGCTCCGGGGTGTTGCTCTCGCTGATCACGGGCGGTTCGATCCCGCGGCTGTGGCGCAGTGACGGCACCGTGGCGGGCACCGTGTTGCTCAGCGCCGTGGCCGCCGAGCCGCGCTCGCTGACGGTGGCCGGTGGCCGGCTGTTCTTCAGTGCCAGCGACACGGCCGGTCGCGAACCGTGGACCAGCGACGGCACGGTGGCGGGCACGTTCCGCCTCGCCGACGTGCAGCCCGGTGCAACGGGATCGATGGCGCCCACGAACGGGTTCGGCGTCGCCGGGTCGGGGACCACCGTGGTGTTCGGCGCCGACGACGGCGTGCGCGGCGTCGAGCTGTGGGTTTCGGACGGCACCACCAACGGCACCACGCTGCTGGCCGAGCTCGCCCCCGACATCATCGGCTCGAACCCGAGCGGCTACACGCGCGTGGGCACCGACCTCTACTTCGTCGCCGACGACTACCAGCACGGCCCCGAACTGTGGCGCCTGCCCCTCGCCCAACTGCAGGTGCCGCTGGTCGACACGATCGCGGCCGGCTGCGCGCCGGTCGGCGGGCAGGCGCCGCAGCTCGCCGCGCTGGGGCTGCCGGTGCTCGGCAAGCCGGCGTTCGGCTTGCGCGTCGAGGGCGCGCCGTCGAGCACGCTCGTGGTGACGGCGTTCGACACGACACCGCTGCCCGTCGCCTTTGCCGGCTGCACGCTGGCGTTCGCCAACCCGTTCTTGATCCTGGTCGACGTCAGCGATGCCGCGGGTGTGCAGACCACGTCGTTCGGAATCCCCGCCGCGACTTCGCTGCTCGGTGCGATCCTGCTCGCCCAGGACCTCGTCGTCGACGCCAATGGACCGGGAGGTTGGTTCACGCTCAGCAACGCGCTGCGCACGATGATCGGGCGCTGACGTCGCCACGCGCCGTGCGGCCACGCCGGGCTGGCCGCGGCTGGTCCTCCACCGCATCCCCGTCGTTCCCCGGGTGGTGCCGGCGGCGGAGCTCCTTGCCCAGGGATTCTGGGCAACCGGCACCCGCGGTGCTCCGCGCCCGGGCACGACGCGGCGCAGATCGCGGCCGGTCTCGGCCCCACGCTGCTGCCCGACGACGAGCACTCCCGGCAGATCGTCACGCACCAGCGTCGGGTCGGCCGCCATCGCTGCCCACGATGGCGGCGGCCACGGCTGCCAGGTCGAGC
>JAEUHT010000245.1 GCA_016793265.1 Planctomycetota bacterium
TCCGCGCGCACCCGCGCGCGGCTCCGTTGAAGCCGTCCGGCTTCGGTCGCCGAGACGATGCCGTCAAACCCTTCCGCGCGCACCCGCGCGCGGCTCCGTTGAAGCGCTCAGATCGAGTCTGCTGTCCGCAGTGAGATCCGCTCCCTTCCGCGCGCACCCGCGCGCGGCTCCGTTGAAGCCCTAGCCTGCCGCAACTGTTCCATGGTCGCCTCGCCGCCCTTCCGCGCGCACCCGCGCGCGGCTCCGTTGAAGCCCCCTCGACGATGGCCATACCGCCGCTGCACCGTAGCCCTTCCGCGCGCACCCGCGCGCGGCTCCGTTGAAGCCCCTGGCGGTGGCGAACAACACCTGGACGATCATCAACCCCTTCCGCGCGCACCCGCGCGCGGCTCCGTTGAAGCTCGCCATGGTGGCAGCGTTGGGGGCATGAACGCGAACCTTCCGCGCGCACCCGCGCAAACTGGATCAGGCAAGAACGTGATCCTCTCCGCCACCCCGGTCCCACCCCACACACCCCAACCCGCCCAGCCCACAGGCAAAGAACCCCGCCGCATTCCGGGAATCGGAGATAAGAAACCAACCGCCTCATGAGTACCCGCCGCGCACGAGGAGGACGTCGTTCCTCACCCGTGCCCGCGCGACAGCCCGTCGCTACAGCGCGGCTGCTCCCTTGCACCCTTGCCGCAACGAGACCCATGAGAGTCATCCCGTTCGCGCTGGCGCTCGCGTTCGCCAGCCTTCCCGTCACCGCCCAGTCCACCGTCGTCTTCACCGCGAGCGTCGGCACGCCGCAGGCGGTGCCGGATCCGCTGTTCCCCGCCAATCCCGACGGCAACTCGTCGCTGTTCGGCATCTTCAGCCCCGCTGCGGGCGGCAACCCGGCGACGCTGCGCTTCATCCTGAACGGGCTGCCGAGCAGCTACGGCAGCGCCTCGCCGGTGACGCAGGAGACCCTCTACTTCATGCTCGACTTCGGCACGTCGTCGTTGCCGGGGGCGCCGCTGCTCGGTGGGCTCGTCTATCTGCCGATGACGGCGCCGGCGACGTTCACCGTCGCGGCGTCGTCCTACATGGGACCGCTCGACACCGTGCCGATGGGCGGTACCTCGGGCGGCGTGCAGGACCCGCTCAACAACGGCGGCCGGCTCGACCTCAGCGGCCTGCTCGTGCCGGCGGCGATCGGCGTGCCGCTGACGATCCAGGCGGGGCTGTTCGACCCCGTGCCTAACCTGCTGTTCACCTCGAACGCGATCGACTTCCAGGTGCAGTAGTCGTGATGGCGCGGCGCCGCGGCGAACCCATCGCTGCGGCGCGAGGTCGTCGAGGCACGCTGCGGAGAATGGCTGACCTGGCCCGGGCAATCGGCCGAGTCGGCGCTGCAGGGCTTCCCGTGCGAGGGGCGCTGCCTATCCTGGCAGCCCGGAGACACCACCATGAACATGTTCATCCCAGCCCTCGCCCTCCTCGCCCTGTCTGCGGCGGCGTCGGCGCAGAGCAGCGTCTTCTTCCCGCCCGAGTACGAGCGTGCCTTCGGTCGCGGCAGCACCGCCCTGCTCGGCGGCAACTCGACCCGCACCCAGCTCGTCTATGCGCAGCCGTTCGCGCCGGGAACGGTGGTGTTCGGCATCCGCTTCCGGCCGACGACGGCGATCCTGGATCGGGCGGCGTTCACCGCCGACATGGCCATCCGCTGCTCCAGCGGCCCGCTGGTCCCCGGCGCCCTGAGCGGCACCTTCGCCAACAACGTCGGTTCCGATGAGACCGTCGTGCTGCCGCAGCAGACCGTCAACATCCCCGCGTTCCCGGCCAATCGTGGCACCGGCCAGCTGGCCGAGGTCCTGTTCACGACCCCGTTCGTCTACGGCCTCAACGGCAACACCAACCTGGTCGTCGACATCCAGGTGTTCGGTCGTTCGGCCGGCGCCTCCTGGAGCACGGACCGCGCCTTTGCGGCCACCAACGGGCGCGCGGCGACCCACGGCATCGGCTGTGGTGCCGCGACGATCGGCTCGACCTCGACCGGCGGCACCTACGTCGCGGGCTCGACGGTGGACATCACGCTGGCCGGGGCGCCGGCGAACTCGATCGCCCTGCTGCTGCCGACGATCGACATGAAGGAGTTCGCGCCGGGCGCGTTGCTGCCGCTGGACCTGTCGCTGATCGGCATGGCGCCGGGCTGCACGCTGCTCGTCAATCCGGTGGCTGGGCTGTTCGGCGTGCCGATCGATGCGAATGGCGCGGCGTCGTTCTCGCTGCCGATCCCGGCCTCGTTCACCCAGGCTGGCCTCGGCTTCCAGTGGATGTACCTGGTGCCGCCGACGGTGACGAATCCGCTCGGGTTCGAGATCACGGCCAGCCGCGCCGTGTGGATCGGCCCGGAGGTCTGCACGCCGTTCTATCAGTACGTGTGGGACCTCTTCGACGCGAACGCGACCACCGGCAGCAACACCACCAACTCGATCCCCGTCGCCGAGCTGATCATCCAGTGATCGCGGCCGGACGGCCGGGCCGCGGCGGCGGCCTCGTTCAGCGCGGCGAAGCCGACGGCTCGCTGCGCTGCAGCACCACCACCCGTTCCCCGCGCGGCGGCAGCCAGCGATCGACTGCGAATTCCCGCAGCACCTGGTAGCCGGGCAGCGGGCCCATCGTGACCACGTACTCGTCGTCGACGACCCACCACCAGCTGCGCGACGGCGGCACCTGCATCGCCGCCGAGTAGGTCGTGAGGCCGTGGAACTCGAAGCCGCCGTCGATGCGCGTCGCTTTGATGCCCTGGTCGTGCTGCAGCCAGCGCAGCGCGGCGTCGCGGGCGCGGGCGCGGGCCAGCCAGTCGTGCGTGCCCGGCACGGCGAGCATGGCCATCACCACCAGCGGGAGCGCGGCGAGTGCTTCGGCCGGCCGCCGCGGGGGAGTTGGCAGCGGGGGCGGCGTCGGCAGCAGCAGCGCGCCGGCGAGCAGCGGCACGATCGCCAGCAGGTAACGATCGAGGAAGCTCTGGGCGAGGATCGGCGCCAGGTAGGCGGCGGCGCCGGCGAGCAGGGCAGCGCGCGGCACCACATTCGCCGCGTTCCCTCGCAGCCCGCGCAGCGCGTCGACGGTGAAGGTCACGAGCCGGCCGGCGCCCCACACCGCGAGCGCTGTCACCAGCCACCAGCAGGCGCGCGGCAGCGGCGAACGATGGTCGAGGCCGAGCACGTAGACGTCGCGCAGCAGGTCGGGGCCGATGCCGGCGGGCGACAGCACGTTGAAGCCGAACGGCATCAGCTTGCCGGTGCCGAGCACGGCGGCGACGAGCGCCAGCGTCACGGCGGTGCCGGCGGTGCGCGCGAGGCAGGACGGCGCGGCGCGGCGCCAGGCGAGCAGCGGCAGCAGGAACAGCCCCAGGTAGGTCAGGGTGACGAAGCCGCCGTGCACGAGGTGGTGCAGCAGCTCGCTGGGATGCGAGAGCACCTGCAGCAGCGCCCGTTGCTTGACCGTGTACTCGGCCGGCAGCGTGCCGTTCGCCGTCAGCCAGAGCTGCATCGTGGTCAGCGTCAGGGCGCCGAGCGCGAGCGGCGTCGCGGCGCGCAGCGCCGTGCCGGTGGCGAGGCCGTCGCGGCGCAGCAGGCCGACCAACCAGGCGACCGCCACGAACAGGCCGAGCTGCCGGTTGAGCGTCGCCGCGAGCATCACCACGGTGCCGGCGACCGCCAGAGAGCGGGAGCGGGTGCGCAGCGAGCGCAGGTAGAGCCACAGCGCCAGCGTGGCGAAGGCCAGGAACGGCACGTCGGTCATGAACGTGCACGACAGCGCGACGTGCAGCGGGTTGCAGGCCAGGGCCAGCGTGCCGACCAGGCGCGCGGCGCGCGGGGCGCCGAGTTCGCCGAGCAGACCGTAGGTGGCGATGAGGCCGAGCCCGCCGAGCACGAACGTCGACAGGCGCAGGGCCGTGAACGAGAAGCCGGTGGGCAGGCAGAACAGGGCGCCCCACAGCGTGTGCGTCAGCGTCGGCGCCGACGTCCAGTCGGTCGGCCGGTAGCTGCCTTCGTCGAGCAGGCGCTGCACCGCGGTCGCGTAGGACCAATCGTCGTTGAGCGCGAACTCGCCACCGAGGCCGATGCTGGTGGCGACCACGGCCCACAGGCCGAGCAGCAGCAGCAGGTCGTAGCAGCCCTTGCGCATCGGCGCGGCATCATCGCGGCCCTGGGGTCGCCGTCCAGGGCGTCGGCAGGTTGGGAGGTCCGGCGCGACCGCGCCGCGCCGGGGTCGCGTTGCCGGGGTCGCGCTGGCTGGGTCGGGCGGCGCGCGGGCCGGGCGGCGCGAATCGCTTGCGCCGGTCGCGGTGGCGGCGATCATCGGCGCCATGAAGCCCGGCTCTCCCGCCCCGTCGTTCGAACTCCCTGACCAAGATGGCAAACCGGTGCGCCTCGGCGACCTGAAGGGCGCGTGGGTCGTGCTCTACTTCTACCCCAAGGACGACACCCCGGGCTGCACCACCGAGGCGTGCGAGTTCACCACTTTGCTGCCGGACTTCTCGGGGCTCGGGGCCAGGGTGTTCGGCTGCAGCGCCGACAGCGCGGCGGCGCACACACGCTTCGTCGCCAAGTACAAGCTCGGCATCACGCTCTTGACCGACGCCGACCGCAAGGTGATGAAGGCCTATGGCGCCTACGGCAAGAAGGTCATGTACGGCAAGGAGGTCGTCGGCGTGATCCGGTCGACGGCGCTGATCGCGCCGGATGGCTCGGTCGCGTTCCACTGGAAGAGCGTCAAGGCGGCGGGGCACGCGGCGGCGGTGGCGCAGAAGCTGCGTGAGCTGCAGGGTGGGGCCGTCGCGCCGGTGGTCACGAAGGCGGCGAAGACGGCGAAGAAGGCCGCGAAGAAGCCGGCCGCCGAGAAGGCCGCCAAGAAGGCGGCGAAGAAGTGAGCATGAAGCCCCCGCGCAACCTCAGTTCGACCAAGAACCCCGCCGTGCAGCGGTTCCGCGACGCCGCGGTCGGCCGCTTCGACGACCTCATGCTCGCCGAGGGCGTGCGCCTGGTGGGCGAGGCCGTCGCGGCCGGGCTCGAGATCGTCGAGGCGGCGGTGTCGCCGCGGCTCGGCGACGACGCGCTGCGCGAACGGCTGCGCGAGCGCGCGGCGACGTTCTACGACTGTTCGGACGACGTGCTGGCGAAGCTCAGCGCCGTGGAGACGCCGCAGGGAGTGGCGGTGCTGCTGCGGCGGCCGGTCGCCGACGAGGCGGCGCTGCTGCGCGGCAGCCTCTCGCCGATGGTGGTCGTCGCCGCGGGTGTGCGCGACCCGGGCAACCTCGGCTCGATGCTGCGCACGGCCGAAGCGGCGGGCGCGACGGGGTTCTTGACGCTGCGCGGCGGCGCCGATCCGTTCCGCGACAAGGCGGTGCGGGGTTCGATGGGCTCGGTGTTCCGGCTGCCGGTGCAGCACGCGCTCGAGGTCGAGGAGCTGCTCGCCTTCGTGGCGCGGCACCGGCTGCAGCTCGTCGTCGCCGATGGTGGTGGGGATCGGGCGCACACGCAGGCCGACCTGCGGAAGCCGCTGGCGCTGGTCATCGGCGCCGAGGCGCACGGGGTGCCGCCGGAGCTGCTGCGGGCGGCCACGGCGCACGTGCGCATCCCCCTGCGCGCCCCGGTGGAGAGCCTCAACGCGGCGGTCGCGGCCGGCGTGTTGTTGTTCGAGGCCGTCCGGCAACGGTCGTGAAACGATGAGCCTGTTCGGAGATCTCGCGGAGCAGGCCGGTGGCAAGCCGAAGGGCCCGCTGCCGCCGTTGGCCGAGCGCATGCGGCCGCGCACGCTGGCCGAGTTCCTCGGCCAGGACACGCTGGTCGGCGAAGGGCGGGTGCTGCGGCGCGCGATCGAGCAGGGCAAGGCCGGCTCGCTGTTGTTGTGGGGGCCGCCCGGCGTCGGCAAGACCACGCTCGCACACCTGATCGCCAAGCACGCCGACCTGCACTTCCAGCCGTTCTCGGCGGTGCTGGCGGGCGTGGCGCAGGTGCGGGAGGCGGTGGCGCTGGCCGGCGAACGGCGGCAGCGCGACGGCCGCGGCACGCTGTTGTTCGTCGACGAGATCCACCGCTTCAACAAGGCGCAGCAGGACGCCTTCTTGCCGCACGTCGAACGCGGCGACCTCGTGCTGGTCGGGGCCACCACCGAGAACCCTTCGTTCGCGGTCAACCAGGCGCTGCTGTCGCGGTGTCGCATCGTGGCGCTGCAGCCGCTGCCGCCGGCGGCGCTCGAACGGCTGGTGCAGCTGGCGCTCGAAGACCACGAACGGGGCCTCGGCGTGCGCGGGCTGACGATCGAACCTGCTGCCGTAGCGCGGCTCGTGGAGCTGGCCGGCGGCGACGCGCGGCGCACGCTCGGTTGCCTCGAGGCCTGCGCCGCGACCTGCCTCGACGCCGACGTCATCACGCGGCAGATGGTGGTCGAGGCGTTCCAGCATCGTGCGCTCGCCCACGATCGTGACGGCGACCAGCACTACGACCTGCTGTCGGCCCTGCACAAGAGCCTGCGCAACTCCGACGTGCAGGCGGCGGTCTACTGGCTCGCGCGCGCGCTCGAGGCCGGCGCCGATCCGGTGCACGCCGCGCGGCGCATGGTGGCGATGGCGAGCGAGGACATCGGCCTCGCCGATCCGATGGCGCTGCAGGTGGCGGTGGCGGCGCTGCAGGCGCTGCAGTTCCTCGGCCTGCCGGAGGGCCGGTTGCCGCTGACGCAGGCGGCGGTCTACCTGGCGGCGGCGCCGAAGAGCAACGCGGTGATCCGCGCGGTGACGGCGGCCACGGCCCTGGTGCGCGACGGCGAGCAGCTGCCGGTGCCGCCGCACCTGCGCAACGCGCCGACCGCGCTGGCGAAGACGCTCGGTCACGGCGACGGCTATGTCTACGCGCACGACACCGAAGCCGGCGTCGCGGCGATGCCGTGCCTGCCGCCGCCGCTGGCTGGGGTGCGCTTCTTCGAGCCCGGCGAACGTGGCTTCGAGAAGAAGGTCGCCGAACGCATGGCCGACAACGACCGGTTGCGCCGTGGCGGCTGACGCGCGGGTGCTGCTCGGCGTCGCCGGCTGGTCCTACGCGGACTGGCAGGGCATCGTCTACCCGCGCGGCTGCAAGGACACGCTGCGCGCGGTGGCGCAGCGGGTCGCGCTGATCGAGATCAACAGCACCTTCTATGCGAAGCCGAGCGCCAAGAACTGCGCCTCGTGGGTGCAGCGCACCCTGGACCTCGGCACGCGCTTCACCGCCAAGCTGCCGCAGGAGTTCACCCACGCCCGGCGCTTCGACGCGGCGTTCGCCGCGCAGGTGCGGGAGGGCTTCGCGCCGCTGGTCGAGTCGGGCCGGCTGCTCGGGCTGCTGGCGCAGTTCAACCACGAGTTCCCGTTCGCGGCCGCGGCGGTCGAGCACGTCGCGCGCCTGGCTGGCGAGTTCCTGCCGGTGACGCCGCTGTTCGTCGAGTTGCGCCACCGCAGCTGGAACGCGGACGACGCGCTGGCGGCGATGCGGAGCCTCGGCGTCGGCGTGCTCGAACTCGACTACCCGGGCACCGTCGGCGGCTTCTCGCGCGACGTCAGCGGCGTGCCGGGCCAGGGTGGCGTCGGCTATCTGCGCCTGCACGGCCGCAACCGGGCCTGGTTCCGGAAAGGCGCGGGTCGCGACGAGGTCTACGACTGGCACTACTCCGCCGCCGAGGTGGCGCAGCTCGCCGCGCGCATCACCCGCATCCAGGCCGACAAGGCGCAGACCCTGGTGATCGCCAACAACCACTTCCACGGCAAGGCCATGCAGGTGGTCGAGGACCTGCTCGCCTACTACGGCGCCTGAGCCCGGGCCGTCCCGGTCGCGATCAAGTCGTTGCCAGGGCCCGGTCGATACCGGGGAACCCACTACGAGGCTCGCCTTGGACACCATCCTGCTGGTCAACGACTCCGCCACCCTCACCAAGGTCCTGACCGCACACTTCCAGAAGGCTGGTTATCGCGTGATCGCGGTCAGCGCCGTGGTCGACGCCTACGAGGCCTTCATCCGCAACGAGGTGCACCTGATCCTGACCGACTACGTGCTGCAGGACAAGGACGGCATCGAGGTGATCAAGACCTTCCGCGCCAAGAAGGCGCGCAATGCGCTGCCGATCATCGTCTTCACGGCGATGGAGGATGCGGAGACGACGCAGCGCTGCAAGGACGCCGGCGCCAGCATGGTGTTGTCGAAGGTCGGCGGCACCGGCCAGCTGTTGAGCCAGATCGAGAAGCTGGTCGACGAGTACAAGGCCGCGCAGCCGTCGTCGACGATCGACCAGGACATGGGGCGCAGCATCGTCAAGGCGACCACCGACGTCTTCCGCACGATGATCAACCTGCGCCTCGTCGCCGGCGACGTGACCATCGAGAAGGCGCAGATGCGCAAGGCCGAGGTGATCGGCAGCATCGGCGTGGCCGGCTTCCTGACCGGCTCGATCAGCGTCTTCCTGCCGAAGGCGATCGCGCGCCAGGCGACCGCGGCGATGTTGATGCTCGACTCGCCCGACCAGCTCACCGACGAGGAGCTCGTCGACGCCGTCGGCGAACTGACCAACATGATCGGCGGCGGCATCAAGACCGAGTTGTTCCAGAAGGCGCCGCTGTTCGACATCTCGGTGCCGAGCGTCTACGTCGGCGAGGACCTGCAGCGCCGCACGGTCAGCGACGACCTCTGCTTCTTGGTGCCGTTCACGTGCAACGGTGAGAGCTTCTCGGTCGAGTTCCTGATGGTGACCAGGAAGGAAGGCGGCACCGGCGTGCAGGCGTCGATGCTGGCGACCGCGCCGAACGCGTGATCCTGGCCGGCGCGGCTGGCACACTGCCGGTGTGAGCCGCGACGCCATCGAGAATCCCGCCTGCCACCGCCGCCGCCTGCGCCGCCTGTTCGCCGAGCTCGGCGACGGCGTGCTGCTGCTGCCGACGGCCAGGGAACAGCACCGCAACGGCGATGTGCTGCAGGAGTACCGGCCGGGGTCGGACTTCCACTTCCTGACCGGGTTCCCGGAGCCCGAGGCGGTGCTGGTGGCCAGCCGGCGCGGCGCGCGCCAGCACACGGTGCTGTTCGTGCGGCCGCGCGACCCCGCGCGTGAGATCTGGGATGGGCCGCGATACGGCGTGCGCGGGGCGGCCTCGGCGTTCGGCGTCGACGAGGCGTTGCCGGTGCAGGAGCTGTGGCGTCGGCTGCCCGAGCTGCTGCAGGGGCACGTGCGGCTGTTCCATCGCCTCGGCGTCGATCGCGACTTCGACCATCGCCTGCTCGATCTGTTCGCGGCGCAGGCGGTGAAGCACAAGCGGCGGCAGCCGGCGGCCCACCCGGTGATCGAGGATCCGGTGCCGGCCTTGGCACGGCTGCGGCTGGCGAAGGACGCGGACGAGCTCGAGGCGCTGCGGCGCGCGGCGTTGATCACGGCGGCGGGGCACCACGCGGCGATGGTGGCGGCGCGGCCGGGCATGTTCGAGTACGAGGTGCAGACGGTGGTGGAGGGTGCGTTCCGCCGCAGCGGCAGCCCGCGCAACGGCTATCCGTCGATCGTCGCCAGCGGCAAGAACGCGTGTGTGCTGCACTACCACGACAACGACCGCCGCCTGCGCGCCGGGGACCTGCTGTTGATCGACGCCGGCGCCGAGTTCCATGGCAACACCGCCGACATCACGCGCACGTTCCCGGTGTCGGGTCGCTTCACGCCGCCGCAGGCCGCCGTCTACCGCGCGGTGCTGAAGGCGCAGCTCGCCGGCATCCGCGCCTGCCGCCTCGGGGCGCCGTGGGACGCCGCGCACAAGACCTGCATACGCTGGCTGACCAAGGGCCTCGTCGAGCTCGGCGTGCTGCGCGGCGACGTCGGCAGGCTCGTCGCGAAGGAGAAGTTCAAGCCGTGGTACATGCACGGCACCAGCCATTGGCTCGGCCGCGACGTGCACGATGTCGGCGCCTATGTCGGGTCCGACGGCAAGCCCGAGCGGTTGGTGGCGGGCGCGGTGCTGACGGTGGAGCCGGGGCTCTACTTCGGCGCCGGCGATCGGCGTGTGCCGGCGGCGTTGCGCGGCATCGGCGTGCGCATCGAGGACGACGTGCTGGTCACGCGCGCGGGGCCCGAGGTGCTGACGGCGGCGGCGCCGAAGACGATCGCCGAGGTCGAGGCGGCCTGCCGCCGTTCGTGAGGCGCGGGCGGCGCGGGCGGCTCACATGCCGGTGCCGGAGAACACCACGCGGATCGTGTGCAGGATCAGCTTGATGTCGAGCCACAACGACCAGTTGTCGATGTAGTAGAGGTCCATCTCGACCCAGCGCTTGAACGACACACGATTGCGGCCGTAGACCTGCCAGACGCAGGTGAGGCCGGGCTTGACGGAGACGCGGCGGCGTTGCCACCACGTGTACTTCTCGACCTCCGAAGGGATCGGCGGGCGCGGGCCGACGAGGCTCATGTCGCCGAGCAGCACGTTGAGCAGCTGCGGCAGCTCGTCGAGGCTGAACTTGCGCAGGATGCGGCCGATCGGCGTGATGCGCGGGTCGGACGGGATCTTGAAGGCCGGGCCGTCCTGCGTGCTGGCGCTGCGCAGCAGTTCTTGCTGCTTGTGGGCGCCGACGCGCATGGTGCGGAACTTCAGGCAGCCGAAGGTGTGGCCCGACTTGCCGACGCGCGTCTGCTTGAAGAACATCGGCCCGCGGCTGGTCAGCTTGACGGCGAGGCCGCAGGCGACGAACACCGGGGCCAGCGCGATCAGGCCGACGGCGGCGCCGGCGACGTCGATGGCGCGCTTGGCCAGCTCGGCCAGGGACGCGCTCGGCAGGTGCTGCAGGCTCAGGCCGGGGCGGGTGCCGCTCCAGGCGAGGCCGACGCGCCGGTCGTCGACGTCGAGGAAGGACGGGAAGTACTGCACCTGCAGGCCGAGGTCGTCGCAGGTCTTGATGGCGCGGTGCACGTCGCCCGTGACCGCCTGGTCCGACGGGCTCAGGAACGCCAGGTCGGCGCGGTGGTTGGCGACGGCGCCGGGCAGGTCCTGCAGGGTGCCGAGCGGGCGCAGGTGCGACATCGTGTCGCTGTTCTCGCCGGGGAACGGCACGTAGCCGACGAAGTCGATGTCCTGCTCGGCCCAGCTGCTCGAGCTCAGCGCGCGGGCGCTGTCGCAGGCACCGACGACGATGGCGCGCGGCCGTTCGGCGGCGAGGCCCCACGGCGTCAGCGACATGACGAAGCGGGCGAGCGCCATCAGGGCCAGGCCTGCCACCAGGACCGTCCAGATGCTGACCGCGGTCGGCGGGATGGTCGACATCGCCAGCAGGCCGGCGACGCCCCAGGTCACCGCCCAGGCTTCTCCCATGCGGCGCAGCGAAGTGGCCAGGTTGCGGTTGGGATCGACGGTGTAGGTGCCGAGCCGGGTCGCCACGAGCACCCAGACGGCGGCGAACGTGGCTGCGGTGGCGGCGCGCGCCAGCATGATCTCGAGCCGCGACTCATCGTCGGGGCGAGACCACATCCCGGCGGCCGTGAGGGCGCCGAGAATGCAGGCCAGATCGACAGCGGATCCGGCCAAGCGTACAGAACTGGAGCGTGACATCAGGCGAGGGGCGAGTGGTGCCAGATAGTGCAGGTCACCTTGGTTTGCTACCGGTCGGAGTTGCCGATTCTGGCTATCGGCATTCACTGGCCGGCGGTGCTACATCGGGGGAAGCGATTTCCTGTGGCATCAGCACGCGGATTTCTCGGCCCGCCGCGGAAGTCGCGGTGAACCGCCCGCCTCTCCGTGGCGGGTGCTCCCCCTCGACCGCAAGCGCGGCGCTCCGGCTGGTGCCGAACTCAGGCTGGAGCCAAACTAGGCTGGAGCCAAACTAGGCTGGAGCCAGCTGGGCTACTTGGCGAACCGGGGCAGCACCCGGAACCAGCGTGAGGGAGGATACCGCGGCGAGCAGCAAGTTCCACTGCACGACGATCTGCTCGAAGTAGGTCACGGCGATGAAGTTCATACAGTGCATGAACATCGCGGTGCCAAGGGCCCAGGATGCGAGCTGGTAGCTGCGGCCAGCAGCCGGCAGGCGCAGGCTGCGGGAGATCCCGGCGAAGGCGAGGTAGACGATCCAGCAGAACACCAGCAGCCTGGCCAGGCCGCCGTTGACGCCCTCGGCGACGAACTGGTTGGTGACGTCGTGCAACCCGGGGCCCCAGTGACCGGTGCGCATGGTGCCGAGCAGGAACCACTCTTCGAAGAAGACGAAGAACTTGTCGACCAGGTGGTAGCGGTGCCAGCCGGTGGAGCCGCCGACGACGTCGACGCGGGCGAGCAGGTGCCAGACCGGCATCTTCATCAGGATGAAGTGCAGCACGCACAGCCACGCCACGATCAGCCAGCGGTACCAGCGCAAGGCGCCGCGCAGGAACCAGGCGCCGAGGCCGACCATGCCGAAGGCGAGGGCCATGACCGGCGTGCTCGACGCGCACAGGCCGACGATGGCGATGGCCGTGACGGTGCCGAACACCGGCAGGATCCAGTCGGCGCGCAGCCAGCCGCGCAGCCAGTACAGCGGGATCAGGCAGGCCCAGAAGCAGCCGGCCAGGATCGAGTGCGCGAAGGCGCCCTGGCAGCGCAGGCGGCCGTCGCGGATGTCGGTGATGGCCGGCACGCCGCCGAACATCGCGAACATGTTGCGGTGGGTGCGGTTCTCGATGGCGAAGAACACCACCACCGCGAAGCTGCAGAACAGGAACTGCGTCGCCACCGCCAGCAGGTCCTCGTGCGACCGGATCAGCTGGCGGAAGAAGAAGAACACCATCAGGGTGTCCAGCACCGTGCCGGTGCGGTTGACGAACACGGTGAGCGTGCCCGCCATCAGGGTGCCGGAGACGATGGTCACACCACCCCACAGCACCATCGCCCGGTCGAGGTGGTTCCAGACGATCGGGCGCCATTCGCTGCGCACCAGCACGCGCAGCCAGACGACGCCGAACAGGAGCCGGATGAAGGTGAAGTCGACGGTGGCGATGACGATGCGCTGGCCGGCCGGGATGAAGCACAGCAGCAGGCAGACCGGCAGCGCCGACCACCGCCGCGGCAGCAGCAGCGTCAACGCCATCAGCATGGCCAGCGCGGCGACGCCGACCGGGTGCACCTCGGTCGTGCCGCCGAAGTTGTCGCCCGCCTGCGCGGGGACCGGGTCCTGGAACAGCGTCGTCAGCACGTCGTGGGGCGGAGGTTCTTCGGCGGGATCGTAGGTGCTGCATCGGCGGGATGGCAGCACCTTGCCACCGGCATGATCGGCTGAAGCCGGCGCTCGGCTTCGGTCGAAAGAGCCCGGCGGCAACGGATCGGTTCGAGTCGGGCAACCGCTGGCTTCCGACCCGCGCGCCACCTTACCCTGCGAGCGTGATGTCGATGAAGCCCAACGTGCTCTGCTTCCTGCTGGCTGCCCTGCTGATGACGGCGTGTTCGTCGGCGCCGCCGTTCGACGCCAAGGCGGTGGCGATGGAGTGGGCCGCCTACATGCAGCGCGACTACGTGCTGCGCGCCGGCGACCACCTCACCGTGCGCGTCGACGAACTGGCGTCGGCGGCGAGCGACACCGGCGCGCTGCAGGAAGTGGTGGTGTCGCCGACCGGCACCGTCGATCTGCGCCGTCTGCCCGGCCCGTTGCACATCGCCGGCCGTTCGGTCGGCGCCGCGCGCACCGAGATCATCGAAGCCTACAAGGCGGTGTTCAGCCTCGTGCCGAGCGTGACCATCACACTGACCGAGGCGGCGACGCAGTCGGTCTACGTCTGTGGCGAGGTGTTCCGTCCCGGCGCCATCGCCTACCGCCCCGGCCTGACGATGACGCAGGCGATCGCCGATGCCGGCAGCTTCAACTACACGGTCAAGCACAGCGACATCCGCATCCTGCGGCTCAATGCGGACGGCAGCCAGCGCACGTTCCGCGTCAACATGACCGACGTGCTGCTCGACCAGGCGCCGGACTTCCTGCTGCTGCCCGGTGACGTCGTCTACGCCCAGACTTCGTCGATCGCGGACCTCGGCAACTACGTCGACCTCTACGTGCGCCGCCTGCTGCCGTTCTCGCTCGGCGGCCCGGCGCTCGGCACCGTCAACTGATCGCGCCGCCGACACCCATGGCCGACGTCGAGGCCGCGCTGCGGGTCTGCATGGTCGTGCACGCCTACTACGAAGGTGATGCGCGCGTGCGGCGTTATGCCGAGACCCTCGCCGCCGGCGGCCACCAGGTGACGGTGCTGGCCCTGCGCGACCGCGGCAAGGCCAAGGTCGAAGCGCTGCGCGGCGTGCGCGTCGAACGGCTGCCGCTGTCGCGGCGCCGCGGCGGCACCCTGCGCTACCTGTTCGAGTACTGCTGGTTCACGCTGTTGTGCGGCCTCGTGCTGACCTGGCGCTGGCGGCGCTACGACGTCGTGCACGTGCACAACATGCCCGACTTCCTGGTGTTCGCCGCGCTGGTGCCGCGGCTGTTCGGGCGCGTCGTGCTGCTCGACGTGCACGACCTGATGCCGGAGGTCTACTGCAGCAAGTTCAAGACCAGCGTGCGGCACCCGGGCATCTGGCCGATCCGCGCGCAGGAGTGGCTGTCGCACCGCTTCGCCAGCGCCTGCATCTTCGCCACCGAGCGCTTCCGCCGCGGCGCGCTCGAGCGCGGCACCGTGCGCGAGCACCGTTCGATCGCGGTGATGAACGCCGCCGACACCACGCTGTTCGATCGCCAGGCAGCGCCGTGGCGCGGCCCCGACGACGGCACCTTCGTCATGCTCTATCTCGGCACCGTGTCGCACCGGCACGGCGTCGACCAGTGTGTGCGCGTGCTGCCGCTGGTGCGCGCGCGGCTGCCCGGCATCCGCCTCCGCATCCACGCCAAGCTGTCGGAGGCCGAGGGCAAGCCGCTGCAGGAGCTCGAAGCGCTCGCCAGCGAACTCGGCGTGCGCGACCTCGTCGAGATCGGCCCGCCGCTGCCGCTGCAAGAGGTGCCGGCGGCGATGAGCCGCGCGTCGGTCGGCGTCTTCACGCCGCACCTCGACGTGCACATCGACATGGCGCTGTCGCTCAAGGTGCCCGAGTTCGTCGCCATGGACGTGCCGGTCATCGCCGTGCGCACGTCGATCATGACCTCGTTGTTCCGCGAGGACGAGGTGCTGATGTTCGCCGACGGCGACCTGCCGGCGTTCGCCGACCTGCTCGTGCGCCTGCACGACGACCCGGCCGCGGGCCGCGCCATGGTGTTGCGCGCGCGCCGCTTCACCCAGGAGCACGCCTGGGAGAACGAGTTCGCCGGCTATCGCGAACTGCTGGCGCGGCTGACCGGGCGGTCGCTGGCGGAGGCCGCCGGCTGACCGA